>DATLMR010000188.1:0-8052 GCA_035537555.1 Blastocatellia bacterium
AGCCGGGATTTGCGGCCGTGGTGGTCCTCACACTCGCTCTCGGTATAGGGGCCAATACGGCGATCTTCAGCGTGATCGACGCGCTGTTGCTCACCCCGCTTCCGTACAGGGAAGCGGACCGCCTCGTCTTGTTCTCCACCACCGCGAGGTCGGCGCAATCGACCAACAGCTTCTCCTCTTTTCCCGACATCGAGGACTGGAAGGCTTCGGCCTCCTCGTTCGAAGGCATAGCCTCCTTCAAGGGCGCGGGGTTCACTCTAACCGGAGAAGGCGAGGCCGAGCGCGTGGAAGCCGCGCAGGTGTCTTCGGCCTTCTTCCCGATACTCGGAGCCAACCCGCTTCACGGCAGGACTTTTCTTGAGGCCGACGACAGGCCCGGAAGCGAGCGGGTCGTGATCGTGAGCCACTCTCTCTGGCAGCGCCGTTTCGGGAGCGACCCCGGCCTGATAGGCCGCGCCTTGATGCTCAACGGGAACGCTTACACGGTCATCGGCATCATGCCTCCCGACTTCAGCTTTCCCATCCAGATGGACAAAGCGGAGATGTGGGTGAGCCCCGCCTACGAGGGCAGCAACCTGCAGTCGAGGGGTGCGCAGGTAACGAACGCCCTCGCGCGGCTGAAGCCGGGCGTGACGCTCGAACAGGCCCGCGCCGAGATGGATTCCATCATGCGCGGCCTCGAAGAGAAGTACCCGCGGACGAATACGGACAGGGTAGTGCTGGTCACGGGCTTGCAGGACCAGCTCGTCAGCAAGGTCAGGTTCGCGCTGTGGCTTCTGTTCGGAGCGGTGGGCTTCGTCATGCTCATTGCCTGCGCCAACGTGGCGAACCTGCTGCTCGTCAGGGCCTCTTCGCGGCAAAAGGAGTTCGCCGTCCGACTTGCCCTCGGGGCCAGCCGCTCTCGACTCATAAGGCAGTTGCTGACCGAAAGCCTCGCGCTCGCCCTGCTCGGAGGCGGCGCGGGCCTGCTGCTCGCGGTCTGGCTGCTTGACCTGCTCGTGGCCCTGAGCCCCGACGACCTCCCGAGGCTCGGCGCGATCGGGATAGACGCGCGCGTGCTCGGCTTTACTTTCGCCGCCTCTATATCGACCGGCGTGATCTTCGGGCTCGCGCCCGCCCTCAAGTTCTCGCGCCCCGATCTTAACGAGGGACTGAAAGAGGGCGCGCGCACCGCGTCCGGCGCGGGACGCAATCGCCTGCGCGGCACGCTCGTGATGGCGGAGGTCGCGCTCTCGGTGGTGCTGCTCGTCAGCGCGGGCCTGCTCGTCAAGAGCTTCCTCAGGCTTCAGCAGGTAGATCCGGGATTCGACCCCGAGCGCATGCTGACTCTCCGCATCTCCACGCCGCGCGCGAAGTATCCGAAAGGCGAGCAGCGAGTCGAATTCTTCCAGCAGGTCCTTGACCGCGTCCGGGCGCTCCCCGGAGTGCGGTCGGCCGCGTTCGTTACGCCCGCGCCTTTCACCAATAACAACGTGAACACCGATTTCGTGATCGATGGGCGGCCGGCTCCCCCTCCCGGCCAGGGGCCGGGCGCCGACGTGCGCGGCATCACTCCCGGGTATTTCGAGACGATGGCGATCCCGCTCATCAGGGGCCGAAAGTTTTCCGACGATGACCGAAAGGGCCGCGTCGGAGCCGCGATCATCAACGAAGAGGCGGCCCGCCGGTACTGGCCCGACGAAGACCCCGTGGGCCAGACGATCTCTTCGGTCGGCGTAGGCGTCGACGACGACGAGCCGGAGCGATGGGAGATCGTCGGCATAGTCGGGAACGTCAGGCACGTCTCTCTCGATAAAGCGCCGAGGCCCGAGATCTACGTGCCGCACCGCCAGCAGTCGTGGGGGTGGGGGCACCTCATGGTCCGCACGGCGACCGACCCGATGAGCTTCGCCCCCGCCGTGCGATCGCAGATTTATGAAGTGGACAAGGACCAGCCCGTTTATAACGTTCGCCCCATGGAGCAGATGATCGCGGGCTCATTCGCCAGCCAGCGCTTCTACATGTTATTGCTGGGCATCTTCGCGGCGGTCGGGCTTGTCCTCGCCTTGATCGGCATATACAGCGTCATCTCGTATGCCGTGACGGAGTCGACGCGCGAAATCGGCATTCGCATGGCCCTCGGCGCGCAGAGGCAGGACGTGCTCAGGATGGTGCTGCGGCATGGCATGCTGATGGCTCTCGGCGGCATCGGCATCGGGGTCGCCGCCGCGTGGGTCATGACGCGCGTGATGTCGAGCCTGCTGTTCGAGGTCAGCGCGACCGACCCCCTCATCTTCTCGTGCATCTCCCTTCTGCTTCTCTCAATGGCCCTGCTGGCCTGCTACCTGCCGGCCCGCAAGGCGACGACCGTCGATCCGATGGTCGCCCTGCGATACGAATGAAAGGCCCGCGCCGGAGATTGAAAAAGCCCCGAGGCGGCCGTGCGTCAAGATAGCCTGATCTGCATACGGTCGCCCCGGGGCCTCCGCCGGGGTTTCGCGGAGCTCGAAATCGCTCGCCGCTCTCTCACTCTTCGACTCTCCATAGTCTCTGCAATGATACGCGACAAGGGGAAGGACAGGGCGATCGAACTTCCATTATAATGGTCGCCTCCCGGACGGGGGCTCCGGCCGCAAAGGCCGGGCGGGTCCCTCGGAAGCTTCTCTATTTCCGGGAAGATTTCGTTAAAGGAAAAGATAATGGATTCAACCGCAGGCTCGCTCGTGGAAGAGTATTCGTTTTTGATCGAGAACCTCAAGATGACCCATCCGACGGAGCTCGTCAACCTGAACATCAAAGTCCGCTATCACTTCGTCTCGAACCTCTCCGATAGCGCCTACCCCGATTTCCGGGACATAGCCGAAGACATTCAGGACTTCATCGATAGCTATCCGGAGAAATCGGATTACTGGGAGATCATAAACAAGAAGCTCACCCTCCTGGTGCTCGACGGCTACTCGGAGCTTCAGGATGTAACGAGCGAGATGGAGATCTCGCCGTCGAAAGAAGACCCTTACTTCAGCCTGAGCGTCGTAACGCGCAAGAGATAGAGGCAGGCGATATGGAACGTTACCGGCCCGGCGTCCGAACCGATCGCGCGCTCTACTCCCCGGAACCATTCCGGCATCGAGGCGTAATAAGTCTCGTGAAGAAAAAGCTCATGAGGCTCCATCTTTTCGCGATCCCGCTCATCCTCCTGGCCGCCCTCCCCGGCTCAAACACCGATGCTTCCGGGCCGGCAATCCCTTCCGCCCGCGCCGAGTCGCCGCAGGTAGACGTGCGCGTGGTCGCGGATGAAGCGGAGGCCGTGCTCTCCATTCTATCCAAAAAGCGGGCGCGCCTGCCCGTCACCGACGCGGACTGGCAAAGGCTTTTTTCGAGCGAAGGCTACGTCCGCCTGAAGAAGCGCGAGACCTCGATGCGACGGCCCTTCGAGGAGGCGGATTTCAAGTCCTTCGTCCTTTCCGCCGCGCTCGAAGCGCGGGCCACGGCGTTGGAAGAGACTCTCGAAAGGTGGAAGCGCGCGGACGTAGCCCGAGCGTCCGGCCGCGCGCTCGCTTACCTGCCGAAGCAGGCGAGCCTTCGCGCGAAGATATATCCGTCCATCAAGCCGAGAGACAATAGCTTCGTCTTCGAAGTGAAGACCGACCCGGCCATCTTCCTCTACCTCGACGAGGAAGTGACCGGAGAACAGTTCGAGAACACCCTGGCGCACGAGCTGCACCACATTGGCTACGGCGGCAGTTGCCCGTCGAAGGCCGTGGCCGACGAAGTCTCCCGGATGCCTCGGGGCGCGCGGGATGCCGTGTCGTGGATCGGAGCTTTCGGCGAGGGGCTCGCGATGCTCGCGGCGGCCGGCGGGCCGGATATTCACCCCCATCTCGTCAGCAAGCCCGAAGAGCGCAAGCGGTGGGACCTCGACATGGCGAACTTCAACGATGACCTCACGAAAGTGGATAGATTCCTTCTCGACGTTCTGGAGAAACGCTTGAGCGAGGAGGAAGAGCAGAAGCGCGGGTTCGAGTTCTTCGGAGTCCAGGGGCCGTGGTACACGGTCGGGTGGAAGATGGCTTCCACCATTGAGAAGACCTTCGGCCGCGCGAAGCTCATCGAGAGCGCGTGCGATAAGCGAAAGCTGCTGGCCGTCTACAACGACGCGGCGCGAAGGGCCAACGGCTCCGGCCGTGAAGGACTCGCCCTCTGGTCCGCCTCGCTCGTCGAACGGGTCGCCAGGTAGGCGTGAGCTTTATCAGGCTCCGGCGGCGCGCGATAAAAAGAGTTTGGGCGCAAGAAACGGATAGATTGCTCGCCGGTACTCTCATATTATCTGAACCGGAGGCAATGACCATGAATGAGAGCCGAGAGGTTTTATCGGAGATACGGAAGATGGACGAGGAGACGCGCTGGGAGGCCGTGCGGACGAGGGATGCTCGCTTCAACTCCATCTTCGTCTATGGCGTGCGCTCGACGGGCATCTATTGCAGGCCCTCGTGCCCGTCGCGCCGTCCTCGCCGCGAGCACGTGACCTTTCTCGACTCCTGCGAGGAGGCGGAGCGAAGCGGGTTTCGCGCCTGCCGCCGCTGCAATCCGCGCGAGGCGGGCGCGGCCGTCCCGGCGATGGAGATGGTGCTCCGAGCATGCCGCGCCATCGAGGACCACGTTCGTCGAGGGGAGGGGACGATTTCGCTCTCTGTCTTGAGCGAGGCGCTGAAAGTCAGCCCGCATCACCTTCACAGGACCTTCAAGAGCGTAACGGGCGTGACCCCTCGCCAGTATGCGGCGGCCCATCGCCTGGAGCAGTTCAAGTCCATGGTCAGGAGGGGCGACGAGCTCGCGGGAGCGATGTACGGAGCCGGGTTCGGTTCGAGCAGCCGCCTTTATGAGAAGGGGGCCGAGCAGCTCGGAATGACTCCGGCTACCTACCGGCAGGGAGGGAAAGGAATGGTCATCGATTATGCCATCGTCGATTCTCCGCTGGGCCGGCTGCTCGTCGCGGCGACCGGGCGGGGCGTCTGTGCGGTAAGCTTCGGCGACGAGGACGAGAGGCTGGAATCGGCTCTGGCAGCCGAATACCCGGCGGCCACCATTCGGCGCGACGGGAAAGATTTGGGGGACCGTCTGAACGCTCTTCTGAGGCACCTCGATGGAGCACAAGCGCGGCTCGACCTGCCGCTCGATTTGCAGGCGACCGCTTTTCAATCGCGAGTGTGGGAAGAGATGCGGAAGATCCCCTATGGAGCTACACGGTCTTATAAAGAGCTGGCCGAAGCCATCGGGCGGCCCTCGGCCGCGCGGGCGGTGGCGCGCGCCTGCGCCTCCAACCCCGTGGCCCTCATAAATCCCTGCCATCGCATCATTCGGGAAGACGGCACGCCGGGCGGCTATCGCTGGGGACTCGAGCGCAAATCGCTTCTTCTCTCCCGCGAGAAGGAGCGCCGCGACACGCCCGCGCCGAGCACTCCTGATTCTCCTGGCGATCGATTGTAATGGCCTCGGGAAAGCGCCTCATTCGGGAGCGGCCTATGTCGATTTTCACCGCGCGCATCTTGATTCTTATCTTCCTACAGCTGATCTGGCCCGGGGCGGGCACGCCTGCCTCGGCCCAGAGCCCCGCTTACACGCCCGCCCCGGGTAGCGACGAGCGCAAGGCGGTCATGGACGCCCTGCGCGCTCCCGTAGAGCGCGAGCTGAAGAAGCGAGTGATCTTCAAGGTGGACCACCTGAAATTGCAGAGCGGATGGGCCTTCGTTCGCGGCGTGCCCGAGCAGCCGGGCGGCAAGGCGATGGATTACCGCGGCACCGAGTACCAGGAAGCCATCAGGCAGGGAGTGTTCGATAACTGGTTCTGCGCCCTGCTTCGCAAGCAGGGCGGAAAATGGAAGGTCGTCGTCTACAGCATCGGCGCGACCGACGTGGTGTACGAAGGCTGGGACAAGCAGTACAAGGCCCCTCCCGGGATCTTCCGCTAGGCCGGAGGCGATCCGGCAGAATCGGTAAAATACCTTCAAGCGCGTTTGAGCCTCTAAAACCCGCACGACCGGCACCTCTCGCCGCCCGCCCCGGATATGATCCCCAGGTTTGAAGCCCCGGCCTTGAAACCCGGTATGGCCGCGCCTGATGCGATCATTCGCCGGAACCTTGTAATTACCCTCGGGCCGGTTATATCTTTGTGGCTCCGATTCGCGGCCCCACGACTACACAGGGAGAAGATTATGGAGAAGGTTCGTTGTCAAAGCTGCGGGATGCCCCTCTCCGCCGAGTTCGGCAATATCGGCACGAACGGCGACGGCTCGAATAATCCCGAGTTCTGCATCTTCTGCTATAAGGGCGGAAGCTTCACGAGTCCCGATCAGACTCTTGAGGAGATGATACAAAGCTCGGTGGAGAACATGACGGCCGACTTGAACATGCCGGAAGAGAAGGCGAGGGAACTGGCCGGGTCGGTGATCCCCGGCTTGAAGCGATGGCGACGGGATCGGCCGACTTCGCCGGCCCGGTCAATATCGGAAGACGGAGATCAATAATGAAAATCATATCGGTGAGAATGACGGTCGCTTCCATCGTCCTCTTGATGGTCTTCGCGGCGCAGGCCAGAGGCCAGGAGGCGATCAGCCCGGAAAAGCGGGCTCTGATAGCCGAGATGCTCGAAATCATGAACGTGAAGAAGACCTCGGAAGAGATAATGAATACGGTCCTCTCCCAGATGGAGAAAGACCTCCCGCGGATGATGAGCCAGATGCTCTCTCAGGAGGCAAAGCAACGCCGGTTGTCGGAGAAAGAGATGAAGGAGCTGGAGGATTATTTGAACCGGACGAGCGCTCGGCTCACGTCGAAGTTCCGCGAGTTGTTTGCGAAACGCATAAACATCGGCGAAGTCATAGAGCAGATCAGCTACCCGCTCTATGACAAGTTCTTCACCGAAGCCGAGCTGAAAGACCTCGTCGGATTCTACAAGACTCCGACGGGGCTCAAGGCGATTAAAGTCGTGCCGGAATTGATGGGCGAATCTATGCAGAGATCGAACGCGCTGATAATGCCGAAGATCATGGACTTGATCAACGAGATCAAGGAGGAGCAGTTGCGGGAGATGGACAAGGCCATTAAATCGAAGAACTGATTCTGCCGGTTGCCGGATGAGAGTATGGAGGAGGAAAAATGGGGAAGAGAATATCTCGTCGAGATTTTGTCAGGAGCGGAGCGGTCGCGGGGCTGATCGCCGCGAGGCCCGGGACCGCCCCCGGCCAGGCTCCCTCCGTGTCCAGGTCGCGTGACGCGGAGCCGGTGGTCGTCTCGTCGGCCAACGGCCACAAATTCAAGAACGGCGGCACCCTGACGTGTATAGAGACGGCCTTCACGATGATGGCGCGCGGCGCCGACGTGCTCGACGCGCTGCTCGCGGGCGTGAACATCGTCGAGCTCGACCCGCTCGATGACAGCGTCGGCTACGGCGGCCTGCCGAACGCCGAAGGCGTAGTTCAGCTCGACTCTTCCGTGATGCACGGGCCGAAAAAGCGCGCGGGCGCCGTGGCTTCTCTCGAAGGCGTGCGGACCCCCTCGCTCGTCGCGAAGGCCGTGATGGAGCTGACCGATCACCACCTGATAGTCGGCAGGGACGCGCAGGCTTTCGCGCGCAGGATGGGCTTCAAGATAGAAGATGATCTGAACACGGAGAATTCGCGCAAGCTCTGGCTCGAATGGAAGCGGCGCACCGATCCCTCTCGCTATCTCGATCCCGCGAAGCGCGCGGAGGCGGGGCACCGCGAGGCCCTGAAGATGGCGGGCGAAGGCTTGATCGACCCCTCGCACCTTTACGGAACGATCAACTGTAACGGCATCAACGCGGCGGGGCAGATCTGCGGAGTGACGACGACGAGCGGGCTGGCGTGGAAGATACCCGGCCGCGTCGGCGATTCGCCCATCCTCGGCGCGGGGCTTTACGTCGATGGAAGCGTCGGGGCCGCGGGCTCGACGGGGCGCGGGGAGGCGAACCTCTACAACCTCTGCTCGTTCCTGATCGTCGAGAACCTCCGCAGGGGGATGTCTCCGAAAGACGCGGGCTTCGATGCCCTGAAG
>DATLMR010000189.1:0-6423 GCA_035537555.1 Blastocatellia bacterium
GGTTCACGAACGCTCAGGCCCTTCGCCTTTCAAGCCCGGCGGGCGAATTACTGCTTGCCCGGCGCCGGGCGGGCGCCCGCCTTCTGGTAATTCGGGTAAGCCGGCCTCTGATACTTCGGAACGGGGTTCTTCTTGAGCGAGTCCATCACGACTTCGACGGCTTTTTCAAGCTGAGGGTCGCGCCCCGCCCTCCAGGCCTGCGGGTCGAACTCGACTTCGATGTCCGGGGTGACGCCGTAGTTCTCGACCTCCCACTTGCCTTCGAGGTTCCAGAAGGCGACGCGCGGAGCGGTGACGAAGCCGCCGTCGATCAGGCCCGGCGCGCCGTAGATGCCGACCAGCCCGCCCCACGTGCGCTTGCCGACCAGGGGGCCGATGCCCGCTTTTCTGAAGTACCACGGCATCGCGTCCCCGCCCGAGCCCGCGTACTCGTTGATGATCATGGCCTTCGGCCCGAAGATCGAGCCCACGGGCGTGGGGAAGTCCTCGCCTTCCCGCGTGGACCAGTAATTCATCAGAGGCCTGCGCATGTAATCGATGATGTAATCGGCCGCGGTCCCGCCGCTGTTGAAGCGCTCGTCTATGACCGCGCCCTCTTTATCTATCTGGGCGAAGTAGTAGCGGTTGAAGTTCGTATAGCCTCCGCCCGCCGTATCGGGCAGGTAGACGTAGGCGAGGCGGCCCCCCGTCATCTCGTCCACCTTGCGGCGGTTGCTTTCGATCCACGCGAGGTTGCGCAGGCCTACTTCGTTCGCGACCGGCACGACCGTGACTTCGCGCGAGCTCGCGCCCGAAGGATCGCTCCCGACCCTGATCGACACGGACTTGCCCGCGGTCGACTGGAAGAAGCTATAGATATTGTCGGTCGAGCGGACCTCCCGGCCGTTCACGGCCAGGAGGTATTCACCCGCCACCACGTTCACTCCGGGCTGCGTCAGAGGCGCGCGGAGCTGCGGGTTCCAGTTCTCGCCGTTGTAGACACGGCTGAATCGATAGCGCCCGTTCTCGACTTTGTAATCGGCTCCGAGCAGGCCACCCGCCACGCGCTTCACGTCGGGCACGTCTCCGCCCCCGATGAAGAGATGGCCCACGGTCAGCTCTCCGAGCATCTCGGAAAAGAGGTAGTTGAGGTCGGCGCGATGAGCCACGTGTCCCAGGTAGGGCTCGTACTTCTTCTCCATCACTTTCGGATCGATGCCGTGCAGGCCCGGATCGTAGAAGAAGTCACGCTCGATTCTCCAGACCTCGTGATACATCTGGTTCCACTCGGCGCGGGGATCAACCTGGACCTCCATCTCGTCAACCTTGATCGCGCCCTCGCCCGGCTTGACGGGCTGGTTCGTGGCGGCGATGAAGAAGCGGCCTCCCATGCCGTATAGCAACTTCTCTCCGTTGGCGGAGATGTCGAAGAGGGTTATGTTGTCGAGCACCTTGTCGAGCTTGCGCTTCTCGAGATCGAACTTGTGAAGAATAGTCGCGTCGTCGGTGCCCTGCGCGACGTAGAGCGTGCCGCTCTTGCCGCTCGCCATCCCGACGTAGTTGGCCGGAGGGATGGGGAGCGCGAGCACGCGCTGGCCGATGTTCTCAAAGTCGATCGTCACCGTGACCGGCTCTTTCTTCTCCGGTTGTTTCGGCGCTTCCGGGGCCTGTGCCGCGTCCTGAATCTTCTCTTCGTCGCTTTCAGGCGCGAGAGGAGAAGGCAGGTCCTTCCGCAGCACGACGAGGTAAACGCTGCGGGTCACGGGATGGTTGAAGCTCGACATGTCGAGCCAGCCCGTCGTCGGGCCGATGTCCGTGCTGGCGCTGAAATAGAGGTACTTGCCGTTCTTGTCGAACGAGGCGAAGCGCGCGTCGCTCAGGCCGTCGGTGATCTGTGTGGCCTTGTTCGCCTCGACCGAGTAGGCGAAGACCGCGTTCAGGTGGTTCTTGAGAATCTTCGTGTAGGTCACCCAGCGGCTGTCGGGCGACCACGCGGGGTCGAAAGAGCGGAACGGATTCTCGTAGGTGTTCGTGTCGATCTTTACCGGAGAGCCCTTGTCTATGTCTACGTACCAGAGGTTCAAGCGCTTGTCGGTGTAAGCGATCTTCTTACTGTCGGGCGACCAGACCGGGGAATAGAAGAAGGAAGGGGGCTTGCCCAGGTCGATCTTTTTGACCTCTCCCATGCCGGTCTGGTTGCGAAGGTGCAGGGCGTACTCTCCAGACTCGTCCGAGAAGTAGGCGATCCACTTGCCGTCAGGCGACCACGCGGGGTCGCGCTCGGCGATTCCGGTCGTGTTGGTCAGGTTGCGCGCGTTGCCCTTCTCCGAAGGTACTGAGAGGATCTCTCCGCGCGCTTCGAAGACCGCCCGCGCTCCGGTCGGAGAGATCGCGGCCGCGTTGATGCGGGTTCCCACCTTATCAAAGCGGGCCCGCACGCTCGGCATGTCTCCCTCGACCCGGATGTCCACCTTGCGCTCCTTGCCCGACTTGAGGTCGAGCAGGTGGATCGACCCGAACTGCTCGTAAGCGATGACGCCCGGACCCGCGGCTGCGGACTTGATATCGAGCCCGTTGTTTTGCACGACCTGCGAGACGCGCTTCGTGGACGTGTCGTAGGAGAACAGGGTCACGGGGCCGCTGCGGTCCGACAGGAAATAGATCTGCCCTTCGATCCACATCGGGTTGAAGTCGTTCGAGTTCTCGCGGGGGATGCGCTCGACGCTCGAGTCCGAGAGGTTAGCCATCCAGATCCTGGTCGTCTGCCCCCCGGCGTATCGCTTCCAGTTCTGAAACGCGCGCGCCGTGGGCAGGTAGGCCAGGCGCGAACCGTCGGGCGAGTACGAGCCCTCTTCCGCCATCGGCAGGGGCAGCTCGGTCGGGAAGCCCCCGTCTACGGCCATCGTGAAGAGGCGCCCGAACCTCGAATAGCTGTCGCGGCCCGAGCGAAACAGTACCCGCTTCCCATCGGGAGTCCAGCCGGTAACCACGTCCACGCCGGGATGGTAGGTCACGCGGCGAGGGGTTCCCCCTTCGGCCGGAACGACGTACACGTCGACGTTGCCGTCGTACTCGCCCGTGAAAGCGATCGTCTTTCCGTCGGGCGAGAAGAGGGGAGTCGTCTCGGTCCCGGGGCCGGTCGTCAGGCGCCTGGCGTCCCCGCCATCGCGCCCGACCATCCACAGGTCGCCCGCGTAAACGAATACGATATGCGTCTGGCTCACGGTAGGCTTCTGCAATAATGCGGGGCTGCCTCCCGCCTGCGCCGCCGCCACGGCCTGCGCGGCGACGAGCAATAAGAGAGTCATCAGTACTCTTTTCATTCTATCCGTCTCCTTAAAGACTATCGTCGAAATAGCAGGGCATCGGCGTTGCGGTCCCGGCTTCTTTACCCCGCCACTCTCTTCGCGAGGCGGTTCCCGCCCTGGTGCAGAGTCAGGCTCGGAACGTTGCCGCTCTCGTCTTTATTGAACGTGATGCCGATGTCTTCCGAATCCTGGACGAAGAACTTCGTCTCCGACTCGGCCCCGAGGCGCAACTTAGGCTGGCCTGTAGCCTTGACCCAGAGCGTGTCGTTTTCCAGCGTGACTTCCAACACGAAGCCGGGCCTCAGCTCGTACTTGCCCGCGTAGGCGGAGAGCTTTTTAGGATCGACTTTCACCGAGACCTTCCCGGGCAGCTTCTCTTCGAGGTAGACCCTCGCGATTCGTTTGCTCACGGCCTCCGGGTTGAATCTCGCGAAGTTGCTGAGCACGATCACGGTGAATCGCTCGCCCGGGAAGCGGATGATGTAGGTCCTGAACCCGACCCACGCGCCGCCGTGGGCTAGGACCTGGAGCCCGTTCACGTCGCCGATCGACCAGCCGAAGCCATACTTCGTGGGCGAGCCGTCGTTCAGCTTCGCGGGCGTGAAGGCCTGCTTGAGCGTCGCCTGCTTTACGAGCTTTTCGGTGTAGAGCGCCTGATCCCACCTGTACATGTCTTCGACCGAAGTGTTCACGTTCCCGTCGCCGAAGATGAGGTTGAGGGGCGTGTAGTCGATATTCTTGAAGCCCTCGGCCTGGGGCGCGTAGCTGATGGCGCGGTCCGCGATCTTCGGCCTGCTTTCGTCGGCGATGAGCGTGTTATTCATCCCGAGCGGGTCGAAGATGTTCTTTTTCATGAAGGATGCGAAACCCATTCCCGAGGCCTTCTCGACTATCTGGGCGAGGACCATGTAGCCGGAGTTGCTGTACTCCCACTTGTCTCCGGGCGCGAAGCGCGGCTCGGGCATCTCCGATAACATCTTGATCGCGTCTTTCGAGGTCGGCTCGAAATCTTTCTTGCCGAGTTTTTCAAAAGAGGCCATGTAATCGGGCAGCCCCGAGGTGTGATTGAGCAGGTGCCTGACGGTTATCTTCGAGGCGTAAGCGGGAAATTCCGGGAAGAATTTCGTGAGCGGGTCGTCGTAGCTGAGCTTCCCGCGCTCGGCCAGGATCATGACGGCCATCGCGGTGAACTGCTTGGAGACCGAGGCGAGATCGAAGACGGTATTCGTATCTATCGGCGTCCCCGCCTCGACGTTCGCGAGGCCGTAGCCCTTCTTGTGAATCACCTTCCCGTCGCGTATGACCATTACGGCGGCCCCGGGCGCGCCCGGGCGGATCATCGCGGACATTATCTCGTCCACCTTCGCCGATTTTTCCGCGAGCCCGTCGGCAGACGGCCTCGCCGCCGCGCTCGCGTCTTTTACCTGTGCCGCCGCGCTCGCCGCGCCGGGCATCGCGGGCGTCGCGACCGAGAGAGCGAGCGCAATTATAGTGAGAAACCGTTTCATTAAAATCTCCTGTCTATAAGATCCGGCGAATTTGCGGGGGCCGGGTACGGCCCTTGCCGCAAGCATATACGCGCGTGGTTCGCTTTTTTCTCCCTAATTCTTATAGCCCATCAGCTCTTTAACCAGGTCGCCCGCGCCGTAGAGCTTCGAGAGCGCCTCGAGGATGGCCGCGCTGTGGACTCCCACGGCCCGCCCGCCCTCCTCGGCTTCGACGTAGAGGTAGCGATTCGGCAGCTTCTGAATATTGCTGTCGAAGTTGAGGCCGACCAGCTCGCCCGCGCGGTTGATTATTGGACTGCCGGAGTTGCCGCCTATAGTATCGGCCGTGTAGACGAAGTTGAACGGGGTCGAGAGGTCGAGTCGCCCCCGGCCGGCCCTGTACCTTTCGGGCAGGTCGTAAGGCGGCTTTTCGCCGAAGCTCTCGGCGCGGTCGTAGAGGCCGTAAAACGTGGTCTTGAAGGGAACGAGCGTCGTGTCCTCTTCATAGCCCGATACGACGCCGTAGCTCAGCCTCAGCGTGAAGGTCGCGTCGGGGCTTACGCCCTTGCCGTAGGCGTCGAATCGCGCCCTGGCGATCTTCTGCCCCGCGCTCGACTCGACGCTCTGAACATTGGCCTCGTACCACGCGCGCAGCTCGCGCGTCACGGGCTCGACGCGGCGCGCAAGCTCTATCATCGGATCGTCGGATTTCGCCACGGCCTGCGCGCCGCCTTCGAGCAGGGCCTTTCGCGCCTCCGGGTCGGCGAGCTTCGTCCCGCTCACGGCGCGCTTCGCCGCTTCCGCCGGGGTCGAGCCCTGGAGCGCCGCGCGCACGAAGGGGTCGTCGGGGCCGAGCGCCTTTCGCCCTTCCTCAAGCCATGCCGCGAGCATGGCTTCGTCCATCTCCGGGTAGATCGCCGCTTTCGACAGCAGGTTGAACTTGAGCGATTCGATCTTCGAGTCGCGGAATTCGTCGTAGCGCTTGTCGTTCGGCTTCGCCGTCTCTTCCGAGTAGCGGACGAGCGCCGCCGCTATCGTCGCGAGCCGCGCGACCGGATTCGAGAAGGTCGTGGTCATAAGGTCGAGGCGCGAGGGCGTGAGGGTCGAGAAGGCGATTCGCTTCGCCATCTTCGGCATCTCCCTGTAGGCCTCGGCTACCCGGCTCGAGGCTTCAAGATAATCTTTCTGCGATTCGGGGCGGCGCGCGATCTCGGCCTTGAGCGCCTTCTCTTCGTCCTCTTTCTTCCCCATCATGCGCGGGTTGAGGAGGCCCGCCTGCTGGCTCGTGAGGCGCTTGATGTTGTTCTCGAACGAACGCTGCTGCTCCGAAGCGCGGCGCGCGGCCTCCGCGCCCGTCGCGGCGTAGCGGTTGAGGGCCGCGCGCCGCGCCGTCCATACCTGCATCTGAAGGGGGTTGCCCACGTCCCTGTGATAGTGGAGCTGCGCCACGGTGAGCAGCCGGTTGGTCGTGCCGGGGTAGCCCGATACTATAACCAAGTCGTTCTCTCCGGCCCCTTTCGCGGACCACTTCAAAAAGTGGTCGGTCTTCACGGGCCGGTCGTTTTCATAGACCCGGAAGAAGGTGACGTCGAGGTCGTGGCGCGGGTAGGTGAAGTTGTCGGCGTCGCCGCCGTAGAACGCGATCTGCT
>DATLMR010000190.1:0-7505 GCA_035537555.1 Blastocatellia bacterium
GAAGGAGCACCCCGGCACCTTCGTGATCGACCGGAATCGCTCGTGCTTCGCCATGCACCGGGCGGTCGAAACGGAGGACGGCGCGTTCAGCCTCGAACCGGCAAAGGAGAACGAGATCGGCTTCCTCACGTCGCACGAGAAAGATGGCCGCTTCATCTCCTTCTACGGAGACGCGCACCCGATCTATGCGGGCAACGTCGTCAAGGCAATGGCCTCGGCGCGGTACGGCTACCCGGAAGTCGCGAAGCTATTCGAGCGCGAGGTCGCGGCCCAGGTCTCCGAAGAGCAGCCGGAACGGGAGAACGCCTGGGTGCGCTTCGCCGAGGTGCTCGAAGACGGGCTCCGGGCCGAGGTCGTGGATGCGATTCGCCTGGCCGACCGCATAGTCGAAGTCATCGTCCGCGCCCCCATGGCCGCGCGCAACTTTCGCCCCGGCCAGTTCTACCGCATGCAGAATTATGAGAGCGCGGCGGAGGGAGTCGAGGAGATCCGCCTGACCATGGAGGCTCTCGCGCTTACCGGCGCGTGGACCGACCCTGCGCGCGGCCTGATCTCGCTCATAGTTCTCGAGATGGGAGGCTCGTCGCGCCTCTGCGCCATTCTGGAGCCCGGGCAGGAGATCGTCCTGATGGGGCCGACCGGCGCGCCGACCGAGATACCTGAGGGCGAAACGGTCCTGCTGGCCGGCGGAGGCCTCGGCAATGCGGTCCTGTTTTCGATTGCGGCGGCGATGAAAGAGCGCGGGAATCGCGTGATGTATTTCGCGGGCTATAAGAACAAGAGCGACCTCTTCAAGCGCCGCGCCATCGAGGATGCGTGCGATCTGGTCGTCTGGAGCGTGGACCAGGGCCCCGAGATACCCGCGCGCAGGCCGCAGGACCGCAGCACGGTCGGCAATATCGTTCAGGCGATGACCCGGTATGCGAACGGCGAGCTCGGGGAAGTGAGCATCCCTCTTCAATCGGTCGACCGCTTGATCTGTATAGGGTCGGATCGGATGATGGCGGCCGTTCATCAAGCCCGTCACACGGTGCTTCGAGACATGCTGAAGCCGAACCACCTGGGCATAGGATCGATCAACTCACCCATGCAGTGCATGATGAAGGAGGTCTGTTCTCAGTGCCTCCAGAGGCACGTCGATCCCTCCACCGGCCGCGAGTCTTTCGTCTTCAGCTGTTTGAATCAGGACCAGCCGCTCGACTGCGTGGACTTCAATTTCCTGCACCATCGCCTGCGCCAGAACTCGACGGCGGAGAAGCTGACGTCCCTGTGGCTGGATCATCTCTTCGAGCAGCGCGAGGTGCAGGTCGTGTAGGTGAGAAACTCTTATCGAATTCGTCTCTGCGACAGGATCAACGCAGGATCGGTGTGTCATCGAGGGCCGTCCCCATGGCGTGCAAGCTCTTCAATACTTCGGAGAAGAGCTCGAAGAGCTGCTTTAGCCGTTCCGGGTCTTTGATGATCCCGACCACCTGAAAATACAGCTCGTCGACTCCATCATATTTTCTACGACCGAGCCATCCCGTGATGGCTTTAACCTGGAGAAGCAATTCGGGCTGCCCCTCGATGAGCTCTCGAATCTTCAGATTCTTGAAGAGTATCTTCAGCTTCGATTCGTCGGTCCCTTTTATTACGAACTCGTCATCGAATTCCGGGTACCCGGTCTCGATGAGCTCGGTATCGAGATAGCCGCGCAGACCGAAGAGCGGCTCCAGGTGCTCGAATTTAGGGCCGCCTACTTCGACATCCTGCATACCCAACATCTTCCCCATGCCGGTGAATATGCTCTTATGGTGGATGGTGAAACGGAACCCGTCTCTGGTTACGAACGGGGCTCGCATGCGGGTGAACGTTATGGTGGATTTTCCGGTGGACACGGTATAGGTATCGAGCGTTATGGTCCAGTTCTGAACTCTGGCCTCGATCCTGTTGACGCCCTTGAAGAAGCCTCCCTTGATGAACTCGGCCCCTATTTCTCTGCTGACCCGGCCCCAGACTTCTTCCTGGGAAGGCCCGAAAATCTTTTTAAAGAAGCCCATCTCTTTGCTTACTCCGGATCGGCGGCTGCCGGCCTCTTCCCGGGCATTTTGGGTACAACGGCTTGCTAGGCCGATTCCCGGGGCTCGATGACCATCTGCGTTTGAGTGACCTGAGCGACGAGGCGTCCGCTCTCGGATGTGATGCGGGTTTGCCAGACCATGGTCCGCCTGCCCCGATGAAGCGCGAGGCACTCTCCGGTAACTTTCGTGCCGAGCGGAGCGGGCGCGAAGAAGTTCGTCTTGGATTCGAGGGTCGTCGTGTTGAACCCTTCGCGGAGATTGAGGACGGTCGCGCAGGCCCCCAGAGTATCGGCGAACGCCATGATGGCCCCCCCGTGCAGGATAGCCGGAGTCGTGCACAGCTCCTCGCGGACCGGCATCTCCGCGAGCACGCGCTCGGGTGTCGCGACGAGGAATTCGAGGCCGAGCAGCTTTGAAAACGGCGGTATTCTCTCGTGTAATATAGAGAGTATATCCGGACCCTGTGTCATTACCTTGCTCCTCGCGTCTGTTGAAGATCGCGGCGCGGAAAAAGTCCCGGCGGCCGCGCATCGCTCCTCGATTATAAAGTCTTCCTCATCGTTTACCTAGCCCGCGACCGTGGATCTCGGCCGGGCGCGGCGGCGGCCGGGGTTACGTATTGTTTAAGGGGGCGTTAATAAATCCTAAAAAAGATCGAATGCCGAACGACGCCAAAAATATCCGAAAAACCGTAGAAAACCCCAATAAAAACGTTTTTAACAAAGACGGAACTTATCCATTTTTGCTCGCGTTAGAGTCCTGTGTAGGCGGACAAAGATAAACATTCAAGGAGTGAGATATGAAGAACTTTATAAACCGCATGATAGTTGCGCTCGCAGTCTGCGCATTAACCGGACTCGTTGCTTTCGCCGATGGGAAGAGTGGAAAGGTGACTTTCAATAGCGACATAACCGTCAACGGCACGCTGGTCAAGAAGGGCACCTACAAGGTGAAATACGATCAGGGTACGAACGAAGTGTCGATCATCAAGAACGACAAGACTATCGCCAAGGCATCGGGCCGCTTAGAGATGACCGAAACCCGCGCCCGCGACACCGAGATCCGTTACTCGGGCAGCGCGGACAGCAAGGTGTTGACCCGGATTCTCTTTGCCGGAGACAAAGAGGCGCTCGTATTGGGCGATAGCTCCATGGGCAAAACCAACGCGGGCAACTAACCCGCATTCGCCCGGAACACATTCAGGAGCGCGCCTCGAAAAGCCCCCTTCATTTCGAGGCGCGCCGCCCCCTTTCAGAGACCCTTCCTCAAGCCCGCTCCGCTCTCAGACCCCTCCCCGAATCGGATTTCAAATAACGCATGGGCGCGAGAGAAGATAGACGATCCTTCCCGGCCTCTGCCCCTTTCGCCCGATCGCCCCGCTTCGATTGACAGCCCGGCGGCAAGGTGGTTTCCTATGATTTGCGAAATACGTTTCGTGGCCGTATCAGATCTTCGAGCCGAAGTAGTATCCGGGAATCTCAATGATGAAGAAATCACTGCTGCTGGCAGCAGCCGTATCTTTGATAGCTTCGATGTCGGGCCTTTCTGGTCAAAACAGGCTGCGGCGCGCGAACTCTGAAATCGCGCGTGGCGAAAAGCCCAACCCGCTCATAGCGAAGATCGTAAGGGAGATCTCCGCGACCAACATCGAATCCGTAATAAAAAAGCTGGTCGGCTTTCACACGCGCCACACGCTCTCCGAGACCGAAAGCGATACGCGCGGGATCGGCGCGGCCCGGCGCTGGATAAAGTCCGAGTTCGAGCGATACAGCCGCGAATCGGGCGGCAGGTTGCAGGTCGAGTTTGACGAGTTCACGCAACAACCGGTCAATCGCATACCTCGGCCCGTACAGATCGTCAACGTCGTTGCCACGCTTCCCGGCAGGCAGCCCGAATCGCGAGATAGGATTTATGTGGTCAGCGGCCATTACGACTCTCGCGTAACCGATCCCCTCGATGCAACCGGCGCCGCGCCCGGAGCCAACGACGACGCGTCGGGCACGGCCGCCGTGATGGAGATGGCTCGCGTCATGTCGAAGTACGAGTTTGACGCAACGCTCGTCTTCATGGCCGTTGCGGCCGAAGAGCAGGGGCTGAACGGATCGACCCACTGGGCCGAGATGGCGAAGCAGAAGAGCCTGAACATCGCGGGCATGATTACCAACGACATCATCGGCAGCTCGCGCGCGGATGACGGCCGGATCGACAACGCGCGGGTGCGCCTTTTTGCCGAAGGCGTGCCGCCCGCCCGCGAGGTCTCCGCCGACCTTCGCGCGCTCCTGCAAACCGGCGGCGAAAACGATTCTCCCGCGCGACTGCTCGCCCGGCGCATAAAAGAGCTCGGGGAGAGACACGTGGCCGGGATGAAGGTCGATATCATCTACCGGCGAGACCGCTACCTGCGCGGAGGGGACCACTCGCCTTTTCTGGATCGCGGGTATGCGGCGGTGAGAATGTCGGAGCCCAACGAAGACTACAGGCACCAGCACCAGGACATTAGAAAAGAGAACGGCGTCCAGTACGGAGACCTGCCGGAGTTTGTCGATTTCGATTACGTGGCCCGGGTCGCGAGAGTCAATGCCTCGGCGCTCGCAGGTCTCGCGCTGGCTCCGGCGGCCCCGAGCAAGGTCGAAGTTGAGACCGCGAAGCTGGAAAACGATACGACCCTCAGGTGGGAGGCAAATAAAGAGCCCGACCTGGCGGGCTACCGCATCGTGTGGCGAGAGACGACCTCGCCCGCGTGGCAATTCGAGCAATACGCGGGCAACGTGACGCGCTACACCGTGAAGGGAGTCTCGAAGGACAATTATCTCTTCGGAGTTCAGGCAGTGGATAGAGAAGGCAACACTAGCGTGGCCGTTTATCCCAGGCCGTACCGCCCGCCGACGGGCCAATGAAAGGAGTAGCCGGGGGGCGCGGACCTTCACGTCGAGACGCGCTCCGTTCGGCATGGATAAGGCATGACGATCAGCAAACAGGCGGAAGAGGTCTGGAGATTGATTCGCGCCGAGCGGAACGGCGCGCTTTGCACGCTTTCGAAAAAGATGGAGGGGTGGCCGTTCGGGTCGATCACTCCTTATGCCCTCACCGGTTACGGCGACCCTCTGATCCTGATCAGCGACATCGCCGAGCACACGCGCAATCTCAAGGCGGACGCGCGGGCTAGCCTGCTGGTGCAGGACTCGGGGGCCCTTGAAGACCCGCAAGCGGGCGCGCGGGTAACTCTCATAGGATATGCGATGCCCGTGCCCGAGCCTCTCCTTGAAGACGCGCGGAGGCGCTACCTCGATCTTTTCCCGTCTTCGAACGGGTATTTCGCGGCGCACGATTTCTTTCTCTATCAGATCAAAATCTCTGACGTCCGCTTCATAGGAGGCTTCGGCGAGATTTACTGGCTGAAGGCAAGCGGGCTGATTGAAGGGAACGGAGATTCCTCGTTAAACCCGCTCGCGCCACACGAGGCGATGATCTGCGAACATATGAATACCGATCACAAAGATGCGCTTGCGACGTATGCATCGGTCTTTTCGGGCATCGAGGGAGAGAGCGCTCGAATGATCCATATCGATCCCGGGGGCTTCGATCTCGTGGCGCTTCGCGAGGGCAATCACGTCCACGCCCGGATAAGCTTCGAGCGCCCGGTCCATACCACCGAAGAGGTGCGGGCCGCGATGGTCCAGATGGTAAAGGTGGCGCGGGAGTCGCGGCCCTGACGCCTGAGCGGCGAAAGGCTCTCCGCGGCCTATCACTTCATTCGAGACTCTCTTTTGAAAATCCCTCCAGATCTTCGGCCGTCATGCCGGTCGCGGGCGAGTAGTCTCATGGCCGCGGTTCGACAGCAGGAGAAATCCTAAGGGACTTCAAGCCATGGCCTTAATTATCATCATCGCGTTATTGGTGCTGGGAGGAATCGTTCTTGCGTTGCGCCGGCCCTCTCGCCCGGCGATGCGTGAAGGGCGTGACTACAGGTTCGACTCCGCGCCGTTCGAGGGACTGTTCGGGGAGACCGGCCCGGAAGGAGGCTCGGGGGATCGACCGGGACCAGCCTTTCACGAGCGGATTCGCGAAGGGCTGCTTGAGCGCGCGGGGCAGGGCGATTTGCAAGCGCTCTCGGAAGCGCGCGAGAGAAACGACGACGCCCTGTATCGCGAGGTGCTCGCGGCGCTAGTGGCCCGCGCTGAAGCATGTCAGGAACGCCTGGCAGCCCTCGTCTGCCACGTCGTTCAAAACGGCAATTTGCGGGCCAGCACGGAGCTGGCCGAGCTTATGATAGAGAATTGGGAAAAGACCCTCGGAAGAAATGCAGTCATCGATATGATGCACGTATCGGCCCTCTCGGATGACTCTCAAACTTTTCAAAGGGCAATGGACTCGGCCGTTTCGGCCTGGAGCGCGGGTCGTCTCGACCTGTCGGCCGACGAGCTGATGAGGCTCATCGCCAACGAGTACTGGGTGCTCTCGCCTGAGGCGAGGCGTTCGGGTGAGAGCTTTCTGCTCAAACGCCGGATGTCGGAAGTTCGCCGCAGGCTGGCGCGCCGTGATTCGGCGGCAAACAGGCCTCCCGACGCGCCCCCGGCAGCCATCCCGGCCCGTCCGCCCTCGGGTTCGAATGCTGATGAGGAAGGTAAAAACCATGAGTAACAATGAAGTTTTTTCTCTTATGCCCCTGGCGATCATCTCCGTGCTGGCGCTGATCGCTTTACTCTTCTACTTGAGCCAGGCTCTGGTCAACGTCAGCGCTGTCCAGATAGCCATCAAGGAGCGGCGTTACTTTGGAGCGAAGATGCCTCCGGGCCGTGTGGTCGCGACCGAGGGCGAGGTAGGCATCCAGGCCGACGTGCTGAAGCCCGGCCTGCATTTCATCAGGTTCCCGTTCGAGCGGGTGGTCCGCAAAGTTCCTTTGATCGAGGTCGGCTCGGACGAGATCGGCATCATCGAAGCCGTCGACGGCGAGCCCATGCCGGAGGGTCGCATACTGGCTCCGGACCGGGCCCAGAACGCGCACAATAATTTTCAGGACCCGATAGCGTTCATCAAGCGGGGCGGCGTCAAAGGCATTCAGCTTCGCACACTCCCTCCGGGCCTCTGGCCTATCCATCCTTACCTCTTTCGCGTGTCGATCGCGAAGGTGACGGTAATACCGCAGGGAAAGGTCGGAATTCTCATGGCTGCCGACGGCGCGCCGCTCGATTCTGGGAGGCTGCACGGCAAGGCGATCGAAGGCCATCGCAATTTCCAGGACGCGGAGAAGTTCATCGCGGCGGGCGGCCAGAAGGGGCCGCAGGTCGAAATCCTTACTCCGGGAACGTACCGAATCCTGGTCGATTCCCTGCCCCTTGAGGGGAACTCGGAGCGAAAGCCCGGCCTTTTTACGATCAGGCTGTGCGACGCGACCCTGATCGCCGAAAACCAGATCGGCCTGGTCGAGGCGCTCGACGGCGCGCC
>DATLMR010000191.1:0-3173 GCA_035537555.1 Blastocatellia bacterium
GTCGCGAGCAGGCTCGTGAACTGCGAGAAGATCAGGGCCTTGTACCCTTCATTTACCACGTCACGCAGCTGCGGCACGAGCAGGTCCAGCTTGGCGCTCGGCTCTCCGGCCTTCGCCCCGTCGATGAGCCCCGGATGGCACGCCGCCTGCCGCAGCCTGAGCAGCGCCTCGAGAATCTGTATCTTCGATCTATTGAGGCCTTTGCTATCGACTATGCCCTTCAGGGCGAGGCGGTAATGATCGCGCAACTCATCATAGAGCTTGCGCTGTCGAGGCTCCATTTCGCAGTAGATCGTCTGCTCGAGCTTGCGCGGCAGCTCTCT
Organism: Blastocatellia bacterium; assembly: GCA_035537555.1. GTDB lineage: Bacteria > Acidobacteriota > Blastocatellia > UBA7656 > UBA7656 > DATLMR01. Next base: position 324 of record DATLMR010000191.1, read on the forward strand.
AGCGACCGCTTCCTTCGTGCGGCGCAAGATGAACGGGCGCAGCCCCTTCGCGAGCAGCCCGAGGCTCTGCTCGTCGGCCTCGCGCCCCGCCGTCCCGGAGCGAAAGACCGACGCGGAGCCGAGGAGCCCGGGATTCAAGAACTCGAACATGCTCCATAACTCTCCGAGATGGTTTTCGATAGGAGTGCCGCTGAGCGCGAGCCTGTGATCTCCCCTGAGGAGACGCGCCGCCTTCGCCGATTCCGTGCTCGCGTTCTTTATGGCCTGCGCTTCATCCAGAATGACGTAGTCGAACCGGGTCTCTTTGAATCGAATCGCATCGCGCCGGAGCGTGCCGTATGTCGTGATCACGACGTCGTAGTCCGCGAAGTGATTCGTCTGCTTCGACCGCTCGACTCCCGTGTGGTCGAGCAGGCGCAGCCCCGGAGCGAAGCGCGCGGCCTCCTGCTTCCAGTTGAAGACGAGCGATTTCGGCACGACGACGAGCGACGGCCGGGCCGGGGCCGCGCCTCGCTCTCTCGCCTCCCGGCCCTTACTCACGCTTCGGCCCTTTGCGGTCGAAGCGGAGACGCGCGGCTCTGGCCCGAAGCGCCCGGCATCGTTCGCGCGCGACTCGCGCCGCGATTCGAGCAGCGCGAGCACCATGACGGTCTTCCCCAGCCCCATGTCGTCGGCGAGGCAACCCCCGAGCCCGAAGCGGCCGAGAAAATTGAGCCAGCCCAGCCCTTCGCGCTGGTACTCGCGCAGCTCCCCTCTGAAGCCGGAAGGAGGATCGGCAGCCTCGATGCCCTGGAAGCTCCCGAGCTCGTCGCGCACTCGCGCGAACGTTTCGTCGAAAGCGATCTCGGGCTCCGAGGCGAGCAGAGCGTCAAGCAGGCTCACCTGGGCCCTGCTGAATCGCAGGTGATCTTCCCCGACCGCGCCGAGCTCGGCGAACATGCCGTATTTGCCGAGCCACTCTTCCGAGAGCACCCCGAAAGTGCCATCGCCGAGCCGCACGGTCTTCTCGCCCCGCTTGAGCGCCGCCAGCAGCTCGGGCAGGCTGGCCGCCGCGTCTCCGAAGCTGACCGTGCCTCGCATCTCGAACCAGTCGATCTCGCTCTTTACCTCCACGCGAATCTCGCCGGGCTGGCGATAGAGCTTTCCTTCGGCTTCGACATACCAGTCCTCGGAGAGGAGCTTCTTTACTACGGAGGGCAGTTTGCCCGGGGCCAGGTGATACAGCCGCGTGGAGTGATAATCGTATGACTTACGAAAGCCGAGCCGCCTCAGGCAATCGGCCGCCGCATGCTCGGCCGCCAAGTCGCGCAGAATCATCCGGCGATGGGCGGGCCGGTAGACTCCACGGCCCGGATAGCCATCGCCGATGATCTCGCCCTCATAGTCGAAAGAGAGCTCGGCGTGCAGCACGTCCGGCCCCCACCTCTGATTTTCAGGCTTTCGTATCTTCAACCGGCTTTTTGGAATCGCCGACGTTTCTTCGAAGCGCAGCTCTTCGGGCAGGTCGAGACGCGGCAAGGCAGGCAGGACGAGCATCTCTTGAAGCAGTTGATCGGCCTCCTTGATGGGCACGTAAACAGGGCCGTCTTTTTGCAACTGCACGATCCAGTCAAATGCTCCGAAGTCCTCAAGCCGCGCCACGCGGTCGCGAGCGAAGACCAGCCCTCCCTTGAGCAGGGCCGAGGGGTCCGAGAGTTCCAGGCGTTCGTCGCCCCGGCGAAGCGACCCCGTTATCACGTACCGGCCGCTCGCGCGCGAACGCCGAACCTCGAGCCAGAATTCCCACGCAGGCCCGTCGTCCCAGGGAGCGGGCCGTAACTCCCCGTATTGCGACAGCCGCAGGTAGCAGCGGCCCGTCCTGCACATCATCGGAATCAAGAGCCGATCGAGCGGGCGAAGGAGCCTCTGGCGAGGCGGAACGCTTTCGTAATATGAGCTGGAGTAGCCGTAATACTGGGCCTGGTCTTTCGCGCCCATCATGAGGGAAAGGATCTGCCGGTCGGCCGGGTCGGGTAATTTCGAGATCTGGCTGTAAGGCAGGCGTTGAGACTTCAGCGTGCTCCAATCTCCGTTCTTTTTCTTCTCGCGATAATTCACCTCCGTGATTACGCCCTGGTAGCCGGGAAACGAGTGATCGACGACGTAGACTATCTCGCGCCCTGCCGGCCACGCGTCCGAAGGCTGCCCGGCGTCGCCCTTCATGGAGTGGCCGATCCGGCTCAGGTGGTCGCGCCACGAAGGGCTGCCGGTTTTCTCCTGCGCGGGGGCCGGGCGGGGGCCGGACGTCGGCTCCGGTCTCTTTCGATAAGGCTCATCGTCGTACCGATCTTCTTCATCGCCGAAGCCGCCATCTTCGTCATAATCCTCCGAATCGTCCCGCTCACTCACGACGAGGCGCTCGGGATTGGAGCCCGACAGGTACCCTTTCGATTGAGCCGCGAGCAGGGTGGCCCAGACGTGCTTGCACGCATCGTCTTCGTAGTACGGGCATGTACAGGAGACGTAGAGGCTCCTTCCGCGAAGCTCAAGCCTGACCGTGTACTTCGTAGTGCCGCGCACTACCGCGTGGATGAAACCGGCCGCGCTCTCGACGATGCGGACGCAACCTCTCATGTAATAGTCGAGCCCCCTGCTGCGAATGGCGCTTGAAAACGATGAAGAGAATTTCTTAACGATGGACATTCTTAGCGACCGGGCCGGCTTCAAGAAGACCGCAGTTCGATCACCCATATGAAACCAGATTCGCAAAGACAATTCAATTTACTTTCTTGAAGCCGTAGGAGGCGAGCGTAAGTGAGGGGACGGCTTTTGAATTTATGGCAAGGGCTCGACCCGACCGCGTTCAATCGT
>DATLMR010000192.1:0-4604 GCA_035537555.1 Blastocatellia bacterium
ATACGGATTGCTGAAGCGGACCGGAGATTTCTTCAGCAGGCTGAGAAAAACGAAGCAAGCCATCATCGCGATTCAGCCCGTGTGAGGCCGCGACGCAAGCCGAATCAGACTAATAGACCTGGCCCGGGAGGAATATGCCCGATTACTCAGGGACTCCGCTCATCAAGAAGCTCGGCATCAAAGAAGGGCACCGCGTCCACATCATAAACGCGCCCGGTAACTTCGTCTCCGAACTCGGCGACGTCCCTTCCGGAGTGGCCCTGCTCCCCTCCGCTAGGAGGCCGCTCGATTGCGTGCTGCTCTTTGCGGAGAGCGAATCTTTCATGAGAAAGCGATTCGAGAGGCTCGCGTTGAAACTCTCTCCGGCGGGAATGATCTGGGTAGCATGGCCTAAGAAGAGCTCGGGACTCCATACCGACCTCTCTTTCGACCGCGTTCAAAAAGCCGGCCTGGAGCTCGGGCTTGTGGATACCAAAATATGCGCGGTCAACGAGACGTGGTCCGGCCTGCGCTTTGTGATCCGGCTGAAGGATAGAGTCCCGGACTGACGCGAAATCACAAAGACTGCGCGCGGGATAACCGGCAAGCGCCTTGCTGCTTTTCATACCCCGAAGTCAACCGCAAGACCGAAGCGCATCGCGGTTCATGCTACTGAGAGGTCATACCACCGAGGTCCGGTTGAAAGCCTCATCTTACCGGAGGAGCTTCTTTATGAAACGATCTCGCATGCTTTGCGCGGCGCTCTTCGGGGTCCTTGCCCCATTCGCTCTCACGCCGGACCGCCTTGCTTCGGCGCGGCCTGCTCTCTTCGCTCAAGAGCGCGAGGACCCGAATGCTTCCCTGATCTTCGCGCTCGACGAGTGCATTCAGGAACGGTTCAAGGATGTTGAAGAAAACTTCGGCTTTCGTCGCATTATCCCGCCCAAAACGAGCCCGCACCGCTTCACGCCCGAAAACGCCCGGGAGCTCGGAATCGTCAAGGCTCTGGAGAAGTCCGGCCTTGAGGTCGCGCTCTACCTGGCGGGACGCAGCGTGCTCGGGCCGAGGCCTGATGAAGCCGCGTGGCGCAACAAGAATTCGCGCCCCCCGATCCAGGGGCCTGCCCTCGTCTCCGCGAAGGACCGGCGAAAGGGCGACCTGCCCGACCCTTCCGAGTTGTGGGAGCAGAGCAGGCGCGCGATGGAAACTCTCAAGAAATCGGACGCTTATGATTTCGCCCTTCGAGGGTGGAGCTTCTCCGCGCGGGCCGTGCGCGCGGGCGACGGATCGTGCCTCAAGTGCCACTACGCCGACCGCGCCAGCGTTATCCCCCTGAGGCCGCAAGAGGGAGCCGGAAGCCCGATAAAGGTCGGCGACATACTCGGCATACTCCTTTATGCCTCCGACCGATCCGCGCAAAAATGATCTGGTCGCGTCAGGCGGCCAGAGCTCCGAAAACGGAGAAAGGATGAATATTCGGCGTGAGCCACGAAGAGGGGCTGAAGGAATCAAGAGCTCTCGGCCCGGAGCAGACCAGAAAGCGTAAAAGAAAAGCTTTGTTGAATTGCTCGCGCCTTAGCGCAATGATGCTTTCCCTCACTCTCATTCCATAGCGCCGGCCTGCCTCAGCAGGTCCACGGTCTCCCTGTGGCCGCCAGCCGAAGCAACCATCAGCGCCGTCCTGCCGTCGTCGTCCTTCAGCTTCACGTCGGCCCCGGCCGCAAGCAGAGCCTTTACCACGTCTTCGTGCCCGTAGCGCGACGCCTCGATCAGGGCGGTGCCGCCTCGCCCATCCCGCGCATTCACGTTCACTCCGGGAGACGCGAGCAGGCTCCTCACCGTGTCGTCGTGGCCTTCGCGTGCCGCGCTGATGAGAGCGTCGTCTTGCGGGCCGCGCGAGCCGGTCCCGGCGCCGTTACAGGCAAGGGCGAACAGGACGGCCAAAAGAATCACCGAGCTCACTATGCTTGTTTTCATGACACGTGATTTTAGCAGAATTGAGGTAAGCCTGCTCCCCGACACTTCGACGAGCGCGCGTCGGGTCCCGGCCCGATCCTTCACTGCTTCCACGGCACGAGGCCGAGACTTATGCGCGCGTGCTCGACGGGAAGGTCCGACCAGTACTTTGAGAAATTCTCCATGGTCGTAAAGGAGCGCGACTCCATCCGGTCGATGTAGACTTTCCCGTTCAGGTGATCTATCTCGTGCTGGAGTATTCGCGCGTACCAGCCGCGAGCCTTGATGGTCACGGGCTCGGCGCGCTCGTTAAGGCAACGGACCTCTACGGCCAGCGCCCTGGGGACGATGGCCGTGAACCCGGAGAGGCTGAGGCATCCCTCGAAGAAGTAAGCGGGCCCGGCCTCGACCACTTTGAGCTCCGGGTTTATTATCACGTGAAAGGGAATAGCGGCGCGGCCCCTCTCATCGAGGGTTTCCGGCGACAGGTCTTTAATGTATTCGGACCTGTCTTCGATGACGGCCAGTTGAAACGGCTGGCCTACCTGCGGCGCGGCAAGCCCCACGCCCGGCGCTTTGCGCATGGTCTCACGCATGGAGTCGATGAGCTGCTGAATTGCGGCGCCCTTTATCTCCCCCGGCGGGAGCGCGCGGGCTCTTTGCCTCAGCACCGGCTCGCCCACCTGAACGATCTTGAGTTTCACCTGTCCGCCTCCTTGTCTTTATACAAGCGCGGCATGATTTTAGCAGCAGTCCGCGAGGGGGGCATAATGCGGTTTTATCCCGGGAGCGCGGGCGTCCCGGCATGGCTTACGCGGCTGGAGACTCGCCAAGCTGATGGATGGAAAGAATCGAGATCGTGGCCGAGATCCCATTGACCACGTCGACCTTGAGCAAGACCTGATAATACCTCGGAGGCGCGCCCCTGCCTCCCATCTGCTGAAGGCGCTGGTTGAGCTGGTTCAGGTAGTCTTTCCTGGTGACATACTCCGCGGCGGCCTGCGTGCCTTCACTGTGGATGCCCGACAGGATCATCAGGATGTTGCGCGCGGAGACGCTCGGCTTGACCGTGATGAGGGCGTAATCTTCCGTCAGCTCGCCCGTCTGCTCATTGAACTTCGGCCGGTACTCGCGCTCTTCTCCGGGCAGAGGGTCGTGGTTATTGATCGTGGCGTTCAGGCTGTAGGTGAAATCTTCCTTCACCGGAAGCTTCCCGGACCATTCGTTCGCCCATACGCTCCCGAGCAGGATGATGTTATTGCTCTTCAAGTCTTCCGCGCTGACCGTGCGGCTCTGCTTGAGCGCAATGCTCTTTCCGGATGACCGGAAGAGGTCGGTCACGCAATAGACGCCGATGGCCTCTCCCATGCCGGTGTAATCTCCCGCGGAGAGAATCAGCCTGGGGGCGTGGGCCTGCCTCATCACGAACTTGTCCTTGAGCGATTCGGCCATAAGCTGCGTCTGCTCGGGCGTCATCTCCATCGATCTCTTGAGCAATACTTCGGGGTCCGAACCGTTCGAGAAACGATAGACGGGCGGGTTGCTCAGCACGAGCAGGGAGGGGAGGCTGCTCATCATGAAGGGTTCCCATACGACTCCCGGAACGGCGTTAGGATTTGTCGGGCCCGCCCCGTTGAATTGCCTGCGGAAGTTGCGGTATGAGAGCGAGAGCGCGATGATCGAGGCAAGCAGGATCATAATAGCCGCGCCCGAAGCCACCTTCCAGATCTTCTCCCTATCGAGCAGCTTATTGGAATGAGGTTGCGTAGTCTGCGCGAGGCTCTCGACTGCGTCCGGCGGTTGTCCTCCGAGCGAACTGTCGGGCGGCTCCGGCTCCGGCGCGACTTCTATCGCCGCCTCGTCCCGGTTGATGAAGGAGAAGACCGCATTGTAGTGTCCCTTGGGCAGCTCGATCAAGACCCGGTCCGACTTCCCTTCCGTCTCGTAATACTCTTTGAGCTTCTCTCTGAGCCTCTTCGCCTGCACGCGCACGACCGAGTCCGTGCGCGCATCGAAATCGTCGCCGCGGCCGAAGACGTCGGTCGCGATCGTGTACTCTTTCAATTGAATGTCGTTCTCTTCGATTACCTTGAGGGTGACGTACTGAAGAAGAGACCTGAGATTGCCCGAGCCCTGAAGGGTGCGACTGTGCAAAATCTTCTCTAACTGCTCCAACTTCTCTTCGGTCACAGGTTCGGCCGCAATTAACTTGTTAACGGTCGAGTGCAACACTTCGCGCGTCATATTTTATAACCTTTTGATTCTGCTAGGAAGAAACCTCATTATACTCCAATTAACTAGCAAAACAACCCGCGCTGAGGATATGATGAGGCTCCTCGAAGGGCACTCAAACGGTTTCGGTTTCATACACGCGCGGTGTACGTTTCGGCCTTTTCATGAGCAAGAACGAGCAACGGGTCGGGGAAGTTGATTCGCGGCATTACGTCTGAGTTATGCCTCACAAACCCGCGTTGAAGTTACGGTGCGGAGAGACGAGTTCTCCCGCACCTTTTTTCTTATCGCGCGCGAAGGGCGCGTCGAGCTGCCCCGGAGAGAAGATGGCCATAATGAGAAAGAGCATAATGAGAAAGAGACTGGCGGTTCCGATTCTGATCCTTATCTTTTCGCAAGCCTCCGGCATTCGGCCCGGGCTGATCGTCTCCGCGCAT
>DATLMR010000193.1:0-11767 GCA_035537555.1 Blastocatellia bacterium
TTCCACTTAGTTCCATTCGTTTCCCGTCTGTGTCATCGGAGCGCCTCAGTGAAGAAGGCTCGTGATCATCTCTCGCAGCTTGGCCATCGAGATGGGCTTCGACAGATAACCATTCGCGCCCACGCTCAGGCCGATTTCCACTTCCTGCTCCGAGCCCTTCGTGCTGATGATGACTATCGGCAACTCATCTTTGCCTATATCGCCCCTGACTTGACGGACAAGCTCCAGGCCGTCCATCCTCGGCATTCGAATGTCGGTGAGCACCAGGTCGAACTTTTTCTCCCGGATCTTTTCAAGAGCCTCCTGGCCGTCTCCCGCCTCGGTGATGTCGGACGCCGAAATTCCCTCGACTCGACTCAGGCTCATGCAGAGTAACTGCCTGAACGTCGACGAATCATCCACAACCAGTACCGATTTCATCCCCATCGCGCCTCCTCTACCTCACCCTCAAGAGATTCATGAATCCTTCGATCGTCTTCAATTTGCGATCTGCCACGGCATAGAGCTTCGAGCTGACGAGCGCCGTCGCCGCGTGCCCCGCCAACAACTCGATCAGCTTGTGATCGAGAGTCGTCAATCCCGTCTTGTGAGAGAGCAGCCTGTAGATGGCGATCACCCCGACCACCCTGTCCTTGATCTTCAGAGGAATGCAGGCGCAAACCTCTCCGCCCTCTCCTGTGTCCTCCGTGAAGAAAGGCACGCCGGATTCAGCCACCATGCCTTCGAGACCTTCGCCGAACCTCACTCTCCCGCCTTCGAGCTTCTGCGCTATCTCTCCCTCGTAGCCCGCAAGCACCAGCTCGTTCATCTCCTCGTCCACGACGTAGAGCCCGAACTCTTCGGACCCTATCATGTTCATGAGGATCTCCTTCACGCACTCCACTACCTCCGACGGATCGAGCGTCGAGTGCAGCCTGTAGCTTGCCACGTACAGGTTTGCGAGGCTCTCGTTCTGTTCTTCCACCTCTACGTACCGCATGGCGAAGTCCTTGTTCTCGGCCTCGATCTCCTGGAACCTGTCGTCGATGAACTCAAGCTTCTGGCTGAGCTGGGTATTCTCGAGCTTCAACCTCTCAACTTCTCTCATCAGCGTCGAGGAGAGGTCCATCCGCTCTTTCTCGAGATGGACCATCCTGAATCGAAGGCGCTCATTCTCATACATAAGCTCTTCGGTGAAGGCCTTTCCCTTCCGGAACATCTCGAGCAGTTCTTCACTCTTGGAAAACAGACTGAGTATCTCTTCGGGCTTTTCCGCCATTGCCTCTCCTTTGCATTTTCAAGTGAATTAAAACGCAGCAAATTTCTTACTCCAGATTCGGCCTCCCCATAGTCCTGCCTGCAACGCCTACCAGATAATCAGGGATCTCGGCCAGCGACAAAACCTTGTCTATATAGCCTCGCTCTATCGCCACCTTCGGCATGCCGAAAATGGCGCTCGATTCCCTGTCCTGTGCGAGAGTGTGGCCGCCTGCCTTCTTTATCTCCCCAATGCCTTCCGCGCCGTCGCTCCCCATCCCCGTCAAAAGGACGGCCATAACGCCCGCGCCGTACTCTTTGGCCACAGACCTGAATAAAACATCGACCGAGGGTATATGCCCGTTCACCGGACGGCCCCGCTCAAGCACGATCTCTCCGGCCCCATTACTCTTTCTCTTCACTTTAAGATGGGCCGTTCCCGGAGCTATCAGGGCCCTTCCCGCGACCGCCATTTCACCTTCTCTCGCCTCTCGCACTTCGATCTCGCACATCTCGTTCAGCCATTTCGCGAGCATCGACGTAAAGCTCTCCGGCATGTGCTGCACTATCAGGATCGGAGCCCCGAAATCCAGAGGGATCTTCGGCAGCAAGTATCTCAGAGCGTGAGGCCCGCCCGAGGACGCTCCGATCACGAGCAGGCCCTCCGAGTCGGACCGGTATCCCGGGGGCGGCGGGAATGCCCCGGCGCTATCGGGAGCAGCCCTTGCGGTCTTTTGAGCCGCCACCCCCTTATGAGTCATTACCTTGGCCGAGGCCGCGCTCCTTACCTTCGAGATCAACTCGGCGGCCATATTAACTATTTGAGCGGCCGCTTTCGGTTTGCAGATGAAGTCAACCGCCCCCATCTCCAGCGCCTGCATAGTCAATTCCGCCCCGCGGCTGGTCAAAGAGCTCAGCATGACGACCGGTATCGAATACTTCGAGACGATCTGCCCGAGGGTAGTAATGCCGTCCATCCTCGGCATGTCCACGTCCAGAGTCACTACGTCCGGCCTCAGCTGTTCGATCTTCGTCAAAGCGAAGTCTCCGTCGATCGCCGTCGCCACGACCTCTATGCCCTTGTCCCTTTCCAGGAGGCCGGGGATGAGCTTCCGCATGACGGCCGAATCGTCCACCACGATTACTCGGATTTTTCGCTCTTCAGATACCATTTACCCTGTACTCCTCACTCGAATTTCGCTCGGCCCTGACTGCTTTTCTGTATAACGTCGCGGCGTCGAGAATCAGCACGACTCTGCCGTCGCCGAGAAGCGACGCCCCGGATAAGCCATCGTTCGCGACCCATTCACTGTCGAGAGGCTTGATAACGAGCTCCTGCTGGCCGATCAGGCTCTCCGCGACGATGCCGAACTTCTTATCCTCGATATCCGCGACGACGACGAATTGCTCGGCGGGCGCGCGCCTGAGCGATGCTCCTGGTCCGCCCCGGCGTCGCTCATAGTTGAGAGCGACGCCGGGGCGGACCAGGGAGATGTACCTGCCTCGTAAGCAGTAGCTCTCGAACCCGTTGACCCGAACGATCTCTTCATCCGCGAGCAAGGCAATCTCCGATATGGCCGTCAACGGCATCGCAAAGAGCCGGCCGCCGGCCGTGAACAGGAGCGCTTTGATGATAGCCAGAGTAAGAGGCATCTTGATCGTGAAAGCGGTCCCTTTCCCGCGTTGCGTCGTGGCCGTAATCGTCCCTCTAAGGCTTTCTACCGCAATCCTCGCCGCCGACGTGCCGATACCTCGGCCCGAGACCTGCGTGATCTCTTCGGCGGTCGACAATCCTTCCATGAAGATCAGGTCCAATGCCTCAGCCTCTCCGAGTCTCCCAACTTCTTCCGCGGAGATCACCCCGGCATTCAAGGCCTTCGTCTTCACCAGCTCGATATCGATCCCCCTCCCGTCGTCCGAGACTTCGATTACGACCTGGTTCCCTTGCTGGGAAGCTCGAAGCCTGATACGGCCCCCCGCCGGCTTCCCTGCCGACTCACGCTCGTCTAGTGTCTCGAGCCCGTGATCCACCGCGTTTCGCAGGAGGTGAAGCAACGGCTCGTACAGAGCATCTACCAGGCTCCGGTCGAGTTCCGTGCCGCCTCCCTCTATCTTCATCTCGACTCGCTTGCCGTGCTCCTGGGCCAACTCTCTCATCGGCCTCACGAACCTCTTGAAAACGTGATCCACCGTCACCATGCGCATCTTGAGAGCGCTTTTCTGGAGCTGCGAGATGAGCTTGCTGATCTGGTTGTTCGTGGCGTTCAGTCGCGCCGTTACCTCTTCGTTCGAGTAATCGGATTCGATCTCGGCAGAGACCTGATTCAACATCGACCGGGCGATCGCCATCTCCCCGGCGAGGTTCAGCAGAACGTCGATCCTGCCCGCCTCGACCCTGACGAAATCACGCCTGTTCGAACCCCTCTCGCTCCCCCGGGCGCCGCGCTGTTCTTCCGGCGCGTGTTTCGCCGCGCCGGTCGTGACATGCCTGCTCCCGGGGTCGAAAAGCTCTCCCGCCTCCGCCGCGCTCAATCGCTTTATGAACGCTTCGAGGCTGCCTTCGGAGATGTCGGAAACCTCTTCACCTTCCACGGCTCCCCTGATAAGGTCGAGGCTGCCCAGAACGAGGTCTACGACCGTTTCGTCGATCCCCGTTTCATTGTGTACCGCCGCTTCAAGCAGATCTTCTATTTTGTGAGAGAGGCTCGCGACGCCCTCCATCCCGAGACACGCCGAGTCTCCCTTGATAGTGTGCGCGCATCGCTTCAGGCGGGTCATCGCATCCGGGTCGCTCCCGCTCGCCTCTAGAGCGAGAAGGTCATGCCCCATCTCATCGAGAATCTGTAGAGTCTGTTCTCGAAAGACTCCGATCAACTGATCCAGCTCGCCCCGACTGAGGTCTTCCATACTCTCCCCGTTCCACCCCTTCTCATTGTTCCAATCTGTACGCGATCCCCTTATTGCTGTGGATCATCGAGAATCGATCGGAGACGCCTTGCAGGCTCTCCGCGTGCCCCACGAAGAGATACCCGCCCGGGGTCAGGCAATCGGCGAATTTGTTGACGAGCCTCTTCTGCTCCTTCGCGTCGAAGTAGATCATCACGTTGCGGCAGAAAATGATGTCCAGGTCGCGCAGCCCACCGTCCTGCTTCAGATTCTCGTGCCGGAAGACTACGCGGCGCTTTACCGAACGTGAAATCACCAGGCTCCCCTCGCCCGGCTCGAAGTACTTGGCGAGTAATGCCGCGTCCACCCCCTTGAGCTGGTCCCTGCTATAAGTCCCCCCGCGCGCGCGCTCGAGCGCCGTAAACGAGAGGTCGGACGCATATACTCTCAAAGACCAGGAATCGGGCTCCGGCACCGCTTCCAACATCGTCATCAATGCGCTGTACGGCTCCTGTCCCGTCGAACAGCCCGCGCTCCAGACCCGGATCATGCGCGAGCCTGCCTTCTCCTTCCTCCGCACGAGGTCGGGCAGTACGCGTTCCCTGAGCAGAGTGAACTGCGGAGAGTTCCTGAAGAATGAGGTTTCGCAGATCATCAACGAATCGAGGAACGCGGCCAATTCATCCCTCCTGCGCGACGAGTGCTTAACCAGAAAGTAGTAATCCCCCGCGTTCGATAGCCCGAGCTGTTCCATTCGCCTCCTGATTCTCGATTCGAGGAACGCCCTCTTCTCCGTGCCGAGGTTGAACCCGCACTCTTCGTAGACGAGCTCCCGGAGCAAACGATATTCGCCGTCGGAAATAGGAGGTGCCTGCGCCCCGCTACACACTCCGGCCGGATTCGGCAGTTCCTGCTCTGGCTCTACCATCGACCCTCCTTACGCATTCGCACGACTCACACGGCCTGAGCGGGCTGGTCGACTCGACCCTCACCGCTTGATAACAATCTCGAAACCTCTTCGAGCTCCAGGTCTATCTCGCCTGAAAAAGCCTTCTCCAGATCTATGATCGAGACGATTCGGTCCTCAAGCCTCACGATCCCGGAGATGTAATCGACGCCTGCTTCGACGAGCAGCTCGGGGGGATTGAGAACCGTCTCGTCGCTGATGCGCAAGACTTCGGAAGCGCCGTCCACGATCAAGCCGGTCATTCGCCCGCTGAAATTGACGATGATGATTCGCCGGTCCGCGGGCGGGCCCGGCGCGCCCGCCCGTAATCGCTTACCGAGGTCGAGGATCGGCACGAGGTTTCCCCTGAGATTCATGATGCCTTCGACAAATTCCAACGTCTCCGGGACAGGCGTGATCTCCCGCATCGACATCACCTCTTTGGTGTCTATTATATCGATCCCGAATTCCTCCCGGCCGATCCGGAAGAGTACAAGTTGTCGCCTCGCCGCCATTCCTTATCTGTCTCCAATCGCCTTCATAAAGGCTTCCCCGGTCGAATCAGTCGCCCTGAGTGTAGCCCGCCATTCGATTTCCGCTCCCGGGGTTCATCGGCGAGCCGGGGATATCGTAGGAGAACGGATGAATGTAATCGTCCTTCACCCTGAATTGAGAGATCGCAAGGTTGAGCTGCTCCGACAGGCCGACCATCGATTGAATGGTCTGGGCCGTCTCGTGAGCTCCGGCAGACGTCTGCAGGGTTATGCTCGAAATGGTCTGCATGGCGCCCGCGAGGTTGCGCGTTACGCGAGCCTGCTCCTCGGAAGCCGCGGAGATCTCTTCGATCAGCTCGGATGACTCTCTGACCGCCTCCGACATGTTATGCAGGGCCGAGCTCGCCTCGACCGCGAGCTGCGTCCCGGACTTGACCTCGATCATGCCGATCTCGGTCGCCGCAAGAGCCTCGGATGTCTCCTTCTGTACGGCCTTGATCAGGCTCCCGACATCTCGCGTGGCCCTCGCCGACCTTTCGGCAAGCTTTCGAATCTCTTCGGCTACCACGCTGAAGCCAAGCCCCGCTTCGCCCGCGTGGGCTGCTTCTATCGCCGCGTTCAAGGCGAGGAGGTTGGTCTGTGCCGCGATGTCGTTGATCAGGTCGATGATCTCTGAGATCTCGGAACTTCGCGACCCGAGCAGCCTCATCTTCTCGGCCGTCTGTTGCACGGCCGATTCTATTCGCGACATAGCCTGCGACGTGTCCCTCACCGACCGGTCGCCCTGCTCGGCCATGTCGAGAGCCCTGCGCGCTGCGTGCGCCGAGGCTTCGGAGTTCCTCGATACCTGGCTCATCGATGCGGCCATCTCCTCGACGGCGCTCGACGTGTTCGTTATCTCGTCGGCCTGCCTCTGCGAGCCGGCGGCAATCTGCTCGGCCGCGGCCAGTATCTCGGTCGCGCTCGACGAGACCGACAACCCGATCTGCTTGACCTGCGTCAACATCGAGCTGAAGTTGTCGATCATAGTGTTTATCGAATTGACCACGCGGCCAAGGGTGCTCTCGGACTCGCTGCCTCGAACGGTCAGGTCGCCTTTTGAGATCCTGGAGACTATCTTGAAAAACTCGTCGAGATGCTGCTCCAGGGCCTCTGCCGCCTGCTTGCGGTCCGTAACGTCCCGAATGATTCCGCGAAATCCCGACGGCTCGCCCGAGACATCCTTCATCAAAGTGATCGACGTCTCCACGACCCTCTTCACACCGTCCTTGCGAATGATCGGATATGAGAACTCCTGGATCGACTCTCCGTTTTTGAAGACCTGGTTGAAAGCGCGGAACACGTCGCGACTCACATCTTTGTCTACGTACTCGCGGTTGTTCAGGCCGAGCAATTCCTTCTCGTTATAACCCAGGATTCGCCCGACGGGCTCGTTGAAGAAGACGAGGTCGCCCGCGAGATCCACTTCGTAATACCCGTCTTCGATGCTCGCGAGAATCTTCCTGTGTCGCTCCTCGCTCACCCGCAAAGCCTCTTCGGCGCGCTTTCGGTCGGTGATGTCCTTATGCATGCTCAGGATTGCTCTCTTGCCCTCGTAATCGATGACCGAGCAGCTCACGAGCAGGTGGACCTGTTTCCCTTCCCTGTCTATGTGCACGCTCTCGATGTTATGCCGCTTCTCGGTCTTGAGTATCTCTCCTATGTACGTTTCCCCCCGGCTGACGTCTTCCGTGAACTCTTTGAGGCTTCTGCCGACCAGTTCGTCCTTGCCGTAGCCGTACATCTCGCAGGCCTTCATGTTCGTTTCGAGAATTTCTTCCGTCTCCGGCTCGAAGATGACGATCGCGTCGTTGGCCCTGTCGAAGAGGCTCTTGTACTGCATCTCGGAATGCCTGAGCGCTTCCTTCTGCCTCGCCTCATTCTTTACGCTCTCCGATAACTGCTCCATCATCTGGTTGAAGCCGGTTGCCACCATCTCGAATTCGTCATCAGTCCTGATGCTCACGCGAGCGGTCAGGTTCCCCGTCCCGACCTCTTCCGTGACCCTGATCAGCGCGCCGAGCTTTCGATTCACGCTTCGCATTATCGCAATCGCCAGCGCTCCGAGGAGTATGAATAAGACGGTCCCCGCGCCGGCCGCGATGGTCCACGATAGATCTTTGACCGCCTCAGCCGAGGCGCCCTGGCCGCTAAGCGTTAAGGACGCCGAGACATAAACCAGCGCGGAATAGACGAAGGTCAAAATCAATACGAGGCTGACCGCCTTCGATTGAAGGCTCTTGAGTCCGATCCGACTCAAGAGGTACAGAATGTCGAGCTTCATTGAGGCCCTTCTGGGTGTGACAGGAACTTTCCCGGTTTTCATCAAACGCGTCTCTCTCTATTCAGACATCGGATCAAGGATGCGTGCCGATTGATGCCGCGGAGGCATGAAGCGGACCGAACCTGGTCTATCAGCACTTCCTTTACCGGCGATGGAACGGGCAAAAGAAGATTTGTCGGATCGGGCAGACCAGGACGGACAAAGGTCCACACGTGCAGTTAAGGGGCTGGTTTCAGGGGCGAACTAAACTGAGCGAGCGGCAGGTTGTTCCTATTATGCTCAGGGAACTTCTGTAGTCAATACTCTTTTTCAGAACCGACGCCTTTTTCTGAAATCACCGCCCGCAGGCTGCGCGCCCTCAAATCGACGCCCTCCCTCTGCTACCTGATCCCTTCAAGCGTCGAACCAAATCATAAGTATTTTTCGTTATCGGACGGAGAGCGGTGAGCCTCGCATAAGGGAGCCGATGAGAGCCTGGGAGGATTTCAAGATAGGTCTGCCCGGCAGGCTTAAATAGGGATGACAGTTAAGCTCTCGACCCTGTTTACGGCCGGGCGGGGGTCAAAGAGTGGTCAGGACCGGTTCATGAGGCGCATCCAGTCCGACAGGGTGGGAACCTTCAGATAATAGTTCTCCCTCTTTTCGTCGCCGATCGTGCTGACCGGCCTCGAAGCATAATCGTGGCCCGGATAAAGCCGGGTCTCTTCGGGCAACCGGGCGAGGGTCCGGGTCAACGAATAATACATCTGCTCGGGGTCGCTCCCGGGGAGGTCTACCCTGCCGCACCCGCCAATGAACAGAGTGTCGCCCGAAACGAGGTTCGACCCGATCAGGAAGCACTGGCTCCCCGGCGTGTGACCGGGAGTATGCAGAAGCGTCACGTCGATACTTCCGACACGAATGTTGTCGCCCGCGCCGTGCCTCACGAGATCGCTCTCCGAAACCCCGGTCACCGACTTGACCCCGTCCCCTTCATACTCGTTAACGTGGGCCTTAACCGGCTGCTTCGAGAGCAATTCGGCCAGGCCCTCGATCCCATGGCCGAAGATATTGCCCCCGACATGATCGGGGTGATAGTGGGTGACGAGAACGCCGGAGAGCCGCAGGCCTTCGGATTCCACGTAGTCGAGCACGCCCGAGATGTCCCACGCGGGATCGACCAGCACGCATTCGCGCGTCTCGCCGTCGCCGATCAAGTAGATGAAATTGGCCATACTTGCGGCGATATTATCCGCCGCCGCAAATTCCCGCCCCGCTCGGAGCTGCTTCAGTATCAGACCCATAAAACCCTCCGGATCATTGCCGCGATCGTGAGGCCTTCACCTTGAAAAAGACCCCGGGATGCGCTAGAAATTTTGCTATGAAAGTTTACCGCCGCAGTAATCTCAAGACTAAAACGCTGCTCTGCCTCTCCCTCTTGATCCTATCTGCCTTTACTTCCGTCTCGTGCTCTCCGAATACCGACACGGTGAAGAAGAGCATCGAGCTGCATCTGAAAGACCTCGGCGTCCGGGACGTGAATGTCGACCTCTTCATGGCAGACCCCAACGACAAGTCCAGGGCTTACGCCAGCGCCACCGTCACGTACAACTTCGCGAAAGGCGACGGCCAGCTACAGAAGGAGTTCCTCGGCTACGTTCTCAAGCAGGAGGGCCAGGACTGGAAGATCGAAAGGACCACCGCGTACGCCAAGGATGAGGCTAGAGCGAAGCAGATTCTGGCAGGCACCAAGCCGGGAGCCGGGCCGGAGGGAAGGTAGCCCCCCTCGCCCTGAAACGCCATACCTCCGGCCGGTCGGCGCTGCTCTTACTTCTTCTTCTTCTCTTCGTACCCGCTCGTCTTCTCGCCGTACTGCTTGCGGTACCAGTCGATCTCTTCATCAAAGCTCGCCTGCCCGAACTTGAAGGGCCTCAGGCTGCTCCCTACTCCATAATAGCCGGAGTGAGGGAGAGGGCCGTATAGCCCCTGCCTGTCATCGGCGGGCTTTGACTTGTCTTTTCGGTAGGGGCGCTCGTATCCCCCGCCGATGCCGAATCCCCTGGCCCGCAGCTCCAGCCGCCTCGACGGGTGTACTTTGCCGGCTGAGGTCAGGCCCGAGTTACGTGTCCGGACCTCCCGGCTTGAGGCGGGCTCGTTTGAGCCACGCTCCCCGATCTCGCGCGCGTACCCGGCTCGCTCGCTCTCTTCGGTCGCTGCCCCGTGCGCGGAGCCGATCCGGGCCGCGTCGTCTTCGGCTGCGGGCTCGGGCCTGTCCGCCTCCGGGCGTTCTCTCTTCTCGTCTGCCATATTAATTCCTGTATCGATCGGTCCCCTTTACGTCGTATAGGCTTTCGCCTGGGCGGACCCGCTCCCGAGCGGATTGCCTTCCTCGTCCAAATCGTCCTCCCGCAGGCTCCCTCCATAGCCGTACTGCCTGAGCCTGCGATAGAGAGTGCGCCTGTCTATTCCCAGGAACTGCGCGGTCTTGATCTGATGGCCGTCCATCTTCTCGAGTATCCGAAGGATGTAGCGCCGCTCGACCTCTTCGAGCGATACGTTATCCAGGGTCGCCTCCTCGACTATATCACGCTCGGGCGTGGTGACGCTCGCCGGGAGGTCTTCCGGACCCAGTATGTCTTCGCTGCCCATGGTGAGAGCGTGCTCTACCGCATTCTCGAGTTCTCTCACGTTGCCCGGCCACGTGTGGGTCATCAACGCCCGCATGGCTTCGCTCGAAAAGCGCCTCGCGGGCTCTCCGTGCTGCTGCGAGAACTTTTGCAGAAAGTGGTGAACCAGGAGTGGAATATCTTCCCTGCGGTCCTTCAAATCGGGGAGCCGCACCGGCACCACGTTGAGCCTGTAGAAGAGGTCCTGCCGGAACTCCCCCCGCTTCACGGCGTCTTCCAGGTCCTGGTTGCTCGCCGATACGAGCCTGATGTCGATCGGGATGTTCTCACGCCCCCCGACTCTCCGCACCACCCTCTCCTGTAGCACGCGCAGGAGCTTCACCTGCAGGTTCATAGAGAGAGTGTTGATCTCGTCCAGGAATACCGTGCCCGCCTGAGCCTCTTCGATCAGCCCTCGCCGCGTCTCGTGCGCCCCGGTGAACGCCCCTTTCTGGTGGCCGAACAGCTCGGATTCGAGGAGAGTGTCGGGGATGGCCGAGCAGTTTATCGGGACGAAAGGAGCGTCCTTCCTCTCCGAGTTATAGTGAATCGCCCGCGCCACCAGCTCCTTGCCCGTTCCGGTCGAGCCGATGATCAAGGCGGACGCGTCCCTCCGCGCGGCTATCCGCTTGATGACCTCGAAGAGCTGCTGCATAGGCTTGCTGCGGCCCACGATGTTAGAGAAGTTGTATCGCTCTCTAACCTCTGCGCGAAGCTCTTTGACCTCTTTGCGCAGGCTCCTCCGCTCGAGGGCTTTCTCGACCGTGATCACGAGCTCGTCGAGCTGGAAAGGTTTCCCGATGTAGTCCTCCGCCCCGAGCTTCATCGCCTCGACGGCCGAAGAGATCGAGCTGAAGGCCGTCATGATTACGACGGCCACCTCGGGCCACTCCAGCCGAATCCTCGCCAGTAGCTCGAGGCCGCTCATGCCGGGTAGCTTGATATCGGTTACGACAAGCGCGTAATCCTGCTCGGCGAGCCGCGCGATCGCCTCTTCCCCGTTCTGCGCGGCATTGACCTTATAGCCCTTCTCCGAAAAGAATGACATGAGCAGCTCGGACATCGGCGCTTCATCTTCGACTATCAGTATGCGTTGATTTGTGTTGCCCATTTTAATTCTCAAGTTTGCTTTATAGCCGTCTCTGCTTTTCTCGTAGGTAACAATATAACGAGCGGCACTCCGGACTCTCCCATGTCGACCGTCTCTACCCTGGCGCCTGACTCGTCGAGGATCTCC
>DATLMR010000194.1:0-10189 GCA_035537555.1 Blastocatellia bacterium
AAGAGCCTTCCTCCGTCGGCCCCATCGCGAGCCAGCTCGGATCGGCCGATCCTGAGATGAGATGGCAGGCCGCCAATGCGCTCGCTCGAATTCGCGAAGGTATAGCCGCGGCCGTTCCGGCGCTCCTGCCTCTGCTCGCGGACAAAGACCCGATGGTCCGGGCCAGTGCCGCCCGTGCCCTCGGCGCGGCCAGGGACAATCGCGCCGTGCTGCCCCTCGCGGGTTTATTGAACGATCCCGACAGGCGCGTGGCCGCCAACGCCGTCACCGCGCTCGGAGCCATCGGAGACGCGCGCGCGGTCGAGCCGCTCATCGGCATCGGCAACAGGGACATAGCCGGATACCGGGCCTTTAACCGCGAGAAGGAAGGCGTTCCCGTCCAGCAGAATTCGCTCCTGCTCATCGCCTCTTCGCTCGGCAACATAAAAGATGTGCGCGCCGTCCCGTTCATAAAATCGCTTCGCTTCATCGACGGCCGAATCGGCTGGGCGCCCGAGGTCGAGATCGCCATCGCGAAATTCGGCGAAGGCGCTTTCTTCGATATTCCTGAAGGCGTGGCCTTGCCGAAAGACGATTGGAAAGCGACCTCCGCCTACGCGCAGGGGCTCGGCCAGCTCGGGACCGAGCGCGCCAGGCAGATTCTGCTCGACCTGAGAGCGGGCAAGACGTACGGCAAGCCCGACCCCCGCGCCATGCCCGAGATAATGAACGCGCTCGCTGCAACGAAAGCGCCCGGCCTCAAAGAGATACTCATCGAGAACCTGAAAGCCGAAGATGTCATCGTGCGCGCAACGGCCGCGACCCTTCTTGGCGATCAGGGCGAGGCCTCGGACCCCGTGATCTCCGCGCTTCAACAGGCCTACGCGGCGGCGAAATCGGACAAGATGAACGACGCGAAAATCGCCATCCTCGAAGCCTCCGAAAAGCTCAAGCACCCTCTAAGCGTGCAGACGCTCCAGGAAGAGACGAGAGACCTCGACTACGTCGTGAGGCTGCGCGCCGCGGAGCTGCTGAGGCAGTCGGCGACGGAGATAGGGACGTTGAAGCTTCAGGTGGGAAAGGCCGATACGGGTCACGACCGCGCGTACTGGCGGCGCATGGCCGCGATGAGTTCCTATCAGAAGAACCCGGTGGCCGTACTTCACACGAAGAAGGGCGCGATCAGGATCGAGCTCTTCGCGTCAGACGCCCCGATGACCGTGGACAACTTCATGCAGCTTGCGAAGAGCGGGTTTTATAATGGCCTGACCTTCATGCGAGTCGTGCCGAACTTCGTCATACAGGGCGGCGATCCTCGCAACGACACCAACGGAGGCCCCGGCTATCAGATTCGCGACGAGATCAACACGCGCCAGTACCTGACCGGGACCGTGGGCATGGCGCTCTCCGGTAAAGATACCGGGGGGAGCCAGTTCTTCATCACGCATTCGCCCCAGCCGCATCTGGATGGAGGCTATACCGTGTTCGGGCAGGTGATCGAAGGGATGGACACAGTGAATCAGATTGCGCGGGACGATCGCATCGAGCACGTAGAGATCATAGAAGGCCAGTAGAGATATACTGCATAACCGAGGTAAGGGCTTAAAAATCGAGACGCCCGACCTTCTCTCGAACTCATTCTGCTTTACCCTGTCAACCGGGCGGCCAGGTCAGGTCGCGACCACCAAGAACGTGGACGTGCAGATGAGCCACGCTCTGTCCCGCCGCATCGCCCGTATTGATGACTACGCGGTAACCGCTCTCCGCAATACCCATCTGGTTTGCAACCTTGGCCGCGGTGTAAAGCAAGTGGCCAAGAAGCGAAAGGTCCAGCTTCGACGCGTCGTTCAGCGATTCGAGGTTGTGCTCACGCGGCATTAATAGGACATGGACCGGCGCTTGCGGATTAGCATCTTTGATAGCTACGACCTGCTCGTCGGAATAAACCGTCTCCGCCGGAGAGTCGTCTGCGGCGATAGCGCAGAAGAGGCAGCTTTGTTCTGGCATGTTCTCCATAATTTTCTCTTTGTCATTATCAACCAAGCTTCGCGCTTCAGTCAAACTTAATTACAAAAATGACCGGCCGGAAGGCAATCATTTTCTGCCCGATAAGTTCGCATTTATAAAGATGGATTCGGCCCGAATCAGTCTCTGAATCTCTCGATCCTTGCGCCGACTGAAGTGAGTTTTTGCTCGATCTTCTCGTACCCGCGGTCTATGTGGTAGACGCGGTCTATGATCGTTTCTCCGCGAGCGGCGAGCCCCGCGATGACGAGCGAGGCCGAAGCCCTGAGGTCCGAGGCTTGCACGCGCGCGCCCATCAGGTTTCCGTTGCCCTGAATGACCGCCTGACGCCCGTTCAGTCTGATCTGCGCGCCCATTCGCAGAAGCTCGGACGCGTGCATGAAGCGGTTCTCAAAAATGGTCTCGGTGATGATCGACATCCCGCTGGCGAGGGTCATCAGGGCCATGTACTGCGCCTGCATATCGGTCGGGAACCCGGGGTGCGGGAGCGTGGTCACGTCCGACGCCTTGATCCGCCCGTTCGTCCTGACCTTGAGCGAGAACGCGTTCGGCAATTCTATCTGCACGCCCGTCTCGCGCAGCTTGTCGATTGCGGCCGTGAGGTGAGAGGGGGAGCAGTTGACTATCTCGAGCTCGCCTCCGGTAATGGCGGCGGCCGCGATGAAGGTGCCGGTCTCTATGCGGTCGGGTATGATCGTATGCTCGACGCCCCCCAGTCTCTCCACCCCCTCTATGCGAAGCGTGCCGGTGCCCGCGCCGTCGATTCGCGCGCCCATCTTATTGAGCATCTCCGCGAGGTCGATGATCTCGGGCTCTCTCGCGGCATTGACGAGGGTCGTGACGCCGTCGGCGAGGGCGGCGGCCATCATCAGGTTCTCCGTCCCGGTGACGGTGACCTTGTCGAAATATATCTCGCGGCCCCGTAGCCTCTTCGCCCTCGCCACCACGTCGCCGCCTTCCAGAGTGACGACCGCGCCCAACTTTTCGAACCCGCTCAGGTGAAGGTCGATGGGCCTCTGGCCTATGGCGCAGCCGCCGGGCATCGACACGCGGGCCTCGCCAAACCGGGCGAGCAGCGGCCCGAGCGCGAGGACGCTTGCCCGCATGGTCTTGACCAGCTCGTACGGCGCTTCGAAGAACTCGACCTTCGCGGCCGAGATCTTGAGAGTCCTCAGCTCCGGCATGAGCACGGTGCTGCCGAGGTCTTCGAGCAGCCTGCGCATGGTGATGATGTCGCGGACGTACGGCAGGTTGTGCAGGGTCACGGTATCTGCGGAGAGCAGCGCGGCGGCCATGCAGGGGAGCGCGGAGTTCTTCGCGCCGCTGATCTGGACGCGCCCCTCAAGCGGTCTTCCGCCGATGATTCTGAATTTATCCATCGCCTGTATTCACTTTCGTTGCGGATTGAAGCGTCGATGTTAACACAGGGCGAGCGAAGGTGAATAGCGCAATCAAAGGCGATTTTTTCGCCCGTGGAGATTGCCGCCGGCCTTTCCGGAAGGCCCCGACAATCGTTCCGGCGAGATCGAGCGAGATAAAAAAGGCAGGTCACTTCGCGGGTCGAGAGAGCAGGGGCGCGTCCGTTATCTCCCATGCGGAATCGTCGCGCAGGACCCGCGAGACCAGCGCCGTGTGAACGCCGTGGCCCGTTCGCTCGGCCTCCACGTGGCCGAGCACGGGCATGCCGAACAGGGCGAGGTCGCCGATTATATCGATGATCTTGTGGCGCACGAACTCATCCGCGAAACGCAGCCCCTCCCTGTTCATCACCCCGCCTTCGGGCGTGAGCACGACGGCGTTTTCAAGAGAGCCCCCGCGTATCAGGCCGGAGTTGCGAAGCGCCTCGATCTCGTCCAGAAATCCGAACGTGCGCGCGGAGGCCACTTCCTGAGTGAACTGGCCGTTGCTCAGCTCTATCTTACGCCTCTGCGTTCCGATCATCGGGTGCGTGAACTCGATCAGGCACGAGATCGAGAACTTGGACGCCGGGCCGATGCTCATGCGCCGGTTGCCGTCGCTCACCTCTACCCGCTTGAGCACGCGAAGATACTGACGCGGGGCCTCGAGCTGCCTCATTCCCGCCCGTTCTATCATCTCTATGAACTGCTCGGCGCTCCCGTCGAGGATGGGGACTTCAAGCGAGTCGATCTCTATCACGCAATTATCGACGTGGCTGCCGACGAGTGAGGCGAGCAGATGCTCCACGGTCGCGATCATCACCCCCTGCCTCATGAGGGTCGTGGCGTAGCTCACGCGCGCGACGAATTCGGGCGCGGCGGGTATCTCGAAATTATTCAAATCGGTGCGCCGAAAAACGAACCCTGTGTAGGCGGGGGCGGGCCTTAAAGTCATGCGTACGGGTTCGCCCGTGTGTAGCCCGTATCCGCTGGTCGAAACGGCTTGTCGAAGCGTAGTCTGTCGAATCAAAGAGAGTCTCCCATATATTCAGGTATGAACAGAGTGAACGGCTTTAACGCAATGTCCGTGCCACTTGAATATAAGAGCCCGACGCCTTTTTTTGACGATACTTGCGAGCGGGCGGCGGCGCGGGGAACTGTGCCGTCTCGCCCAGTCTACACCAGGTGTAGTCTATCGTCATCTGGTCTTCAGGCATACGACAGGCTAGAATGTGGCCTTCAATATCTCCAATATGATTCGAGGTGAGTGAATGGAAGCTACGGCAAATATTCCCCGGGAGGCGACGGCCGAGAAGTCTCAGGTGGTCACGGAAGAGATGACCGTGGCGTGGCATCACCCGGGCATGCCGCCCGTCTTCGGGACTCCAATGATGATCTATTTGATGGAAGTGACGGCGGCGGCGGCGATCGAGAGTTTTTTGCCCGAAGGATGGGTGACCGTAGGAGTCGTGGTGAATGTGAAGCACCTGGCCGCGACTCCGGTCGGCGCGACCGTTACCGCGAGGGCGAAGGTCTTGTCCGTGGACGGCTATCTGATCACGTTCGCCGTCGAAGCGCATGACGGAGTCGAGAAGATAGGCGAAGGCACGCACGTGCGCGCCGCGGTCGAGATGGACCGTTTCCTGAAGCGTGTAAGCGCGAAGCCCCGGCGGGCAGCGGACGTGGAGGCCGGGTGAATGCCCGAGGCTTGCGTTCGACTCCAATCTTTGCGGAGTCACTTGCGCGTCGATAAATTGCTTGGTACTTTGACAGGGACCGGAGGCGCAGGGGGCCTGGTGGTTCTCGCGGGCTTCAAACCCGTTGCGGGTCGCCGAGAGGCGGCCTGGGTGGGTTCGATTCCCACACGCCTCCGCCATCACCCGATCCACAATCCTGGAGAATCCATTCGAGAAGGAGGCGACCGCTCTTGGGAAGCACGATCGTAGCCTGCGCTCAAATCGATTGCGAGATTGGAAACCCGGAAGCTAACCGCCGGAAGATAGCCGGAGGCATACGAGAGGCGGCCGAAGGATCGGCCTCCCTCGTAGTATTCCCGGAGTGCGCGTTGACCGGGTACTCGTTCGAGTCGCTCGAAGAGGCCTCCGCCTTTGCGGAGCCGCTCGACGGCCCGTCATCCGAAGAGATCGCCTCCGCCTGCGCCGAGACCGGACTATACGCGATAGCCGGGTTCATCGAAAAAGATGGAGGGCGATTCTACAACTCGGCGATGATCGCAGGCCCGGATGGAGTGATCGGAAGTTATCGCAAGGTCCATCTTCCCTTCCTCGGCGTCGACCGATTTCTTACGCCCGGCGACCGCCCGTTCAATCTCTTCGAGCTTCCGTTCGGACGCGTCGGGATCAACATCTGCTACGATTCGAGCTTCCCGGAAGCGGCCCGCGTCCTGAAACTGATGGGCGCGGAGGTGATAGTGCTTCCGACCAACTGGCCTCCCGGCGCGTGGCGCAACCCCGAATTCGTCATCCAGACGCGAGCGCTTGAGAACCACATCAACTTCATCGCGGTCAATCGCGTCGGAGTCGAAAGAGGCTGGCATTTCATCGGGCAGAGCAAAGCGATCGATTATAACGGCGACACCATAATCGCGGCTGCCGGAGACGGGGAAGAGATGTTCTTCGCCGAAGTCGATCTCGCCGGAGCCAACAGGAACAAGATCGTGAACGTAGCGGGCTCTTACGAAATAGACAGGCTCGAAGATCGCCGGCCCGAATTTTACGAGCCGGTCGTCGCACGACGGCGGGGCCAGGGGTCGGGGAGCCTATGAGAAAATCCCTGATTTTATTCGCTATTATTCTCTTGCCGTTGTTCGCCCGAGATGCCCTTTCGCAAGGCTCGCACGGCACCGTGACAGAGAGCCTCAGCGTCGAGAGCAAGATTCTGGGCAAGCGCGTCCGCTATTCGATATACCTTCCTTACGATTACGCGACTTCGGCGCGGAACTACCCGGTCGTATACCTCCTGCACGGCTACACCGACAGTGATATGGCCTGGATTCAATTCGGTGAAGCCAACCTGATAGCGGACGAGGCAATCGCGGACAGGACCGTTCCGCCGATGATCATCGTCATGCCCGACGCGGGCGTAAGCTGGTACATAAACAATTACGACAACTCCGTGAAGTACGAGGATTTCTTCATCAAGGAGTTCATTCCTCATATCGAGACGACCTTCAGAGCAAGGCGGGATAAGCAGTACAGGGCCGTCGCGGGTCTCTCGATGGGCGGGTACGGAGCGCTCGTTTACACGCTCAGGCATCCGGATATGTTTGCCTCCTGTGTCGCATTCAGCGCCGCCATCTTCACCGACGAAGAGATTATGGGAGTAACCGACGACGTATGGGCGAGAATAGACAGCGTGCTGTACGGGCCGGGACTTAAGGGCAAGGAGAGGCTCACGGAACACTACAAATCTTATAATCCGATCCACCTCGTTCGCGGCGCCGGGACCGAGAAACTCAAGAACCTCCGCCTGTATATCGATTGCGGAGACGACGACTTTCTTTACAAGGGCAACGCGACTTTCCACATCCTGCTTCGCGACATGAAGATCCCCCACGAATACAGGGCGCGAGACGGGGGTTACACGTGGTCGTACTGGAGGAGCGGTCTTATCGACGGGCTGAAGTTCATAGGAGACGGCTTTCACAGGTAGGCGAGGAGATTGTGTTTGAAAAGAGGTGGTGGCGCTCTGTTACCGGTCCGATACCACGGACGGCAGCGCCGAGATCGATGATGCAACTACCGGGAGGCAGCAGCCTTCTCGCCATACGTCGCGTCTCTTCAGGAGAGACGCGACGTATGGTTCCAACCGGAACCCCCGCCCCAAGATTTCGCAACCTCAAAGAGCGAGAACTCCGGTTAGCTGCGGGGGCAGATGTCAGCCTTTACATGCCTCGTCTTTCCACATCCGTAGCAGACCTGAACCAAAATTTCCGTTTCGCTTCCGCCTTTGTGCGGCACACCCCAATAATGTTTATGGTTAGTCAGCAATTGCCACAGCGACATATATACTCCCCTGATTTATAAAGCTTCCTGCTTAGGCGAAATATAATACGCAAGCTCAATGCCAGAGGATCTCTCCTGCTAAATCGGGGCAATCACGGGGTATCTATCCGTCGCGCGCCGTATTCAATCGCATCAGTGGTGTATTCATCACAGACGCTAGCGGCGGGGCAATCCTTCGAGCCTGCCTGAGACGATATCGCTCAGCTTCTGCGTAAACAGCGAGCGGGGCAGCACGTAATCGCACCCGGCCTCCTCGGCTCGGCGCTTCATCTCCACCTCCACGTGCGAGAGGAAAGCGACGACCGGAACCGAGCTCAGCTCGGGGTGTGACTTCAGTAAAGCGATCGTCTCGACGGGATCGAGCCGGTCGGAATTCAGGTCGATGATGAAGAGGCGGGGCGGATTTGCAGCCGCGTCAGACTCAATCTGGTCCCGCGATCTGAAGCGGTCCACCTGACGGCCCGCGGCCTCGGCGGCTCCACGAATCTTTGAGGCGAAGAACATATCATCGACGATCAATCCTACTCTGCCCGGGGTGTCCATTTTTCCGGTCCTCTCTATATGAAATCAAGCTTGCGGCAGGCTGCCTGTTCGACCTTCGAGCCACAGCCAAGAATATGACGGAAAGCTAGAGATAGCGCAAAGAAGAGTGAGCGCGCGGCGGGATGCGCGGAGAGGCGGCTTGAATTCTTCGCGAGTGAGCCTGTATCATGCCGCGCTCTGATAGGAGTCTTATCCGAAAGAAAAACAGTCCAATAATGGGAGAAGAGGGTATGAAAATCAAAGCGGCAATCGTTTGCACTATGGTCATGTTATTTTGCGCGGCGCCCGCATTCGCGGCCGACCCGAAACTGGACGGAGCCTACAAGCTGGTATCGTTGAAGTTCCCCGGCGGCGAGAGCACGGAAGCCAACCTGAAAGGGCTGATAGTCGTGCACGGAAGATACCTCGCCTTCGTGCGCGCGAGCGCCGACCGAAAGGCGTGGACCGAGCAGGAGAGCAAGGAAGAGCAGATGATGAAGAAGGTGGCGGCCTATGAGGGCCTGGCCGCCACGGCCGGGATGTTCGAGATTCAGGGCAACATCATAAGCCTGACCCAGATGACTCAGTCGAATCCCGCATCGGTCGGGAAAGTGGCGAAGTTCGAGTACAAGCTCGACGGCGACAGGCTGACGATCAAGTTCCCCGGCAACGCGGATGTCGCCTTTACATTCGAGCGCCTTCCCTGAATTTGAGAACCGACGGCGCAGGTGTTATATTGAAAACCCAGGGCCGCCCGAGGTTCGACGGCGGCCTTCTATCCCGACATAAGAAGTTTAGTCACAATCACAATTGCCAGTGGACGAGGCGGGGACCGATTGGTGTCCCTCCCGGGAGGAAACTGCATTGAAGGCATTGCATAGATTCTTACCTCTATATTTGATCCTGATTTTAGTCAGCTCGCCGCTCGCGACCTTTGCCCAGGAGGAAAAGGCCGCCGAGCGAGAGGCCGTCGAAAAAGCTAAGCGCGAGGAAGCTCAGAAGGCGCAGGCAAAAGGCGGCGATAAGAATGAGTCTGAAAAGAAAGACGCGGCTCCGAAACAGGAAGAAGCGAAGAAGCCCGCAGATCCTATGTCGCCCGGCACGTTCGCAGGCTTGAGGGCGCGCCTGATCGGCCCGGCCACCTACTCGGGGCGCGTGGTCGGCTTCGCGGTCGAGCCCGACAATCCCGCGCGCTATTACGTCGCGGCGGCCTCGGGCGGGGTCTGGAAGACCACCAATTCCGGCACGACCTGGACTCCGATCTTCGACAACGAAGGCTCATACTCCATCGGCACGGTCACGCTCGACCCGAAGAACCCGCTGACGGTCTGGGTGGGAACGGGCGAGAACAACAGCCAGCGAAGCGTCTCTTACGGCGACGGCGTTTACCGCTCCGACGATGGAGGCAAGAGCTGGAAGAACGTGGGGCTCAAGGCCTCCGAGCACATCGGCCGCATCGTGCTCGACCCGCGAGACTCGAACACGGTTTACGTCGCGGCGCAGGGGCCGCTCTGGGGGCCGGGCGGCGACCGGGGCCTGTTCAAGACCACGGATGGCGGCAAGACGTGGAAGAACGTCTTGAGCATCAGCCAAAATACGGGCGTGACCGACGTGGTGCTCGACCCGCGAGACCCGGACACGCTTTACGCCGCCTCATACCAGCGCCGCCGCCATGTCTATACCCTGATCAACGGAGGCCCGGAAAGCGCGCTCTATAAATCGACCGATGCGGGCGCGACCTGGAACAAGCTGCGGGCCGGGCTCCCGTCGGTAGACATAGGCCGGATCGGCCTGGCCATATCCCCGGTCAATCCCGATTACGTCTTTGCGACCGTGGAAGCCGCCGACCAGAAGGGCGGCATATTCCGCTCCACCGACCGGGGCGCGAGCTGGGAGCGGCGCAATAATTTCGATAACACGGCGATGTATTACTCGCAGATCATAGCCGACCCGAAAGACGTGGACCGCATCTACATCATGCACGTCTTCTCCATGGTTTCAGACGACGGAGGCGCGACGCTGCGCAGGCTCGGAGAGAAATCGAAGCACGTCGACAACCACGCGCTCTGGGTCGATCCGGACAACACGGACCATTACCTCAACGGATGCGACGGCGGCATCTATGAAAGCTACGACCGGGGCGCGAACTGGGAGTATAAAGCCAATTTTCCGGTCACCCAGTTTTACGACGTCACGGTCGATAACGACACGCCGTTTTACAACGTGTACGGAGGCACGCAA
>DATLMR010000195.1:0-6646 GCA_035537555.1 Blastocatellia bacterium
CTCGGCATTGTGGCGACCGTCGCCCTCGTGACGATCGTCGGAGCGCTCTCGACGTTGGATGTCGTCTCCAGGAAGCCTCTGGCCACTCTTCGCTCGCAGTAAAAATGGCCGCGCTAGATTGAAGCGGGCAAAACAAAGGGCTCCGTTTCTTCGAAGAAACGGAGCCCTTTCGAGCCGGTACTGGCTCTCGCGAGGTCGGCTTAGAAGCCGCCCATGCCGCCGCCCGGCATCTGAGGAGCTTCCTTCTCAGCTTCCGGAATGTCCGAAATGATGGCTTCGGTCGTGAGCAGGAGGCCGGCGATTGAAGCCGCATTCTGAAGGGCCGAGCGAGTCACCTTGGTCGGATCGACCACGCCCATCTTCAGCATGTCTCCGTACTCTTCGGTCTGCGCGTTGAAGCCGAAGTTGGGGTTCTTCTCCGAGCGAACTCTCTCCACTATCACCGCGCCCTCGTGTCCCGCATTGCCCACGATCTGGCGGAGCGGCTCTTCGAGAGCCCTGCGAACTATGCCGACGCCGATGTCTTCGTCGGCGTGCTCAAGCTTGAACCCGTCGAGCACCTTCTGCGCGCGGATGAAAGCCACTCCGCCGCCCGGCACTATGCCTTCTTCGACGGCCGCCTTCGTCGCGTGCATCGCGTCTTCCACGCGGGCCTTCTTCTCTTTCAGCTCGGTCTCCGTCGCGGCGCCGACCTTGATGACGGCCACGCCGCCCACGAGCTTCGCCAGGCGCTCCTGCAGCTTCTCGCGATCATAATCCGAGGTCGTCTCTTCGACCTGCGCGCGGATCTGCCTGACGCGCCCTTCGATCTCCGAGCTCTTGCCCGTGCCTTCGACTATCGTGCTGTTGTCTTTGTCTATGACCACCTTCTTGGCGCGGCCCAGGTCCTGTACCTGGATGTTTTCGAGCTTCAGGCCGAGGTCTTCCGTGATCGCCTTGCCGCCCGTCAGGATCGCTATGTCCTGCAACATCGCCTTGCGGCGGTCGCCGAATCCGGGGGCCTTCACCGCGGCCACCTGGAGCGTGCCGCGCAGCTTGTTGACGACCAGAGTGGCGAGCGCTTCGCCTTCCACATCCTCGGCGATGATCAGCAGAGGACGCCCCTGACGAGCTACCTGCTCGAGCAGGGGAAGGAGGTCTTTCATCGACGAGATCTTCTTCTCGTGGATCAGGATGAAGGGGTCCTCGAGCGAGACTTCCATTCTCTCCGGGTCTGTGACGAAATAAGGCGACAGGTACCCGCGGTCGAACTGCATGCCTTCTACGACATCGAGCGATGTCTCAAGCGTCTTGGCATCTTCGACGGTGATGACGCCGTCCTTGCCGACCTTGTTCATGGCCTCGGCGATGAGCTGGCCGATGGTCGCGTCGCCGTTGGCGGAGATGGTGCCGACCTGCTCGATGGCGTCGCCCTTGATGGGCTTGGATAATCGCTGAATCTCTTCGACCACTCTTTCGACGGCCTTGTCGATGCCGCGCTTGAGAGCCATGGGGCTCGCGCCGGCGGCGACGGTCTTGACGCCTTCGCGGAATATCGCCTGAGCCAGGACGGTGGCCGTGGTCGTGCCGTCGCCCGCGACGTCAGATGTCTTCGAAGCGACTTCGCGGACCATCTGGGCGCCGGTATTTTCAAGCCTGTCTTCGAGCTCGATCTCTTTGGCGACCGTGACGCCGTCCTTGGTGATGGTGGGCGAGCCGAACTTCTTCTCGATTACGACGTTTCTCCCCTTCGGTCCGAGGGTCACTTTCACGGCATCGGCCAGGCGATTCACGCCCGATAATAAACTTCGGCGAGACTCTTCGCCGTATGCAATCTGTTTAGCCATTTCTTCATTCTCCTAGTTCTAGAAATCTATTACTTTGCTTTTCCCTTGGCCTTCGACGTCTCGCTGGAAGCGTCGAGAACGCCGAGAATATCCTCTTCGCGCATGATCAGGACTTCTTCATTGTCGAGCCTGATCTCAGTTCCCGCGTACTTGCCGAAAAGGACCAGATCGCCCTCTTTCACATCCAGGGGAACAACCTCGTTGCCGTCGCGCTTGCCGCTGCCTACGGCTATAACTCGACCCTGCTGCGGCTTCTCTTTGGCGGTGTCCGGGATGATGATCCCGCCCCGCATCTGCTCCTGCTCCTCAACCCTCTTGATGATCACTCTGTCGTGAAGCGGTTTTATAGTTGCCATATGTCCTCCTATGCTCCGGTTTGTTTTGAATGACGCCCGCGCTAATTAAGTGCGCTTTTATAGGCTGGCTAGCACTCCCTCATCGGGACTGCTAATTATAGGTTGGGGCCGGGGAACTGTCAACAGTCAGGATCTATGAGGGCGCGATTTTATGATTGATTTTATCGCCTGGCCTTATAGACCGACTTTATCGATTACCTTGCATGGCCTGCGCCTGAACGACAGTTATGGCGATCGCGTCACGGATGTCTTCGGCCTTGCAGCCGCGCGAGAGGTCGTTGGCAGGCCGGGCCAGTCCCTGCAAGATGGGACCGATTGCCGTCGCTCCCGCGAGCCGTTCGACGAGTTTATATCCTATGTTGCCGGCTTCCAGGTTTGGAAAGATGAGGGTATTGGCCTGGCCCGCCACGGGGCTGCCGGGAGCCTTGCTATCGGCCACGGAAGGCACCAGCGCGGCATCGGCCTGCAACTCTCCGTCAACGAGCAGCCCGGCAGCGCGCGCGCGGACGGTGCGGGTCGCCTCCAACACCTTGTCGACCACGGGCGCGCGTGCGCTGCCTTTGGTTGAAAAGGAGAGCATCGCGACGCGGGGCTCGGCTTCGAGGATGGCCCTCGCCGAATCCGCCGAAGCGAGGGCGATCTCCGCCAGTTCCGCAGACGAGGGATCGATCACCACGGCACAGTCTGCGAATATGAGAGCGCCGTTCGAGCCGAACCGGCCGCCGGGGATCGCCATGACGAAGAAGCTGGAGACCACTCTCAGGCCCGGCTTCGGACCTATGCAGCGAAGAGCGGCGCTGACCGTATGGCCCGTCGTGTGAGTAGCGCCTGAGACGCTGCCGTCGGCGCGCCCTTCCCTCACCATCATATTGCCGAAGTAGAGCGGGTCGCTCATCTGTTGCCGCGCTTCATCCGCGGTCACGCCCCTGGCCCGGCGCGCTT
Source organism: Blastocatellia bacterium (assembly GCA_035537555.1). Taxonomy (GTDB): domain Bacteria; phylum Acidobacteriota; class Blastocatellia; order UBA7656; family UBA7656; genus DATLMR01. The sequence goes on from DATLMR010000195.1 coordinate 3,125, forward strand.
CGTGATAGAGGGAAGCATACCTCCCCAGGTCCTCCGACCGCCTGTGATCCACTACCGAAACGCCCGTGAGCGCGATGCCCTGTTTCGAGGCTTTCTCGCGTATAACCTCTTCCCTGCCTATCAGAGTGACTCGCGCGAGGCGTTCTCCGACGCACATAGAGGCGGCTCGGATGGTTCGCTCGTCTTCGCCTTCGGGCAGGACTATATGTTTGGGATCGGCGGCGGCTCGCGCTCTAAGACGTTCAAGCACATGCATTGTAAGGTAAGACCTCCCGGCAAAAATCGAAGAGAGATTCTAACCGATTTTTACCGCGCGGGCGAGAAAGGCGGGAAGCGGCGAGGGTAGCTCCGTGCGCCGTCTCTTATCAATTCTTATCAATCGCCGCCTCTTTCCGAAGGCCGGCGGGGGCCCGGGGTCTCGGGAACTTCGCTGAAGAGAATGTCGCTCAGAGCGGTCCCTTCGCGGCGGTCGATGTCGCGCTCCAGAGACTTGAGCCGCGCTCTCTGTTCCTGAATTCGCGCCGCCAGCTTCGCCAGGTCCGCCTCGTGCGCGGTCTGAAGCTGCGATTCGAGGCTGACGAGCCGCGCCTTCATCTCTTCCTTCTGCTGGCGCTCGTTTTCGGCGATCATGGAATTGACCACATTCTTCAGCTCCGCGCGAATCTCTTCCAGTCTCGCCTCATCCGTGTTCGTGGCCGGGCCGGGTGCGATTTGCGGCGCTTTGTTCCAGCCAAAAAGATTGGCTTTGATCGAGAGCCCGTCGCGGCCCACGCTCAATTCCGTTCCCATAACCGCGAGCACGAGCACTGCCATGGCGACCGCCCCAAAGGCTTTCATCCACATTGGAGCTACGGACCAGAGGCTCTTGAAGGCTTCAAGCTGCGAGCGGCGCGGGCGATCATCGCTCGCGGCCGATATGCGCACGAACGGGAAGTCGTCCACCTGCCATTGCTGAAGCATGCTTCGCACCTGCCCGAAGGCCGTGATGTCCTGCTTGCAGGCCGAACATTCCGTGAGGTGATATTCCACGCGCCTGATCTCTTCCGGCGTCGCCTCGTCATAGAGGTAAGACATCAGGGCCTCGTGCATCTGGCAAACAGGGGTCTTGTCAGCTTCCATGATTTTGTCTCCAAACAATTGCTTCAAACTCCGCTCTCATCTCTCGCCTTCAGGCTTCAGACAGCCTCGCGCAGATGTTCGAGCCTCTTTCGCAGCTCGGACAGCCCGGTGTACATACGGGTCTTCACGGTCGAGAGCGGTATGCCGAGAATATCGGCGATCTCGGCAAACTTAAGCCCTTCATACTCCTTCATCACGATGACCTGTCGCATCTCCGGCGGCAAGCCCTGGAGGGCGCGCCTGACGTGCGTGGCGACCTGTTCTTGCTGGATAGAGTCACTCAGGTCATGCAGGTCCGCCGCGATCTCAAACCCATTCAAATCCTTCTGCTCTTCCAGGGATACGACGCCTCGGGCCCGGCTCCTGAGCTTCGTGTTGCAGATATTGATGGCGATTCTGTAAATCCAGGATGAAAATTTCGAGTCCCCCCGGAACTTGGAAAGGTTGCGATAGGCTGACAGGAAAGTCTCCTGCGTCGCATCCCTGGCCTCTTCATCTCTGCCCAGCATGCGAAGAGTCAACCCGTAAATCTGACGCTCCCAGCGCCGGACGAGCGTATTGAACGCCTCCGGCTCGCCGCCAAGCGTCCGTTCTATGATCTGAGTATCACTCATTTCCAAATCGTTTCGCGCCACCTATCCGAAGACAGCCCCCGAACCTCTTCAACCCGATCCATTAGTATAGACTCTCGCGGGGCGGGAAAAGTCGGAAAATAGCATGATAACCGTTAGCGCGGAGCGGGCAATCGAACTCCGCCCGCGACGCGGCCGTCTTGCTCTTTGTTATGGCGGATGTGTTATATTCTGCGAAACGAAGTTGCCGAGCTTACTTTAACGGGGTGTGCGCGTGCCTTTTGCCTCGCTTTTAAAAGAGCTGGTCTCAAGCGTCGACGGCGCCCACGGCGCGATCTTTCTAGAATCCGACGGAGAGGCCGTGCAGTGGTTCACCGAAGCGGATGGAGAGCTGCTCCGCCTCAGAGCCGCATACCTTTCGGTCATGCTCAGGGCTTATAGAGCGGCGGCGGCACGGTTGAAGCTCGGCGATATCAGCTCCGTGATTCTTGAGTATGACGGAGCCCGGTTTGTGGTCGAAGAGCTGGAACGCGGTTATATTTTGATTCTGGAGCTGGGGCCGACGGCTAACATCGGGCAGGCGATCTATAGAATTCAACCGGCGGTCGCGAGCCTTCGCCGCGAGCTCGCGGCTTAAATAAGCCCGGCGGTCAACTCTCAATAATGAACATCGATCCTGACAGGGACTCTGCGCAGAGTCACGGCGACGCCGTTGATCGTGGCGGGGCGAAACTTCGACCGCTTCAGCGAGTCGATCGCGGATTCGGTCATAAAGTCGACGGGGCTTACAACCTCTATGTCGGAGATCGTTCCGTCCGATCGAAAAGTGGCTTTCAGCATCACGGTCCCGATGGTCTTGTTCTGCTGTGCCTCGGGAGTGATTATGGGCCTCGGGCGATGAATCCAGACGACGCCGGTGCGGGCCGGGAACGTATTCAGCCTGTTGAAATCGATCGCCGCCGGAACATCATGGGAGGTGCCCGTGGGAGACCCGGCGTTGCTGCCGCCCGTCCCGCCATTGCGGCCCGGCCCGGCGCCGCCGCCCGTGCCGTTTCCAAAGCCCGCCCCCGTTCCTTCCCCCACGCCGCCCCCCGAGCCGGTTCCCGGAGAGAACTCTCCCTGCTTCCCGTTCGGAACGCCCACAGGGGCTTCCGGAGGCGGAGGCAGGCTCTCGGGTCCGACGATGTTGGGCATAACGGGTAAGGCCGGGTTGGCATTCGTAGGCGGATTCGCCCTGACTACCGGATCGGTAGGCAGCATCATGGGCGCCACGCCTCTGGACGCGGGCAGAAGGGCCTTCTGCCCGCCGCCGCCTCCACCGCCTCCATTGCCGCGAGGCTGCTCGGGCCTGGGCGCGTCGGGCGTTTCGACCCTCTCATTCATAGGTCTTGCGACCCAGTCCGTGACCTCGAGCACAGGCCTGTCGGTCTTTTGAAATACCCTGTTCCAGCTTGCGAAGATCACGAAGGCGAGCACCGCGGAGTGAGCGACGAGCGCGCAGGCAAGCCCCGCGCGAATCCGGCGGCTCCGCTTCAGGTCTTTAGTATCGGGAGAGAAGATGGCGCGAACGAACCCCGAGGGATCGCGGCTGAAATCGGTTCCGGCGCGAGCCAGTTCTTCGCCCAGGCGCGCGATCAGTCCTTTTTGCTCTATCAAGGAAAAAGGCTGAGCCTGCGCTTCCCTGCGATTCAAAACCAGTTCGCTTGTCGTCACAGAAGCCATCTTTAAGGCGAGTCACCGGTAGGAAGGAGCTGCTGACAAGGAAGAAGGCTGCAATCGGGTCTAACCGAATGATTGCAGCCTTCACCAGATCGGCAGAGAGTTACATCAA
>DATLMR010000196.1:0-16938 GCA_035537555.1 Blastocatellia bacterium
ATGCGCGCTTTCGCTCGATTCTAAGGTAAGAGACCTGTCGCCGGAGCCGGGGCTTATCCGATGAGGCTATTGATCTGCTCGCGATCGGCTGATGATAGCCTGTTAAAGTCGACTCCGAAGCCCTCTGTAAATTTGTGATAACTCACAACGCCTCTGGCAGAAACCTGATGGCCGTTAGGCAGGCGAAATTGCAAGCTCACGTTCGAGCCCGTAACCGCGGGCACGTAACTTTCGATGAAAGCTCCGCGCGGCGTCAGCTCGAGAATTCTACAATCGCGCCCGCTCCCGTTGACTTCGCATCGCGCCCGCAGGAACCTCTGCAGGGCTCTCTCATTGTCCGTACCCGGGCACACACCAGCAGCACTCATACCGTCTCTCCTTATGTTCTGATCCCACCCTGGAATTTAATGGATTCTAAAAGCCTTACAGGATACACCAGACTTCCCGCGGAGACAAGGCAAAGGTTACGTAACCCGCGGATTTTATTTCTTGTTTGTTTCCGAATTCGCCGCCTGGTGCGCTATTTCGAGCTCGTCCCCCTCATAGGCTGACTGTTCGGCGATCTCCTTGACGGAAATATCCGAGGAGCCCAGCTGCTTATCGGCTTCCTTTCGCTCGTCCATTCCGGGCTGCTTCATCTTCCCAACGTCGATCGTGTCATCGGACGATGAGGTCTCCACGTGCTTTTCGTCTCCGGAGTGCGTCTTTGCTCTCATAATCTAATCCCCCTCGCTCTGTTACTCGTCGTGCTATCGACGAATCTGAAGGTGCAATGTCCGTGCCATTCGTGAAAGCCTCTTCACCGGAGCTTCAGCCGAAATCCCGGAGGGTTGTATGGTAATGTGCCATCCGAATAATGCTTTCTATACGCCCGCGCGGGTATGACTCCATTCCTGCCGGCCGGGCCGGATTTGCGCCCGCCATCGCGCGAGGATACACTCTCTTTCCGGCACCCGCGTCTCTATTATTTACACGCCGGTCGAGTAAGAGTTCTCACGGAGAGTCGAACTGATCTACCTTGAAGTCACATTATGGCTGGTCGCTTTCGCCTGGCTCGTCGCGCTCGTCTATAATGAGGCCATCATCAGAAGAGCGCCGAGGCTACCGCGCGCAGGCACCGGGGAAAGAGAGTCAAGTTCCGCCGTACCCTCCCCTGCGAGCAACGGTACGAAGGGCCTTCCGCTTGTTTCGGTCCTGGTGCCGGCCAGAAATGAGGCCGCAAGGATCCTGAGCGACTCGATTCGGTCCATGCTGGCGCAGGACTATCCCGCGTTTGAAGTGCTGGCGGTAGACGACCGTTCTACCGACTCTACGCCTGACCTGCTCGCCGAGATTGCCCGGGAGGATTCGCGCCTGACCGTGATTCAGGGCGAGCCGTTGCCCGGGGGATGGGTCGGCAAGCCGTGGGCGCTCGAACAGGCCCGGCGCGCCTCGCGAGGCGAGTGGATACTCGCAACCGACGCGGACATGATCTTCGAGCCTTCAGTCCTGCGCCTGGCTATGGGCCTCGCCCTGGCCGAGGGCCTTGACTGCGTGACTCTCGCGCCCAGGATCACGACCGGCAGCTTCTGGGGCAGGCTCATTATGCCGGTAGCGGGCTGGCTCATTATGCTTCTCTACCCCGTCCGGAAAGTTAATGATCCGGAGTCTGACGTAGCACTCGGGATTGGCGGTTTCCTGCTGATGAGGCGCGAGGCGCACGATCTTGTGGGAGGTTATGAGGCCATCCGGGGAGACGTGACGGACGATCTGAACACCGCCCGCCTGCTCAAGCGGGCGGGCTTCAGGCTGCATCTTGCGGCCGCCCCGGAATTGATCTCAACTCCGATGTACTCGAATCTTCGCGAGATTTTCGAGGGGTTCGGGAAGAACTCTTTCGCGGGCTCGGGCGAGAGCGCACTGCGCGCGGTAGCCGGGGCGGTCGGGGCCTTTTCACTCACATCGGCTCCGCTGCTGATCGTCCTGATCGCGTCAATCGTCTACTTGATCGACCCCTCGGCAAAGGGCCTTCTTTCAATCGCCCTCGCGGGGCTCGCCGCCTACCTGGCTCTGGCGGCCTCTTTCGTGCCCGTCTATCTCGAAACGAAGGCCCCCCCGGCTTACGCATTCCTCAGCTTTCTCGGCCACGGCCTGATGGCTCTGATACTGCTGCACTCGACCTGGAGGACGGTAACTGGCCGGGGGGTCGTGTGGAAATCCCGTAACCTTTACGGCCCGGGCGTTGATGCCGGAGAGTAGCCGGATAGGTCCGGGCGGAAGCAGAAAAATCTGTGGCGCTCTCGTGCCGCTGCTGTATAATTTGCATTCCCGTTTACAGTGGAAGACGCAAACGGTCCACCCGGTAATTTCTCGGACCAGAGGATGAGGGCAGACATCTATGTCCACACGCGAGATTCTTCAGCTCGGCAACCCGGCTCTTCTCGAAAAATCGTCGTCTATCTCAGAGCATGCTTCGACCGAGGTTCGAGCCCTGGCGCGCGACCTGAGCGACACCCTGGCGAGCTTCCGCCGGGAGACGGGGTACGGGCGAGGCATCGCCGCGCCTCAGATCGGCGTACTCAAGCGCATGATCTTCATCCGCATGGCGACAAACGGGTTCGACGGCCCCTTGATCAATCCCGAGATCCTCCGGGCGAGCGAGGAGAGGTTCGAATTGTGGGACGACTGCTTCAGCTTTCCCGACTTGATGGTGCGCGTGTCCAGGGCCGCTACCATCCGCGTCCGGTACGAAGATGAACGGGGAGCGAGCCGTGTGATAGAAGCCGGGGGCGACTTTTCGGAGCTGCTGCAACACGAGATCGACCACCTGGACGGCATTCTGGCCGTCCAGAGGGCGGTCTCGCCCGGGGCCTTCGCCACCCGCTCCGAATGGTTGCGGCAGAACAGGCCGTAGAGTTCGAGATGAGCCGGGACCGGGCGACGAGCCTTCACCGCTGTTGTGCCCGCCTAAAAAACGAGAAGTGATTGCCCTCACCTTAAACAATTTCAGACTTTTGCATGCGCGTGGAAGTCTATAGAGTCGGGATCAGCACGAACCGACCGGATCGCGATAACAGGCGCGAAGAGAGCCGGACCGGCTTTCGATCGGCGAAGGTCAGCACTAATCGAGAGAGTTCCTCATAGTATCGACAGCCAAAAGGACGGGGCTTTCGGCGGGGCTTCCGGCGGGAACCGGCCGGTCGGCGGAAAGCCAAAGGAGGAGAGCGACATATGGCAACGTTTGATTTCAACCAGGCGGCTCATCTGCTCAGAAGAATGGGATTTGCCGGACCTCCCGAAGAGATTGATGCTCTGGTGACGCGCGGGCGCGAGGGAGCGGTCGATCACCTGCTCAATTACAACCAGATCGACAACAAGCCCCTCGACGACCTGCTGGCGGCGAGCTTCGACTTTACAGACCCGCGAGACAACGAGAAGTTCAATCAGGCTGAGATTCGCCGCTGGTGGCTCACGAGGATGGTCCACTCGCGCCGCCAGTTCGAAGAGAAGATGACCCTCTTCTGGCATAATCACTTCGCCACCTCGCTCTCGAAGGTTGAAGAACGGCTAATGTACGTTCAGAACCTGACGCTTCGCGCTCACGCCCTCGACAAGTTCGACACTCTACTGCTGAATGTATCGCGAGACCCCGCCATGCTCATATGGCTCGACGGCATCACGAACGTCCTCGGCAGCCCGAACGAGAACTGGGCGCGGGAGCTTCAGGAGCTCTTCACGATGGGCATAAACGACGTCGTGACCGGCCAGCCCAATTACACGGAGAATGACGTAAAAGAGATCGCGCGCGCTTTCACCGGGGGGAGGTTCAGGCAAGTGAGGGGGAGCGAGGACCGGTTCAACCTCGAATTTCTCATCGTCCCCGGTCAGCACGACAACGCGGCGAAGACTATTTACGGCCAGACGGCCCTCTTCAGCTGGGAAGACGTTATCACGCTCGTCTCGGCGAAGCGGGCGACCGCGCGTTTCCTGGTAAAGGAGATATTCGAATTCTTCGTCTACCCGCTCACCTCCAGCTCGGCAGATAAGGCGACCATAAACAAGTTCGCCGACGTGTACGAAAGCAGGGACCACTCGATCAAGGATTTGATGCGCGCGATCTTCGTCTCCGACGAATTCTTCAGCAGCCGCGCCGTATTCGGACTGATCAAGCAGCCCGCCGAGCTCGTGGTCGGGGCGATCAGGATGCTGGGCGGCCAGTACGCTCCGGGAACCTTCGAAAGGCGCGGCTCCTCGAATGTCCTTTACCAGTCGGCCCGCGTTATGGGGCAGGATATGTTCAACCCTCCGGATGTGAACGGATGGGACCTGAACCTGGCATGGATAAATACGGCGACCATGCTCGACCGATTCAACTTCTCGAATAATCTCCTGAACAACCGGAGGACGGATCTGCCGGGGATGTTCGTGACCAACGAGCAGCTCGGGAAATACACGAAGGGCACGGCCAAGAAGACCGTAAAGAAATTCCTCTCGGTGCTTGGCCCGCTCGGCGTCACGGGCAACGCGGTTGCGACGCTGAAGGACTACCTTCTGAAAGACAACCAGGGGAATAAAATCGAGTTCGCCGTAACCGATCAGCTGATCGATTCGAAGATCCGCGGGCTCGCGCACCAGATCATGTGCCTGCCGGAGTTCCAACTGAATTAGGAGGAGAGCGATGCCGACAACAAGAAGACAATTCATCAAGCGCGGGGCCGGGATGGTCAGCCTCAGTCTCGTCATGCCTAAAATCTGGCTCTCCAGCGCGCGAGCCCAGACCCTCGCGAATCGCAAGATACTGGTCGTGATTCAGCTCAGCGGAGGCAATGACGGGCTCAACACTTTCGTCCCGTACACGGATTCCAACTACTTCAGCCTGCGGCCCGACCTCTCCTTCCGTGATACCGAGCTGAAAGACGATCAGGGTCGTACTACCCTCCTCGACGACCGGTTCGGCCTGCACCCTTCGATGGGAGAGATCAAGGCTCTGTACGATGCGGGGAATGTCGCGATAGTCAACGGGGTGGGGTACCCTTCGCCCAATCTCTCGCACTTCCTCTCGAAAGACATCTGGTCCACGGCCAACCTCAACGGCGGCGCGGGCAACGGCTGGCTCGGCAAGTACGCCGATCAATCGCTTTTCGGGAAATCCGACCTCTCGGCGGTAAACATCGGGGGAGCCTTGCCCAAGGCCTTCTTCGCGGACAAGGTGGTGGTGCCGAGCATCTCCAGCTTCGCCAATTATACCTTTCAGACCGACCCGAGAAATCAGGGCGACCGGATCAACCAGCTCAACGCCTTCAATGCCACCAACCATCGCACGTTCCCCGAAGGGAGCTTCCTGAGCACGCTCGCGAGCACGGGGGTCGACGCCCTGGCGGGCGCTCAAGAGGTGACCGCCGCCGTCGCGCGCTACACTTCGACGGTCACGTACCCGGCGGGCACGCCTCCGCGCGGCAATCAGCTTGCAACCGCTTTGAAGATGGCGGCCCAGTTGATAACCACGATCCCGGATGCGGACCTGCTCTACGTCGAGTTCGGAGGCTTCGATACTCACTCGCTCCAGATCGGCTCGACTCAGGACCCCGATAACAAGCTCATCGGCGATCATGCCGTGCTGCTCAACGACTTCTCGGAAGCCGTGAAAGCGTTTTACGATGACATGGCCGCGCACGGGCTGGCCGAAAACGTGGTGATAATGGAGTGGTCGGAGTTCGGCCGCCGCCCGCAACAGAACGCCTCGTTCGGACTCGACCATGGAACGTCATCACAGATGTTCATCATCGGCAACCCGGTCCACGGAGGAGTCTACGGCCAGCAGCCTTCCCTGTCGCCGACCGGCCTGGACGGGGCCGGAAACATGGTCTTCAATGTCGATTTCAGAGCGGTATATGCGACGATCCTGGATAAGTGGCTGGGCGCGGATTCACAGGCCGTACTGGGCAGCCGATTTGAAGACGTCGGCTTCTTCGGGTAAGCCCGTCCAGCAGAGTTGAGAGTATCAGCGACAGGCTTTTGCTCGGCCCGCTTTCAAGAGGGAAATGTCTCATGCGCATCTTTAGCGTAAAACAGAAGATTCGAGCGTTGATGGCTCTCGCGGTAATGACGGTCGCGGCTTACGCGAGCATCTCAGGCCCCGAGCCTCGACACACTGGCGCGCCCGGCGATCTCGGTAATTGCACCGTTTGCCATGACGACAATAACGCAAACACAGGAAGCGGGAGCGTGAGTATCAACCTCGGAGCTATCCCGTCCGGTGTTTATGAACCGGGCGAGAAGTACCGCCTGACCGTGACCGTCCGACAGAACAACAGGCAGCGATACGGTTTCCAGCTAACGGCCATAGACAAGAATGGGAATCGCGCGGGCACATTTCAACCGGTCGGCTCCGACAGCCAGGTGAACCCGCTCACGGGCGCGGGGGGCAGGCAGTACATTCAGCACAGAGAGGCCGGAACCCTTCCAAACGGGAACGGCCAGCGGACATGGCAGATCGACTGGACCGCCCCGCAAACGGATGTCGGGACAGTACGCTTTTACGTCGCCGGAAATGCCGCGAACGGCAGCGGAGACAATCGCGGCGATTTCATTTACACCTCGAACGCGATCTCGGAATCCGAAACCACCGTGGTCAACCTCGACCTGATATCGCAACCGGCGGACACGACTCTCCAGTCCGGCTCGAAGTTCCTGATCACGTGGACGGCGACGAACCCTTCAAACATCGACAGCTTTGAATTGCGCTACTCGACCGACGACGGGATGACCTTCCCTTTCGCCAACCTCATCTTTTCGACGACCGACTCCGACCTGACGAGCTTCGAGTGGACCGTGCCGGGCGTGCAGACCTCGCAGGCGCGCATACGCCTGATCGCCGCGACCAAAGTGGGGACCGCGGTCGAAATCAGGAGCGGGAGGTTCTCGATCGACGGCTCGGGCGGCTCGGCCCTGCCTCAGATTTTCGGCGTCTCGTTCAAAGGGAAGAAGCTGTTCCTCGACGGAGAAAATTTCCAGATGGGAGCGAAGGTCTTTCTCGACGGCGCGAGTCAAAAGACCAACAACGAAGACGACTTTTCGCGAAGGCTCCGCTGCAAGAAATCCGGCAATAAGATCACCCCCGGCGTTCCGGCTTTCTTAAAGGTGGTAAATCCTGACGGCACGGAATCGCCGACATTTGAGTATATAAGGCCCGAAGGGTAAGCCGCATGCCACGCATCATCACCCGCTTCATAAGGGCCGGCTGACTTCCAGAGCAGCCGGCCTGTCTTCTTCCCGGGCCGCTCTCCCCGACACGTCGAATGCTCTTATATCGCTTCAAGGCGCAAGGGGCCGGGCGTGTAAGCACGGGCTCTCTTCCCCGGCGCCCGGCCTTGCATTGGCCGTTGAAAGCAATATAATCAAGCTCGAAAGGCCGAAGGAGATTGCAGGATGAGCCACATAACTGAGAGCAACGTCAAGAAGATCACCGCCCCGCATATTCGCGCTCGCAAAGGCGGCGCGCCCATCGTCGCGCTGACGGCTTACGATTACCCCACTGCCAGAATGGTCGACGAAGCGGGCTTCGATCTCATCCTCGTGGGCGACAGCCTCGCCCAGACGGTCCTCGGTTATGACTCCACTCTCCCCGTCACTCTCGATGAGATGATCGCCGCCACGCGCGCGGTCAGGCGGGGCGTCAGGCGAGCCCTCATAGTCGGCGATATGCCTTTCGGCTCCTACCAGGACGGCGTCGAGCGCGGAGTCGAATCCGCCATCCGGTTCATCAAGGAAGGGGGAGCAGAGGCCGTCAAGGTCGAAGGCGGCGCGCGGCGCGCTCCGGTGGTCAAAGCCATAGTCGATGCCGAAATCCCCGTGATGGGCCACATCGGGCTCACCCCTCAATCCCTCCTTCGCATGGGCGGGTACCGCGTCCAGGGCAAATCGATGGAGGCCGCTCGCGAGTTGATCGAAGACGCCCTGGCGCTCGAGCGCGCGGGCGCTTTCTCAATCGTCCTCGAAGGCATTCCGGCGGAGATTTCGAGGATCATCACAGACCGTGTCGGCATTCCGACCATCGGCATCGGTGCGGGCCTCGATTGCGACGGGCAGATCCTCGTCTTCACCGACCTCGTCGGGATTACCTTCGGACATACGGCCAAATTCGTCCGCCAGTACGCCGACCTCAAGTCGAGTATCGCGGAAGCGCTCAAAGGGTACGCGGACGATGTGAACTCGCGCCGCTTCCCCGCCGACGCGGAGAGCTATCACCTGCCGGAAGGCGTCGTAGTCGAGATCGAGGAGGAGCACCCGCAATCGATGCCGCCGCTCGGCCCGATCAACTAGCGGACCGCGTGGGCGGCCCGGTCCTCCATTGCCCACGGCCGAAAACGGTCTCTCTTTCACTCAATAAATTATGGAGATCATCAATCGTATACCCAGGATGATGTCGATTGTCCGCGAGCTGCGGTCGGGAGGAAAACGAATAGGGCTCGTGCCGACTATGGGCGCGCTTCACGAAGGGCATCTTTCGCTGATGAGCCGCGCGCGTGAGATGTGCGATACGGTAGTGATCTCCATCTTCGTCAACCCCGCCCAGTTCGGACCGAGTGAAGACTTCGACCGATACCCGCGAGACCTCGCGCGCGATGCCGAGCTGGCATTCACGCGCGGCGTCGATCTGATCTTCGCCCCCACACCCGAGGATGTTTACCCGAAAGGGTTCTCGACGTATGTCAGGGTCGAGGGCTTGAGCGAGAAGCTGGAAGGCGCGAGCCGCCCGGGCCATTTTCAGGGCGTGACCACCATCGTAAGTAAATTCCTCAATATCACCCATCCGCACTTCACCTACTTCGGGCGGAAAGACGCGCAGCAGGTCATCGTGATCAAGCGCATGGTGGCCGATCTTTCGATGGATACGGAGATCGTCGTCGGCCCGACCGTGCGCGAAGAAGACGGCCTCGCGCTCTCTTCCCGCAACGTCTACCTCTCGATCGGCGAGCGTAAGGCGGCGACCGCCCTGAGGCGCGCGCTTGAAAGGTGCCGGACTCTCTTCAACGGCGGCGAGCGGGACAGCTCCAGGCTCGTCGCGGCCATGCGCTCGATCATCGAAGCGGAGCCGCTTGCGCGGATCGACTATATAGCGATAACCGACATCTCCAACCTCGCCCCGGTGGAGATCATTCCGAGCGAAGAGCCGATACTGGTTTCGATGGCCGTCTACATCGGAGCTACGCGGCTGATCGACAACATAGTGCTGAACGGCGAGCTATAACCGGTCGCGAGTCACCCGTTTCGCTCGCCCGAGGGCAGCTCGATGATGAACCTTGCGCCGCGCGGGTAAGTGTCTTCGATCCAGATGCGGCCTTTGTGATCGGCGATTATATGGCTGACTATGGCGAGCCCGAGCCCGGTCCCGCGATCGCGGGTCGAGAATTTCGGTAAAAAGAGCTTGTCGCGGTCGGCGGGCCTGATGCCGTGCCCCGTGTCGGCAACCATCAGGCGGACGGTGTCGTTTGACTTGATCCACCTGGACTCGATCAGTATCAGCCCTTCTTCCGCCGGCCCGGCCTTCGCCCCATTTTCACCTTGCGGACCGTGCCCGTTGCCCGACCCATTCCGCCCGAGCGCTTCGAGAGCGTTATCGATCAGGTTCACACACACGCGTTTTATCTGCTCCGCGTCGAGCTTCAGAATGGGCAGCTCGTCGGCGAGCCTGCATTCGATCCTCACCCCGTCGAGCCGCTCATCGTAAAGGCTGACCGCATCGCGCACGACCTCATTCAACGAGCAATCGATGCGGCGAGCCTCCGGCAGGCGCGCGAACCGAGAGAACTCCTCGACCATTCGCTGGAGGGCGGCGACTTCGCGGACGATGGTGGCGGTCCCCTCCTTAACCACTTCATCGAAGCGGGGCTCGAACGCGGGCATCCCGGCGCGCTTGTAGTTCCGCATTATGCGCTCGGCCGAAAGTTGAATCGGCGTGAGCGGGTTCTTGATCTCGTGAGCCATCCTGCGGGCGACCTCGCTCCAGGCGGCGGCGCGCTCGGCTTGGATCAGGTCGGTCAGGTCTTCTATCACGATCACCCAGCCTTCGAGGACGCCCTCGGAGCTTTTCAGGGCTATGGCGGTGGTCGCGGTGTGAAGGCTGCTCCCGTTCGGCCGCTTGAACTCGATCTCCGCCTGCGCCAGGTCGCTGCGCCGCGCGCGCCTGCAAAGAGCCATCAACGCGTCGCCCTGTGGCCCGTCGATCAGGCGCTTGACCGGAGTCCCGATCTCCGGTTTCTCGGGCAGCCCGAGCATGAAGATCGCCGCCCGGTTGATGGTGGCTATGCCCGCGCCTTCGTCGGCGGAGATGACGCCCGTGGAGAGTGATTCGAGCACGGTTTCGATATAACGGCGCCGGTCGTCGAGGGCCGTGTTCGTGCGGCTCAGCTCCTCGGCCGCGCACTCAAGCCGCTCGCGGTTCTCCCTCAACTGAGCGGCCATCTGGTTGAACGAATTGACCAGGACCGCCAGCTCGTCTTCGGCCACGACTTTCACCCGATAGTCCAGATCGCCGTGAGCTACTCGCTCCGTGGCCTCCGCCAGCGCCTGAATCGGCACGGTGATGCCCCTCGCGACCCAGAGCGCGAGCCAGCTTGCCGCGAAGATCAAGAGCAAGGTCACCGCGGACAGAAGCATTATGTAAAGCGCCTTTATTCGCTTGATGCCTCCCCTGAGCCTGTAGAAATTTTCGTGCTGGGCGGCGATGTTGGCGAGAGGCTGGGTCAGCTCGGGCGGCGCCGTTCGCGCAAGGATCAGCGCGCGCGCGTCCCTATCCGGCGAATCGAGCCTGACCCCCGACAGGACGTATATGGTCGAAGGCTGCTCGCCGTACTCCCGGTTCGCGTAGGTATCCGCCCCGGAAAGGATCTCTTCGTCCGCGAGGTCGAGCGCAGCTTCAAGGTATTGAGGCATGGGCTGGCCGGATCTGAGAATCGTCATGGAGCGGCCGCGCGAGGAGATCCTCAGGAAGGCGAGCCTGTACTCGTCGAGCTTCTCCCTGAGCTGGCTTTGCAATTTCGAGCTTTCCAGGTCCGCCCGCGTCGAGAGGGAGAGCACGGCGGCAATCGAGCGCGCGTTGACTGCCAGGTCGAGCTGCGCCTGTTTGAAATAGCCCTCGTCGACCACGGCCTGCGCGTCGTCGACGATCTGCCGGGCGGGCTCGCCGAACCACCTGTCTATGCTCAGGTTCAATAACCCGTACGCGAAGAAGAACAGCAGGAGCGCGGGGAGCAGCGACAGGCCTATCGCGTAGGCGACGAAGCGCGTCTTGAATTTCGAGCCGAGCCTGTTCGCCCTCCGCTCGCGGACCAGTTTGAGAATGTTCCGGAGCAGGACGAAGAAGACGGTTATGAAGGCGAAGAAGTTGAGGGTCGACAGGGCGTAGAGCAGTAAGGTCTCGCTCGCCGTGTCGGGGCTGACCAGCGCGCTCAGGTTGAAGCTCTGGGCGACGAGAATCAGCAGGAGCACTATGACCAGGATGGAAAGCACGATCACTTTAGTGAGGCGCTTTCGGCCGCTCTCGCTCAGCTTCGACTCTCCGCTCATCTGCTCCGGATTTTTCACTCGTTGTGCGCCTCCGCGCGACGGCCGTGAAGATCAAGTGCAAATTCTAACAAAGCCCTGAGCCGCAATCAAAAGCTCGCGGCTTGATAGGTCGCCTTGCCGCCCCTATAATTCTCGGGTTACGCGCCCGTCGATGCAGGAGACGATATGCCGATTACCAAGACCGACGTTGAAAAAATCGCGGAACTGGCGAGGCTCGAGCTTACGAGCGAAGAGACCGAATCCTTCACGCAGCAGCTCGGCTCTATTCTCGGCCATATCGAGGAGCTGAACGAGCTCGATACGTCCGGTGTCGAGCCGATGTCTCACTCTACCACGGGCGAAGCCACGGAGTACGCTCTCCGCGATGATGTCGTGAGGCCGAGCCTGGGATCGAAGACGGCCACGGAGAACGCGCCCGATGCGGAAGCGGGTTACTTCAAGGTTCCGAAGGTCATCGGCGGGTGATGCCGATGCCGCGCCCTTCATAGCTCACACCCTCGAAGCCATCGCATGAACTAGGCAGTGGAGACTCACTTGGAACTGAGAAAGCTCACAATCGATTCGCTCAGGGATAAGATCGCATCGCGCGAGGTAAGAGCCGAAGAGGTTACGCGCGCGGCCCTGGAACGCATAGAGGCCCTGGCCGATCTTAACGCCTTCATATCCGTCACGAATGACGCGGCGCTCGAAAAGGCCCGGCGGATCGACCTCGCGGCCGAGAAGGGCGACCCCCTGCCCGAGCTTGCCGGAGCGGTAGTCGCCGTCAAGGACAACATGGTCATGCGCGGCGTTCGCACGACAGCCGGCTCGCGGATACTCTTCAACTACAGACCGCCTTACACCGCGACCGCCGTGGAGCGGCTCGAGGCCGCGGGCGCCGTCATCGTAGGCAAGACCAATTGCGACGAATTCGCGATGGGCTCGTCCAACGAGAACTCCGCCTATGGCCCCGTGAAGAACCCGTGGGACACGTCCCGCGTCCCCGGCGGCTCTTCCGGCGGCTCGGCCGTCGCCGTAGCCTCGGGAATGGCCATGGTCGCCCTCGGCTCCGACACCGGAGGCTCGATCCGCCAGCCCGCAAGCCTGAGCGGCGTCGTCGGCCTCAAGCCCACCTACGGGCGCGTGTCCCGCTACGGCCTGATCGCATTCGGGTCGTCGCTCGATCAGATCGGCCCGTTTACGAACTCCATCGAAGACTCCGCGCGCGTGCTCGGAGTGATGGCCGGGAGAGATGAGAACGACTCGACCTCGAGCGACAAAGAGGTCGACGATTACCACTCCTCTATAAAGGGCGACGTGCGAGGCCTTCGCGTGGGGGTGCCGCGAGAGTACTTCGGCGAAGGGCTCGATCCGGAGGTAAGGAACAGGGTCGAATCCGCGATCGGGAGGTTCGAAGAGATGGGGGCCGAGCTGGTCGATGTCAGTCTCCCGAATACCCGATTCGCCGTTCCCGTCTATTACCTGATTGCGACCGCCGAGGCCAGCTCGAACCTCGCCCGCTATGACGGAGTCCGCTACGGCTTTCGCGCGGAAGAGGCGAGCACCCTGAAGCAGATGTATAGCCGCACTCGCGACGAGGGCTTCGGAGCCGAAGTCAAACGCAGGATCATGCTCGGCACCTACGCCCTCTCGGCGGGCTATTACGACGCCTATTACGGCAAGGCGCAGAAGGTCAGGTCGCTCATCGGGGAGGATTTCAGGGACGCCTTCGCCTCCTGCGATGTCATCGCCACACCGACCGCTCCCACGCCGGCGTTCAGGCTCGGAGAGAAGGCGGACGACCCGCTCGAAATGTACCTCTCCGACATCTATACCATCACGCTCAACCTGGCCGGGGTGCCGGGCCTGAGCCTCCCCTGCGGCTTCACGTCGAACGGGCTGCCGGTAGGAATTCAATTGATCGGGCGCCACTTCGACGAAGCCGGACTATTGCGCGCCGCCCGGAACCTGGAACAGTCGCTCGCCATCGAAACGCTCGCGGCCATATAAAACGCTCGCGGGGCTGGAGGCCCGCGCCCCGCGAACGAGGAGATTCTGAGTACAACATCCATGACGCGTGAATCTCTTAGAGGCCTGATTCATCTAAAGACTGCTCCAACCCAGGGTACCGAGGCCGGCCGTCTCTCGACCGCGTTCGGGGCCACGGACCTCCTGCTGCTGCTCATGACTCTGATCTGGGGATCGAACTTCATCGCGATCAAATACTCTCTCGTCGATCTCCGGCCGCTCGCCTTCAACGGCTTGCGATTCACCATCGCCTCCATAACATTGCTGATCGCGACCCTCGCAATAGGCGAAAACCTGAAGGTCCCAAGGGCCGACGCGTGGCGCTTGCTGGGTCTCGGCATCCTCGCGAACGCTATCTACCAGTCGCTCTTCATCACCGGCCTCGCTCACACGCGGACAGGCAATGCCGCGCTCATCCTCTCAACCACGCCGCTCTTCACGGCCGTCATCAGCCGCCTGCGCCGCCAGGAGTACTTCACCACTCGCGGAGTGACCGGCCTCCTCCTCGCCTTCGCGGGGATCGTGCTCATTATCCTGAGCGGACGCAGCGCGGTCGGCTTCGGGACTACGATCTACGGGGATTGCCTGCTGATCGTCTCGACCCTTTGCTGGTCTCTCTACACGGTGGGAGCGAAGCCGATGGTGAACAAGCACGGAGCGATGAAGGCCACGACCCTGATGATGCTGACGGGGACGCCCGTCTTCCTGCTCGTGTGCGCCCGCGCCCTGATCTCGCAGGACTGGGCAATGATTCGCCCCGTCGCCTGGGCAGGGTTGATCTACAGCGCGCTCCTGGCCATCGCCCTGGCCCACTTCATATGGAACTATGGGGTGCGGAAGATCGGATCGACCAGGACCGCGCTCTATTCCAACATAACTCCGATAATCGCCATGCTAATCGCGTGGCCCGCTCTGGGAGAAGTGCCTGCCGTGGGCCAGCTTCTAGGGGCGGTGATAATCTTCGTCGGGCTCTACTTCGTCAGGAGCGGGATGTATGCGGTTCAACCGGAGATTGCCCGGGTCGAAGAGCTGGAAGAAGTGAGCCTCACGCCCGGAAAACATTGACGCGCGCGGGAGCGGAGGTCTTGCGGAGGCAGCCCGCACGGGCTGCCTCCGCGACCGTCCCGGGATTGTGTTTACTTGAAAGAGAGGCCCACGCGAAAGCCGATGTTGAAAGGGCTATCGCTTGAAAAGACGTGCGTGCGGACTTCAAAGCGCGCGGCCATCCTCTCTTTGAACCAGTAGTGCGCGCCGCCTCCGAAATTGCCGCCCCCGGCGTTCACCCCGTCACGGAACCCGAGAGACGCGCCTCCGGTAACGAAAGGCACGACCTTCCGGCCCGAATCGGAGCCCTTGAAGTGATAAGAGAGATTCGCCGACGCCAGCCCGACTCCATTGCCGAAGCGATTGGCGTCGGCGAGGTACCCGGCTTCGCCCCCGACGCCGAAGCCGCCGAGCAGGAGGGCCTCGCCCCCGCCGCCAACGTTCAAGGTCGTGCCCGAATCAAAGCCCGTGGTAACGCCCGGCCCCGCGAAAACATACCCCCAACCTCGCCGGGCTCCGGAATCCTGAGCAGAGACCGACATAGAGACTGTTGCCAATAGTAGTATCGAAAATATTGCTTTCTTCATAGGAAGTGTTAAGGCAAGAGGGATGCCACGGCCGTCCTACTGTCTAAAGAGCGACTTAGGAGATGCCGGGTTGAGCCCGGCAGGCGAGAGCCGCAGTAAATGGCGGGCGATTGTATCAGGAATCCTGCGCCGGAGGTCAAGGAGCGCGGGTCGGAGAGCCCGCGCCTCTACTCAATGGCTCCCGGCGCTTGAAGTCAATTCGAGCCGTTATCTTCGGGAGGCTTCTTATCGACCGGCAGCCTCTCCGCCATATTCGCGATGCGCCAGCCGGTCGCGAAGACCAGTCGCGTTATGCGCTCCATCTTCTCGAAGTCGATCTTCTCGATGTCGTCGGTGGGCCTGTGATAATCCCTGTGGGGGCCGGTGAAGTAGAAGATGATCGGGATGCCGTGTCTCGCATAATTGTAGTGATCGGACCGGTAATAAAATTTCTGCGGGTCGCTGTCGTCGTTGTACTTGTAATCGAGGTTCATGGCTACGGTGTCGGCGTTGGTCTTCTCGCTCAGGCGGTTCAGCTCCGTCGACAGCTTATCGGCGCCGATGAGGTAAACGGTGTTCCTGTCGGCGAGGTCCTGGTCGCGCGCGTCGGAGTTGTTGGGCAGGCGCGAGCGCCCGATCATGTCGATGTTCAGGTCCGCGACCAGGCGGTCGAGCGGGACGACGGGATCATAATCCGTGTTGTATTCGGAGCCGAAAAGCCCAAGCTCTTCGCCCGTGTGGAAGATGATCAGGATGGATCGCTTCGACCTGGGGCCCAATGAAAACGCCTGGGCGATTTCGAGAACGGCGCTCGTGCCCGAGCCATCATCGTCCGCTCCGTTAAAGACCTCCCCGTTACTGCTCGTCTCAAGGTGATCGTAATGCGCGCTGAAGACTACATACTCATTCTTCAGCTTCGGGTCCGAGCCTTCGAGGACCGCCGCGACGTTTTGAGTCGGAGGCGAGTCTTTGACCGTCACGTCAACCTTGATGTCGGCCGAAAGAGGGACCATGCCCGGCTCCAGGGGCTTCCCTTCAGGCCGTCGGAGGTAGGCTTCTTCCTTCCCGAGGGCGGCCGCGATGCTCCTGATCAGAGCCGAGCCCGCGAGCACGGAGGGAAAGTCTCTGCCCGTAGAGCGCTGAACGATCCCGAGCCTCTCTCTCGATAAGTAATCTCTGACCGCCGACCACCCCTGTAATATCTGCTGGTTCGGGATCGAGATGACGGCCTTCGCTCCGCGCGCGCGGGCCGCGCTCTCTCCCCGCTCGCTCCCCGGGATCAGGACGGTCTTCAATTGCTCCGGCCTCCCGTCGGCGATCACGACGATCTTGCCTTTCACGTCGAGCCCGGCGTAATCATCGTGCTTGTTGGAGGGAGAGGAGATGCCGTAACCGGCGAAGACAAGCTCTCCGCTCACGCTTGAATCGAAGGCCTGGGCGGACAGGAAGTCGTCCCCGTACCTGAGCGTCTTCTTGAGACCGGCTCCGGTCAAAACGATCTCGCTTCTGGCCGAGTCGGCGCTGCGATACCCGAGCGGCACCCTTTGAAAAAAAGAGCCGTCGCGGCCCGCGCCGCGATAGCCGTAGGATTCGAGCCGTGACGCCAGGTACCTCGACGCGACCAGCGTCGAGGGGCTGAACGTGTAACGCCCTCCCAGCTCGTCGGAGGCCAGAAAACTCAAGTGGGACTTCAGCTCGTCCTTCTTTATGCTCGACATCGTCTCGGCGGGAGGGAGCGGCATGTTTGCCGTCCCGGCCGAGGCGGCCGAGGCGA
>DATLMR010000197.1:0-2299 GCA_035537555.1 Blastocatellia bacterium
CAGGGTCGTCCCTTCCTTGAGCGGGAACGAGCCGGGCGCGCGAACTTCGCCCGCGATGAAGAAGACGTCCGACGGCGGGATGTTGATTATGTCGCCCGCCTCGACGAAGACGTTCTCGTTGAAGCGCCCCTTGAGCAGGCCCGAGATGTTGACGTGAATCATGCTGTAATTCTCGGCCCCGGTCAGATCGAGCGCCCGCGAGCCCTGATCTTCCTTCTCAGCCGGAGCGCCGCCCTCATCGCCGTCCGGAGGCCTGCGCTCTCGAATGATGAAAGCGGCCGAGCCGTGATTGTCGGCGAGGCCCCCGGCTATCGTTATCAGCTTCAAGATCGAGGGCCGCCCCTCTATCTGGTAAACGCCGGGATTGCGCACCGCGCCCTGAATGAAGAAAGAGCGGCTGTTGTACTGGGTCACGAGCACCCGCACGACCGGCTCCTTAAGATAGCGCCCGCGCAGCCCGTCCGCGATCAGGCGGCCGACCTCTTCAGGAGTCTTCCGCCCGGCCTTGATGCGCCCGAGGTAGGGCATCAGGAAAGTGCCGTTGGAGCTTATGCGGAAAGTGCCGGAGAGCTCTTTCGCGTCTTCCACCTGCACTTCGATCACGTCGCTCACGCCCAGGCGATAGTCCTCGTCGGAAGCGAGGGCTACCGACGCGCCCTGCGAAGGCTGCGATTGCCGGTCCTTGCCTCCCGCGTCCTGCCGCG
Source organism: Blastocatellia bacterium (assembly GCA_035537555.1). Classification (GTDB taxonomy): domain Bacteria; phylum Acidobacteriota; class Blastocatellia; order UBA7656; family UBA7656; genus DATLMR01. The sequence continues at coordinate 705 of DATLMR010000197.1, forward strand.
CCTGCGCTTCGGCGAGCGGCGCGCGGGCAAATGCGAAGACCATGAGGGCGATCAGGGCTCCGGCGACGGCAGGGCGCGAGCGAGGCGAAAGCCCCCGCGCATTTTCGGCGTTGCTACTCATTGTTAGACCCCTATCGCGACTCTCGCGAGCCGCTCTCCGGCCTCCCCGGCCGGCCTGGTTTCGCGCTCGATCACGAGGGCTTCGACGCGCGCGACCACCGCCGCCAGAAAGAGAAAGAGCAAAGAATTCGCGGGCAGCTGAAGATTGAAATCTACCGTGCTGTGGACCAGCAGGGCGAATAGGCCAGCCCCGCTCCCGAGCGCGAGCCCGGAGAGGAACGGGTCGCGAGACCGGATGCCGCGATATACCCCGCGCGCCAGGAGCGCGATGAACCAGAGAGCCAGGACCGCTCCGAAGACTCCGCAATCGGCGACGATCTGAAGATAATCGTTGTGCGCCTGGCCCACAATCAAAGAGCCGTCGCTTCTGCTGTAGATCGGATAGGCCGTCTCGAAGGCCCCGAGCCCCACGCCCGCAATCGGGTTGGCGCGAATCATAGAAAGGGTATCGCTCCAGATCCATCCGCGACTGGCATAAAAAGAGCCGTTTCCGCTCCCCGCGCCCGCCGCGTCGTCGCGCACCTGGTCGAGCCCCATCCAGAACGCGCCGAAGCCCGCCGCCAGGGCCAGCGCGGCGACGAACAGGGCCGAGCGAAGCGCGGGCGATATGCGCGGGCGGCCCAGCCGCCTGCGGGGCCTCTCGTTCGACCCCGCGAGGATGCGGTTCATCACCAGGATGAACGCCATGGAGGCGGCGAGGCTTATCATCCCCCCGCGCGACCAGGCGGCAAGTATCGAGAGTCCCATCACGGACGCGGCCACGCCGTAAATCAACCGCGACTCCTTACGCACTCCATCTGAAAAGAGCAGCGCGACCGGTATCGTGGCCAGCATCTCCATGTAACCGGCGAAGTGGCCGTGATGAACGAACGGGCCGAAGGGAGAGGCGCTCTGCGTGTTCGGCCTGATCCAGTAAAACCGCCCGTCCCAGGAGAAGCTCTGGACGAGCGAGAAGGCCGCGAGCGCGAGCCCGTAGAAGACCAGAAAGTTCGCCAGCATCACCAGGCGGCGATGGCTCTTGAAGAAATTCGAGGCGAGCAGAAGAGAGACGAGCAGGAACACGAGCAGAGAGACCGCCGACCGCGTGGCCTCCGCGTCCATCGAGAGGCCGCGCGCGACCCCGTCGTTGCCCGCGATCACCACGCTCTGCGCGAGCCCGACGAGGACCAGACCCGCGAGGGGGAGGGCCACGCCGGGGACTCTGATGGAAAATCTGCCGTCCACGACGACCTTCACCAGCCAGAGCGCCACGAGCGCGACCACGATCGATTCGAATAGCGCGACGGACCAGGCCTCGACCGTGCCAAAGGCCAGCGCCGTGAAGACCAGCGCCCCGCACAGTCCGATCGCTATCATTTTGTCCAGGCGCGCGCCGAGAGGCTTACTTCCCGGCCTCGCGCCCCTGCTCGTCGATTGTGAAATCATCGAAAGAGATGCTCCCCCGCGTGGGACTGTCGTAGCTGAATCGCGGCTTT
>DATLMR010000198.1:0-7047 GCA_035537555.1 Blastocatellia bacterium
TAGCGCGAGAAGCCTTCTCGCGCTACACTTCGATCGGCCGTCAGGAAAACGGAATCACAACCCTGATAGTTGTTCTTGGCCTCGAATACTCTTTTTGATCCCGCCCGCTCCGGGCATTAAACAGGTGGCAGAAAAGGTGAAAAAAAAGGAAACCTCTATGATCTGGATCGTCTTTGCGATTGGCGCGGCTCTCTGCTGGGGTCTCTACGGCCCGACCCTGCACAAAGGACAGGTGCAGATGGGCAACCCGCTCCGCGCCCTGCTCTGCGTCGGCGTGGCTTACTTTCTAATAGGCGTGCTGGTGCCCGTCGTCTCTCTCTCTCTTCAGGGCGACTTCAAGGGCTTCAACACGGAAGGGGTAACGTGGTCCACGATCGGCGGGGCGCTCGGAGCGCTCGGAGCCATCTGCATCATCTGGGCCTTCAAGAACGGAGGGCTGCCGAATTACGTCATGCCGCTCGTCTTCGGCGGCGCGCCGCTCGTGAACGTGCTCTTTTCGATGTGGCTGCACCCTCCGAAGACCGCGCCCAATCCCCTGCTTTACGTCGGATTCCTGCTCGCGGCGGTGGGCGCGGGCCTCGTGCTTTACTTCAAGCCGCAGTCGTGAGGCCGTAGACGCTTCGAGCATACACGTTGAAAGAGAAGCCGCCCGTGCGCCCATGCCCGGGCGAGCTCCGGACTCCGCACGCTGAAGACTATGCCTTCTTCGCCCCTCCGCCTTTCGTGATCCGGTACAGCTTCGAGGCCGTGCGAATGATGAGGCTGCCGCCCGCGATTGCGGGTGTCGCCATGCACATCTCGTTGAGGCTGTTCTTGCCGAGCAGCTTATACTCAGGCCCGGCCTGTATGACGAAGGTATCGCCGTCTTCGCTCAGGCAGAAGATCTTCCCGTTGTAGGCCCAGGGAGAAGCCGTGAAGGCCCCCGCTCCCGACTCCATGCGCTGCTTCCCATAGATCTCCTTGCCCGTCCGCGCGTCGTGACAGGTGAAGAAGCCCCTGTCGAGCAGGGTGTAGTAGAGGTCTCCGTAAACAAGCGGCGACGGGTTGTACGGCCCGGCCTGCGGCTGGTACCACGCTATGTATTCGTTTCTCGTCTCTCCCCGGGCGAGCGTGATATTGCCCTTCGCCCCGGCCCGGATCGCGTACACCGGGCGGTGCTGGTCTCCCACATACCCCGACGTGATGTAGACCATCCCGAATTTGGAGAAGGGCGTCGGGATGGCGATCGTCGACATGCCCGTTAGCTCCCACAGCAGCTTGCCGTCGAGGTCGTAGGAGCGGACCCTCTTCGTGCCCGAGGTGACGAGCTCCGTCCGGTATTCGTTCTCCCACACGTAAGGGGTGGCCCAGTTGCTCCCCTCTTCCCGCTTGACGCGCCAGACTTGCTCGCCGGTCTTCTTATCGAGCGCCAGAACGAACGAATCGTCTTCGTTGTCATTCACGATATACAGGCGATTCTTGTGGAGAATAGGAGAGGCCGCCGTCCCCCATCCGAACCGCGTGTTGAACGGCCCCCACCTCTTCGACCATAACTGCTTGCCGTCCATGTCGAAGCAGAAGAGGCCCAGCGTGCCGAAATAAGCGTAGACGCGCTCGCCATCGGTCACGGGAGTCTCCGACGCGTACGTGTTCTTCAGATGGCGCGGGCCGGGAGGAGTCCCCCGGTTCACTTCCTTGCTCCAGCGGATCTTCCCCGTCTTGAAATCCACGCAGTAGACCATCCAGCGATGCTCGTCGGAAGGAGCTTTCCTTTCGCCTCCGAAGTAGAGCCCCTTCTTCGGCTGCTCTCCTTCATTGGAGCTGATGACGGACGTGATGAAGATGCGGTCTCCCCAGACGACGGGCGAGGACCAGCCGCTGCCGGGTATGTCGGTCTTCCACGCGACATTCTCGGCGACGCTCCAGGTATCGGGCAGGCTCGGGTCGTCCGCTACCCCGAGGGATTGAGGGCCTCGGAACTGCGGCCATTTTTCGTTCGCCGCGGCGGAATTCAAAGTAATGAGCAGGAGCATCAAGGCCGTGATCGTTCTTGTGAGCATTTTCAATCCTCGAAGGTCAGGGTCGATCCGAATCTCGGAAGTTAAACGCGAAGAGGTTACCTCGTTTGACCCGGCGAAGCAATCAAACGACACGCCGCCTAAAAACCCGCTCAACCTCAAGGCTTCGCGCCCGAGGCGGCTACCAGGGCCAGGCGATTGCCCGAAGGGCTCACCGCCAGCCTCGTTATGCCTCGGATTCCCTGGGCCGAGAAATCCGCCACTTCCCTCCAGGCCGTGTCTCTTCCCGGCTTCCATTCGTAGAGCTTCGACTCCTTCGCCATCAGCAAAGAGCCCCCGGGAGTCCAGGCGTAATCCTCACTGCCCGGCAGGGTCTTCGCCACGGTAGCGATCTTGCGGGTCTTCACGTCGAGCTGCTTGATGACCCAGTCCCGCTCCGATTCCTTCTGCACGAAGCTGACCCTGCCCGCGCCCTCCAGGCGGTGGATAGAGCGGCCTACGTTCCTGGCTATGATCTCGGCCTTTTCAGAGCGGGCGTCGACCAGTTGCAGAGTGCTGGGCTCGCCGAGGATGAAGAGAACGAGCGTCTGCCCGTCGAGCCATGCGTGATAGCCCACGGGCTTGATGCTCTTCAGCACGAGCTCCGGCTCGCCTCCCGCGAGAGGGAATTTCCACAACCTCTGCGTCGAGTCCGCCTCGACCCGGATCACGGAGAAGCTCTTGCCGTCCGGCGTCACCGTGGCCGAATACTCGCTCTCCTTCGTATCCGTCACCTTCGAAGAAGAGCCGCTCTTCAGATCATACCTGTAGATGTCCGCCTGCCCGTCTTCGCGGATCGAGGTGTATAAGAGCCGCTCGCCGCCGCGAAGAAACATGGGCTGATTGTCGTAGCCTTCCCTGCTCGTGATGTTGACCGGAACCCCCACGGTCAAACTCCCCGCCCTGCCTTTCAAATCCGCGACGAATATATCCGTCGAAGGCGGGCCGGTCTGGCCCGGAGCGCCGGCCGAAAGAGACAGAAACAGTGCAAAAAACCCCGCCGCTTTCTTCATCTTCGTCATACCCTGAACTCCCCTCCTCGGCTAAGGCAGGCAATTATACTTCTTCCCGCGCCAAACGACACCCCGCCAAATGATATCCCGAAGACCCGCCTTCCTCCCCGCCGGTATTTTGTTCTTGACAAGGGCCGGGCCTGGTGCTAATTTCTTAGCACAATGCTAAAAAATTAGCATGACAGGAAGGAGCGGAGCACGATGAAGAGAGACGCGCACATGCATCTGAGCCGCAGGGAGCGGCAGATAATGAATGTGATCTACAGGCTCGGGCAGGCGTCGGCGACGGAGGTAATGGAGAACATGCCGGAGCCTCCGAGCTATTCGGCCGTGCGGACGATGCTGAGGCTGCTCGAGGAGAAAGGCTATCTCAAGCACGACCAGGATGGGCCGCGCTACGTATACATTCCGACGATGTCGCGCGAGAAGGCGAGCCAGTCTGCCCTGAAGCAATTGATGCAGACCTTCTTCGACGACTCGACGGAGCAGGCCGTCGCGGCGCTTCTCGACATCTCCAGGTCGAAGTTGTCGAACTCGGAGCTCGACAAGTTATCCGCGTTGATAGAGCAGGCAAGAAAGGAAGGGAGATAATCATGCTTCAGTTCTTCGATCCCGCCTCCGTGGATACGCAATCCACTCTGCTCGTCAGGCTTCTCGTGGACGTATCGATCAAGGGCGCTCTCATCCTCCTTCTCGCGAGCGGGCTGACGTTCGCCTGTCGCAGGTCCTCGGCGGCGGCGCGCCATCTCGTATGGAGCCTGGCTCTTATAAGCCTGCTGGCGTTGCCCGGCCTCTCGGTCCTCCTGCCTGCCTGGCAGGTAGCCGCCTTGAGCCCCGTATTACCTGAAGCCCTGCTTGAAGCCCGGCCTGAAGTCTTGCCTGAAGCGACGCCCGGAGCGGCGCAGGCGGCGCAAGCCCCGGCCCTACCGGCAGAAGAGACTTACCCGCCCGTTTTCGTCTCGCCCGAAAGCCGGGGCCTCGGCCGGCCCGGCGAGGCGGCGACTGCGCGAGGCCTTGAAGACATGAAAATGTCGGGGTCGAAGATCGTTTCGTCGCAAGCTGCGGCAGATGAAGGCGCTCACGCGGCGGGCTCGAATAATTTCGACGCCGGGAGCTTTCGCTTGCCGGTCTGGCTCCTGGCGATCTGGCTATCGGGGGTCATCGCGATATTGGCGCGGCTGCTCGTCGGGACGGCGAGCGTCCGCAAGATCGCGCGCGAAGCCGAGCGAGTAACCGAGCCTTCGCGGGTATCTATGGTCCGCAGCCTTTCGTGGCAGATAGGGCTCGACCGCGAAGTCGATCTGCTCGTAAGCGATCGCATCAGCATGCCTTTGACCTTTGGCTCACTCCGCTCCGTGGTGTTGCTCCCCGCCGAAGCGGCGCTGTGGGATGAAGAGCGGTTGCAGATCGTCCTGCTCCACGAGCTGGCGCACGTCAGGCGGAAAGATTGCCTCACGCAGTTGACGGCCCATCTCTCCTGCGCTCTGCACTGGTTCAACCCTCTGATCTGGATAGCTCTCAGAGAGCTCCGCATCGAGCGAGAGCGCGCGTGCGACGATTACGTTCTCTTTACGGGGACGAAGGCGTCGGATTACGCGAGCCACCTGCTGGACATCGCGCGCTCGCTGGGCGTCGCCGAGTGTTCTTCTTTTGCCACTGTTGCCATCGCTCGCCGCTCGCAGTTGGAAGGCAGATTGCTCGCCATCCTCGACCCGAGCTTGAGCAGGAAGGGACTGAAACGCATGCCAAAATTCTTGATCGCACTCGCCTTGATCTCATTGATAGTGCCTCTCGCGGCGATACAGCCGAGGGCACAGGCGCGGGCATTGACCGGGCAGAGCCAGTCCGGGCGCGCGGCGGAAGCGACCCCGCCCGCCACGCCTTTCGTGGCTCCGCGGCTCGCGGCGGCCGCCTCCGTCACGCCGAAAGAGCCTCAGGAATACATTTCGGTCGAGCAGCCGCCGGCCCCGCTTCCGGAGCCGCTCCCGCAGCCTATGCCGTCCGCGGCCGGGCAGGCCGACGGGCAATCGTCAAAGCCGGCGGAACCGAAAGACCTCTCCGGGGTCGCGGACGCTTTGGCCGAAGCGTTGAAGGATCAGGACGCGGAGGTGCGCCTGAACGCGCTCAGGGCTCTGGCAAATATGGGAGACCCGAGGGCGATAGACGCCTTGATCCAGGGCATGAAGGACTCCGATCCTGATATGCGCGAGAGCGCGATTCAAGGCCTCGCGCTGAGCAGTGACGCGCGGGCCGTCGATCCGTTAATCGAGGCCCTGAGAGACCAGGACCCGCAGGTCCGGGAGAAGGCCGCCTGGGCTCTCGCAATGAAGAGCGAAGATCGCACAGTCGATCCGCTCATCAATGCGCTCAGGGATGAGAACCGGGAGGTGCGTGAAAAGGCCGCGTGGGCGCTCGGAATGAAGAGCGACGATCGCGTGGTCGATCCTCTGATAGCCGCGCTCGCTGACCGGCAGGCGGATGTGAGGCAGAAGGCTGCCTGGGCGCTCGGCCTTCAAGGAGACGGGCGCGCCGTCGAGCCCCTGATCTCGGCGCTGAAAGACGAGAATCCCGAAGTGCGCGAAATCGCCGCCTGGGCGCTTGGCCTCAAAGGCGACAAGCGGGCGGAGGGCCCTTTGAACGCCGCGATGAAGGACCCTAACAACGGAGTGCGGCAAAAGGCGCGATGGGCGCTCGGGTTGATGTTGCTGAGGGCCGGAGAGCGAGGGGGAACCCCGGCTCCGGATGAAGATGGCGTGGAAGTAGACCCCAAGTTTGATATGCAGCTCAAGATCGACAGCAAGATCAAGATCAAAACGAACCGCGCAATAAAAAACAGGAACTGAGTGCGGCCGGGGCGCGAGAGCGCCCGGCACGCATGCTTTAATCAAGCGCACCGGAGTAACCGCCATATTCTGAGTCCCGGCAGGGGAAGGACGCGGGCACGAGGGCCCGTGGTCCGCCCCGGGATTCCCGGCTTTCAAAACACCAGTCTCTTTTTTACGATACAGGAGGTACGGATAATGAGCAGACTCGCAATGTTAGTAATCGCCCCGGCGTTCTGTTACCTGATGATCGCTTTACCGGTCGAGCCTTCGATGGTGGCAAAGGCAAGTAGCGCCGCCCGGCAGGAGTCCAAAATCGCTCCCGTCAATATTAACGAAAAGATCTCCGCCCTGAGCTCGCCCGACCCGAGTGTCCGCGCGTCCGCCGCGTGCTACCTCGCGGAGAGCGGGGCGAAGGCGGAGCCGGCCATACCGCTCCTGATAGGAATGCTGGGAGACGATACGCCTCTCGACTCGGTCGAGTGCGGAGACAGGCACTCGTGGAGAGGCGGTTCGGGTGACGGGAACAAGACTTCGCCGGGCGAAGAGGCCGCCAAGGCCTTGATGTCGATAGGCAAGCCCGCCGTCGAGCCTTTGATCGGCGTTATGAAGTCTTCCAACTGGCGCGTGAGAAGGAACGCGACGTGGGCGCTCGGGCCGATCAATGACTCACGGACTGTAGAGCCGATCATCTCGAGCCTTGGCGATGGTGACTGGCGCGTGCGCGAGATCGCCGCGTGGGGGCTCGGGCTCAAGTCCGACCCGCGCGTAGTCGATCCGCTCGTCAACGCGCTCAAGGAATCTAACTCGCAGGTCAGGGAGAAGGCCGCATGGGCGCTCGGGCTCCAGGGAAATCGAGACTCGGTCGAGCCCTTGAACAATGCCCTGTCGGACGGCGAGGCGCAGGTGCGAGAGAAAGCCGCGTGGGCGCTCGGCCTCAAGGGTGACGCGCGATCGGTCGACCCGTTGATCGGTGCCCTTAGAGATTCCGACCCGCAGGTGCGGGAGAAGGCGGCGTGGGCGCTCGGCCTGAAAGGCAACCGCACTTCGGTCGAGCCGCTTATGGCATCGCTCAAGGACCAGAACCCGCAGGTCCGAGAGAAGGCCGCGTGGGCGCTTGGGCTGAAGGGCGATCACCGGGCGCTCGACAGCTTGAAAGATGCGATGAAGGACGAG
>DATLMR010000199.1:0-15548 GCA_035537555.1 Blastocatellia bacterium
ACTACCTGACCGAGAGGGGCAAGCTCCCCGCGCCGATAATCCCGCCTCCCCTTCAAAATCACGGCAACTACGTAGTCTCGATCAACCGGTTCGTCCGCTGGCTCGCGGAAAAGTGCGAAGAGGCGGGCGTCAATATATTTCCCGAATTCCCCGGCGCCGAGATCCTTTTTGAAGGCGACACGGTCGTCGGGGTCCGTACGGGCGACAAGGGGATCGATAAAACCGGGAAGGCCAAGCCGAACTTCGAGCCCGGGGTCGATATCCTGGCTCGCGTCAGCGTGCTTGGCGAAGGCGTTCGCGGCTCGCTCACCAAGCAACTGGTGAGACGGCTCAACCTCGACTCGGAGAGCGACCCGCAGGTCTATTCGGTCGGCATCAAAGAGCTCTGGGAGATGCCCGACGACCGCTTCCCGGCCGGCTCGGTCATCCATACGATGGGATGGCCGCTCGATTCGCACACGTTCGGGGGCTCGTGGGTCTACGGCATGCGCGACCGCGTCATCGACATCGGCCTCGCGGTCGGCCTCGATTATCGAGACCCTTCCATCGACCCGCATCACGAATTTCAAAAATTCAAGACGCATCCTCTCATCGCCGACCTGTTGAAGGGCGGGAAGCTCGTTCGATACGGAGCGAAGGCCATGCCCGTCGGCGGGTGGTACACCGTTCCCCGGCTCTCCGCCGACGGCGTGATGCTCGTGGGAGATTCGGGCGGGCTGCTAAACGGCGAGCGGTTGAAAGGTATCCACACCGCGATCAAGTCCGGCATGCTCGCCGCAGAGACCATACTCGATGCCCTCGTCTCGGGCGATTACTCGGCCGGCGCGCTCGCGTCATACGACAGGAAGCTCAAAGAGAGCTACGTCGGGCGCGAGCTTTACAAGGCCAGGAACTTTCACCAGGCGTTCGATAAAGGCCGCATGCTGGGCCTCGTGACCGCGGGCATCTCCACCCTGACCGGGGGCCGCCTGCCCTCCAGGCTTCCAATCAAAGCCGGCCACCAGCATATGGAGAAGCTCGCGTCCGTCAACGGCCACGACCGGTACGGCGGCTTGAAGTACGACGACAAGCTGATCTTCAACAAGCTGACTAACGTCTATTACTCCGGCACGCACCACGACGAGGACCAGCCTTCTCACTTGAAGGTCGTGGACATGAACATCTGCGTTACTCGCTGCGCCGAAGAGTACGGCAATCCGTGCCAGAATTTCTGCCCCGCGAGCGTGTACGAGATGGTGGGTGACGCGAGCGGCGGCCGGAGGCTCCAGGTCAATTTCTCGAACTGCGTTCATTGCAAGACCTGCGACATCATGGACCCGTACCAGATAATCAACTGGGTGCCGCCCGAGGGCGGCGGGGGGCCGAACTATAGAAATATGTGACAATTATCTCCGTCGGGGTTTGCCTCGACCGGAATTTTTGTTATATTCGCGGGCCTGGGAATTATCCCGGGCCTCTTTCTTTGCGTGGGAGTCGTTCGGCCCGAGAGATTTCACGATTCTCAGCGCGTCAGTCGAAATCTTTGCAAACAATGAGGTAAAATACGCGAGGTATTTTAGCTTACTCGCCTGTTATATTAATGGGCGAGGATATTTGGAGAAGCCCATTAATATAACAGGCGGCGGCTTCCGTAGTTGCGGATGAAAAAGTTAAGCAACCTTAAACTCATTATCTTCTTCGTGCTCCTGACGCTCTCGCTCACGTTAGTAGTCGTCTTTGCGTGGGAGCAAGTGCTGATGAAGCCCCTGTATAACTGGTTCGACGCCGCCTACCCTGGCCCCGAGAGCGCCGACCACCGCTGGAGGCTGGCTCAGAGGGTCGAGCACTCCTTCATCTCCATAGTCGTCGATACGATCGTGGTAACGCTGCTGCTGGGCCTTGTAGACAGGAAGCAGCGCGACCTCCTGTCGAGCGAAGAGAGGTACCGCGCCATCTTCGAGCACGCCAACGACGGAGTGGGCGTGGTGACCGCCTTCGATCACAGGCTGGTGGACGGGAACAAGAAGTTCGGAGACATACTGGGCTACACACAGCAATCGCTCATCGGGCGCGACATATGCGAAGTGCTGAAGGGCAGCGAGGGGTCGGACCTCGGGGGGCTGAGCGCCACCTTCGAGTGTACTTTCGCCAACAGGACCGAGCTCGCGGCTCGCATCTGGGAGGGCGAGCGCGAGATAAAGATCCAGACGCGCTCCGGCGCCCCTTTGAGCGTGGCGGTCTCGTGCAGCCTGCTCTCGGCCGGCAGGCAGAAACTCTTCGTGCTGATAATTCGAGACCTCACGGAGCAGAAGGAGCACGAAAGAGAGAAGCAGGAGATGCAGCGCCAGCTTTACCAGGCGTCCAAGCTGGCCTCGGTCGGAGAGCTCTCCGCGGGTGTGGCGCATGAAATCAACAACCCGCTCAACTGCATTATCAACTTCGCCCAGCTCCTCAAGGATGACAACCTCGCCAGGAACGAATCCCAGCGGAGAATGATGGACGGCATAATCGACGAGGGGGAGCGCATTGCCAAGATCGTCCGCGACCTTCTGACCTTCGCGCGCCATGATCCCCCGGCGCCCACGCGAGTAAATATCGCCGAGTGCGTCGAAAATTCCTTCTCCCTGTTCGGCCACCAGCTTCAAAAAGACGGCATAACCGTCGAGGTCGATATCCCCGATGACCTCCTCTTCGTGCTCGGGGACGCCTCCAGGCTGCGGCAGGTCGTGCTCAACATGATAAGCAACGCGCACCACGCGCTGCGGGCAAAGCCGTCTGAGCAGAGGCTGTTTAAAGTGCGGGCGCGGAACCAGAACCGGGGCGGCAAGCCGGAGGTCCGCATCGAGTTCCACGATAACGGGGTCGGGATACAGGCCGAGAACCTGGAGAAGGTGTTCGACCCCTTCTTCACGACGAGGCGGGACTCGGGAGGGACCGGGCTCGGGCTCAGCCTGAGTTTCGGGATAATTCAAAATAGCGGGGGAAGCATCAGGGTCGAAAGCGAAGAAGGATCTTATACGAAGTTTATCATCGAGTTGCCGGCATTGGAGGGCACGGGGGCCGACTATGGCGAAAGTATTGCTAGTGGACGACGAGCCGAACATACGATGGACAATGTCGGAGTTTCTGAAACGTGAAGGGTACGAGGTGCTCGCCGCCGAAGATTATTTCAGCGCCCTCTCGCTACTGGAAGAGAATAGTATCGACGCCGCCGTGATAGACATAATCCTGCCGCGAAAGAGCGGCCTCGACCTGCTCAGAGAGGTCGGGCGCCGCGAGCATCAGGTGCCGGTCATAATGATAACGGGCGAGCCCAATATCTCTCAGCTTCCGGACCTGGTCCAGGCGGGCGCGTACGATTTCATCACGAAGCCCGTGACAAAGGAAGTACTGCTCCGCGCGGTCTCAAAGGCGGTCGAAAAGAGAAGGCTACTCGCCGAAAAGATCCGCCTCGAAAGGTCGATCAAGGAGCACGCGGAGCAGATGGAGGCGCTGGTCGAAGAGCGCACGCGCGAACTCGCCGAGGCGCACAGCTTTCTCAACGTCGTCCTCGACAGCTCGACCGAATACGCGATCATGGCGACGGACGAGGCCGACTCGATAATCCTCTTCAATCGCGGGGCCGAGTTGATCTCGGGGTACAGCTCAAGCGAAGTAGTCGGAAAATCGGCGCTCTCCCTGCTCGCCGGTGAATCGACGGAGGCCGTCGAGAGGCCCGTCCCCTTCATCGACGAAACGGACGGACGGGAGGTCCACCAGGAAGAGAAGATGATGCGGCGGGCCGACGGAGGGACTTTCCCCGCCTCTATCGCCATCACGCCCATTCGCAAGCCCGGGGGCGAGCTCATAGGCCATCTCAGCATCATCAAGGACCTGACCGCCCAGAAGAGGAGCGAAGAACACCTGCAACGGATGCAGGCGAAGCTTGCGCACAGCGAGAAGATCGCGGCGCTCGGGCGGATGGCGGCCCAGGTCGCGCACGAAGTTAAGAACCCCCTGGCGGGCCTTCGCCTCTACTCGCTCCATTTGAGAGGGAAGGCGAGCGACAGGCTGGCCCCGAGCGAGATGGCCCTGATCGACAAGATAATCAAAGGTATCGATCATCTCTCCGACACGGTGAATCAGGTGCTTAACTTCGCGCGTGACATCACCCTGGCCCCTCGCAGGCTGGATCTGGGCGGGGTCGTAAACGACGCCTTACAGCTGCTCGAAACCCAGATGGCCGCGAAAGGGATCAGCGTCGACCTGCGCATCCCGGGTGAAGGAGTCTTCGCCCTCGTCGACGAGTCCGCGATGCGGTCCGCGCTCATCAACCTGATGCTGAATTCGGTCCAGGCCATGTCTGAGGGGGGGCACCTGACCGTAGAGCTCAGCGCGGACGAGCGGATTGCGGAGGTCATCGTATCCGACGACGGGTGCGGAATGACTCCCGAACAGGTGGCGAACATCTTCGAGCCGTTCTACACCACGAAGAGCCAGGGCCTCGGCCTCGGCCTCTCTTACGCGGTGAAGATCGTCGAGATGCACGGGGGCACGCTCGCGGTCGATACGGAAGTGAACAGAGGAACGTCTATCAAGATCGCGATTCCAGCAGAGAGGTAAAAGCGGAATGAAGCTCACGGGAAGAGTCCTGGTTGTGGATGACGAACAGAGCATCACCGATGCATTCGAGATCATTCTCGCCGACCACGGGCTCCAGGTGAAAGCGGCGAACACCGTGAGCCAGGCCGGTGCCGAGATGAGCCGCGGCCCTTTCGACCTGGTCTTCACCGACCTGCGGCTGCCGGATTCCAGCGGACTGGAGCTGCTCACACTCATCAAGGAGAATAGCCCCGACACCGAGGTCGTGCTGATGACGGCGCACGGGTCGCTCGACGTGACGATCGAGGCCATAAAGAAGGGCGCGTATTACTACCTGGAGAAACCGTTCACCCCGGACCAGCTCGTGATGCTCACCGAGCGGGCGCTGCAATTCGTGGCCATCAAGCGCGAGAACAGCAAGCTCAAGCAGACCCTGGCGGCTGAAAACGCGGCGTTCGGCATAGTCGGGCGCACTCCCAAGATGTTCCAGATCTACGAGACGATTCGCGCCACCGCTCGGTCGGAGGCTTCCGTCCTGGTCGAAGGAGAGAGCGGCACCGGCAAGGAGCTGATAGCGACCGCCTTCCATATGAACAGCGGCCGCGCCTCAGGCCCGTTCGTCCCGATCAACTGCGCGGCCATTCCCAAGGAGCTGATCGAGTCGGAGCTTTTCGGCTACCGCAAAGGCGCCTTCACCGGAGCCGACCGTGATAAGCGGGGGCTCATCGAATCGGCGCGCGGCGGGACGCTCCTGCTCGACGAGATCGGCGAGATGCCTGCCCATCTTCAAACCAAGCTGCTGCGGGTTCTACAGGAACGCAAGCTCAGGCGTCTGGGAGACGAGCAGTTCATCGAGGTCGATTTTCGCCTCGTCGCCGCCACCAACCGCGACACGACGCGGGCAATGCAGGAAGGCGTGCTCCGCGAAGACCTCTATTTCAGAATCAGCACTATAAAGATCAAGGTGCCCCCTTTGAGGGAACGGCTCGACGACCTCCCTCTGCTGGCCGAAAAATTTCTCCAGCGCTACGGGGAGAAGTATGGCAAAAACATTCGAGGCCTCTCCCTGCCCGCGTTTTCGTTACTGACCCGGTACGCATGGCCCGGCAACGTCCGCGAGCTCGAGAGCGTCATCGAGCGCGCGGTGCTGTTCTGCCAGGGGGACCAGATCGTGCCGGAGAACCTCCCCGAGCACATTCAATTGACCGAGAGCGGCCACTTCCGTTGCGCGATACCTCCGTACCTGACGCTTGAAGAGGTCGAGCGGGAAGCGATAGAACAGACGCTCCAGCGGACGGGCGGCAACGTCAAGAAGACCGCGCAGATCCTGAACCTCCACCGCCCCACGCTCTACCGCAAGCTAAAAAAGTTCGGGCTGAAGGGGAACATTGACACGGATGTTGCCGAATGAGACATCGTTGAGTAGGTTTTTGCAATACGATACAAGGCCAACCCCGTGCGACGGCCCGCCCGCGCCGCCGCCCCCGGGCCGGGTAGGCCGGATTCTACGATAAAAGCGCCCTTCCATTCTATCCCCGGCCCCCGTGACCCGAAGAACTCGGGAAACCGGCAGGCGGCATAATACTTGCAAATAATTCATGCGGGCTCTGCGGAAGCAGGGATTATTTGAGTTTCGAGGGTGGGGCCGCCGATTTTATTAATTCATCCATACAGGGCGAGCCCCACCTTTGCACGCTGGTAAAAAGTTGTAGTAATCTCCCATGTCCCTTTACGAAGATAAGTCTCGACCGGAACCTTGCTCTTATACGCGAGTTTAATATAAGGGCAGATAGCTTTACACCCCTGAATTCAATATGGAAGGACCGGGCCCTTTAAGGGTGAGCCGACCGGCATTACTTTCTATGACCGCTATTCTTGTAATCGACGATGAGTTGAGCGTAGCCGACGCCCTGGAGATCATATTGAGGGACTGCGGCTACGAAGTGACCGTCGCGCTCAACGGGCGGGACGGCGTGAAGCACGCTACTGAGAACAGGTTCGACGTCGTAATAACCGACCTCCGCCTGCCGGACATGTCCGGCCTGGATGTGCTGGGGCACGTGATTGGGGCGGACCCTAACACTATAGTTATCATAATCACAGCGCATAGCACCCCCGAGGTCGCCGCCGACTCGATCAGGCGCGGGGCGCTCGATGTCTTGCCCAAGCCCTTTTACCCATCCGAGGTGCTCGATCTCATAACGCTGGGGCTTTCGAAAAGAACGCCCTCCTCCTGCTCGTAGGCTCAAGCCCGCATTCATCGCCGCGCGGACGGGTCGGGAAGAGCTCCCGACATCGGTCTGCCTGAGCGCAGGAGGCTCCGCGCGCTATAGCTTGCTCTCCGGACCCCGCGCTCGGGCCGCCGCTTCGCAATAGTCCTTCTTGTTTGCGGATGAGTCACTCGCCGGAAATAGTGATTCACGCTGAAACACGCATGTGTTTGTTGTCACACTCGGGCGAGAGTAACCCTAAGCAAGCTATAAGAGTTTTCGGCCTGTTTTCAACGGTTGCAAAGTCAGCCCCTTCCGGGCATACGCCTTGCTCTTACTCCTGCTGTCTAGCTCGCGCTCATGGCCCTGAGCGCGGGATTCAATCATACATTTGATTGACCTGACGGACGCAGTCCCTACCGGGATCGAATCGTGGTTCCGGGAAGACCGCGGCAGGCTTTCTAACGACCTTTTAAGCTTTCGGAAGCCGGGGGCGGCCCTTGAGGGTCGCGCTTGCCGGCAAAACTGGCCGGGGCGGGCAATCGGCGCAGGGGATATCCCCGTCACGTAAGGGGATTTGCGCGCCCGCGCCCGGCGGCTAATGGATTACTTTCTCAATTACCTACAGAGGAGCAACGAGGACCAATGGGCCAACAAAACAAAAAGCATAGCAGGCTTCCCGGGCTCGGTGGGCTCTTAACACTGGTCAGCATGGTGGCGTTACTGGCGGGGACGGCCGCGGCGCAACAACCCACCTGCAACGCGACGGTCAAGGCTGACGTCGTCGCCATCGATCAGGTTATTACCTACAACCGCTTTGGGGCTTTCAATCCTGCCGGCATGTTATATGCTCTGCGCCGGGACGTCGTGCCGATAAACGCTTCCGCGGGAATATCCGCCGGAAATGTACAGCTCAGGGCGGACAAGCGCCCGCGCCCGATCGTGTTGCGCGTCAACGAAGGCGACTGTCTTCAGGTCACCTTCACGAACCTGCTCAATCCGAACCCTCCTGACAATTCGGACTCCAACGTATCGAACGACACTACGGCAACACGCAACGCGTCCATGCACGTGAATGGGCTCGATTACGTCGGAGGCATCGCTTCCGATGGGGCGAACGTGGGTCAGAATCCCTCATCGCTCGCGACCCCGGGCCAGACTCGCGTCTACACGTGGTATGCGGCCAAGCAGGGCCAGTACATGCTCTATTCAATGGGCGCGAATGCGGGCGGCGAAGGCGACGCCGGGCAGCCGGGTCACGGTCTCTTCGGGTCGATCAACGTCGAGCCGAAGAATTCCAAGTGGTATCGCTCCCAGACGACGGGCGACAAGCTGCAGGTCGCGACCCGCAAGAAAGCGGACGGCACGAACGATGTCAATCCGAATGGCACGCCCAAGATCAACTACGACACGGTCGAGGCCGACGGCACGCCGTTACTGAAGATGCTCAACTCCACCAACGAGATCGTTCACACGGACCTGAACGCGATCATCACGGACGACGACGGAGTTCTCGACGAGGATTGCAGCACCGCCCCTCCGTCGAGCACCTGCGGAGTACCTTTCCGCGAGTTCACCGTGCTGTTTCATGATGAGATAAAGGCCATACAGGCATTCCCCGAACTCGACGCCGAGCTGATGCACGGGGCGCGGGACGGATTTGCCATCAACTATGGGTCGGGCGCTATGGGCTCCATCGTCGTCGCCAACCGCAAGGGAGTCGGCCCGGCGGCCGATTGCGGCGAGTGCAAGTTCGAGGAGTTCTTCCTCGAATCGTGGGCCAACAATGACCCCGCGATGGTCGTCCGCAAGGACCCCGAAACCGGCAAGGCGGTCGAGGCTCTTTACCCCGATGACCCGTCGAACGTTCACCATTCGTACCTCGGCGAAGCCGTCCGTTTCCGCAACATTCACATCGGCGCGGAGACGCACGTATTCCACCTCCACGCGCACCAGTGGCTCCAGACCCCGCGCGACCAGAACTCGACCTATCTCGATTCGCAGACGATCTCGCCCGGCGGGTCCTATACCTACGAGATCAATTACGGAGGCTCGGGCAACCGCAACTTCACGATCGGCGATTCGATATTCCACTGCCATCTCTACCCGCATTTCGCGCAGGGAATGTGGGAGCTCTGGCGCGTGCACGACGTGTTCGAGGCCGGGACTGCCGACCGAAGGCTTCCCGACGGCGAGATAGCCGGCGGCACCCCGAACCCGGCTGTCATTCCCATTCCGAACGCGACTATCAAGAACAATGCGGGCGCGGCCTTCGCGCTCGGCCTGCCCCCGATGCCCACCGCCGATTTCAAGGGCTTTCCGTTTTACATCGGCGTGAAGCCGGGCGACGACCTCAACGTGCTCGCGGGAAACCGCGCGCCCCAGGCTCCGAACGACCTTGAGCGCGACGGCGGCCTCCCGCGTCACCGCATCCTCAACTCGACCGTGGTCGACGGAGCGGCCGCAATCGAGCCGGCCCTGCTCAACGACCCCGTCGCATCGAGAGTGCTCTCTCAAAACGGCGACCCGACTCTGCTGGCTTTCGCCCGCAAGCTCCTGACCGCGAATATCGACATTCTTCCTCTCGACGGCACCGCGGTGGAGAAGAAGGCTATCGACTTTCATGCGGGGATCGGCGGCGCGCCCTTCACCACTCAGTATGATTGGACGGCCCGCGCCTACCCCTCATATACGGCGACCGGCGCTCCCGGCCTCTTCCTGGTGAACGGCCGCCCGGCCAAGCCCGGCGCTCCGTTCGCGGACCCGTGCCCCGATACCTTCAAACTCGGCGGCGCCACCAGGCCCGTCTCGACGAGGAATTATCGCGGCGCGTACATCCAGTTCGACATGACTGTCAACCAGGCGGGCTGGCATGATCGACAGGCCCGCATCATCACCCTGGAGCAGGATGCCCTGCCGACTCTAAGCGGCACGCGCACACCCGAGCCTCTCTTCTTCAGGGCCAACTCGGGTGAATGCCTGACATTCGCGGCGACCAACCTGATTCCGCACGTCCTCAACCTGGATGACTTCCAGGTCTTCACGCCTACCGATACGATCGGCCAGCACATCCACCTCGTCAAGTTCGACGTTACCGCCTCTGACGGCGCGGGCAATGGCTGGAACTACGAGGACGGCACCTTCTCACCCGGAGAGGTTCAGGAGCGAATCGAAGCCAACAACGCATTCCAGCAGGCCAACGGCGGCACGCAGATTCTTCACCCCGTGGCAAACCCGGTCTTCGGCGAAGGGCCGGACCACGACGGCAACGGCGTAGGCGACTGGCTCGGAGCCCAGACCACGATTCAGCGCTGGTGGGCCGATCCGCTTTTGAACAAGGCGGGACAGGACCGAACCATCCGCACGGTATTCACTCACGATCACTTCGGCCCCAGCTCGCACCAGCACCATGGCTTTTACGGCGCGCTCGTGGTGGAGCCGAGCGACTCTCAGTGGAAGACCCTCGACGGCTCACCCCTGGGCGGACGCATGGACGGCGGCCCGACGACTTACGCGGCCAACATCATCCCGCCCAACCAGGCGAACAGCTACCGTGAATTCAATATAGCGTTCGCGGACTTCGCGATCGTCTACCGCCCGGACCTGACACCGGTCAACCCTCCGGGGCGGCAGGAAGCGGCTCTGCCCATAGCCATCGAGCCTACGCCGATCCCCCTGCCCGAGATAATCTCGGCCGCGGACCCCGGCACGCAGCTCGTCAACTATCGCAACGAGCCTATACCTCTGCGAATCGGCCAGGGCTCCGGCAGCACCTTCGCTCAGAAGACGGGAGCCGCCGGTGACATGGCGAACGTCTTCGATTCGAAGACCCACGGCGATCCTTTTACACCGATCCTCAGGGCCTACGAAGGCGACCGCGTTCAGATCCGCCTGATCCAGGGCGCTCAGGAAGAACAGCACGGCTTCAACATGCACGGAGTCAAGTGGCTGTTCGAGCCCGGCACCCCGGGACAGCCGACCCCGAACAACTCGGGCTGGAGGAACGGACAGCAGATCGGCATCTCCGAGCACTTCGAGTTCGTCCTCGACGGCGTAATCGGGCAGAACAACAACGCTCCGACTAAACGCGTCGATTACCTCTACTCGTCCGCGACGGTGGACAATCTCTGGGACGGACAGTGGGGCTTTTTACGCGCCTTCCAGGGAGCTCAGCCGGGACTGGCGTACTTGCCGAACAACCCGGACGGCGCTGCAAAGTCGAGCAAGGACGTCTGCCCGCAGGGCTCTCCTTTCCGCGAATACTTCGTGGAGGCCTGGGCCGCGCGCGATCTGCTTCCGGGCGGGGCACTGGTCTATAACCAGCGCTTCAACATCACCGACCCGAACGCAGTCCTGTTCGTCGAGTCCTCCGACGTGGCGGCGCTCCAAGCCGGCACGCGGAAGCCCGAGCCTTTGATCCTCAGGGCCGCGGCGGGCGACTGCATCAACGTGACGCTTCGGAACAAGCTGCCCAACGTCCTGCCCGAGCAGAATAGCTGGAACATGGTCCCGATGATCGTCGACGGCTTCAACTTCAACCAGGTCAGGGCGTCGAACCGCGTCAGCCTGCACCCGCAGCTTGTGGCCCTCAACCCCCAGCTCGACGACGGCGCGAATGTCGGGTTTAACGAAGACACGACCATCGGGCCGGGTCAGTCGTTCACGTACATCTGGTACGCGGGCGACCGCAAGGTCAACTCGCAGGGCAAACCCGTCGGCGTTCCCATTGAGTTCGGCGCGACCGCGCTCAGAGACATGGGCGACGTGATCAAGCACAGCTCGCACGGCGCGGTCGGCCAGCTCATCATCGAGCCGGTGGGGTCCACCTGGACTACCGTAGGCAACAGCAAGGCGACCGCGGACGTGAAGAACTCCGCCGGTACCGTCCTGTTCCGCGAATTCTCCATACAGTACCAGGATGACCTGAGCCTGCGCCTTAACGGGCAAGTGCTCAAGAACATCGTGGACACGGATGATTCAGAGGAATCGGGGATGAAAGCCTTCAACTACCGCACGGAGCCTTTCTGGGGTCGGATGGACTTCCCGATAGACCTCCCCCTCGAAGACCAGAACAACAAGGATTTCTCGAACGTGCTCAGCTCGACGGCCAACAACGCCGGCTGCGGCGGCGCGTGCGGTGATCCCGAAACCCCCGTCTTCACGGCGAAGGCAGGCACCCCGGTCCGGTTCCGCGTGACACAATCGGCGGGCCACCCGCGCCAGCACGCCTTCACCTTGTTCGGCCATCACTGGCAACAGGAGCCGTGGCAGAACGGATCGTCGGTCCTCGGCTCTAACCCGCTCACTTTCGAGATCGGCTCGGAGAGCGGCATTACGGCGATGCGCCACTTCAACGCCCTGACTACGGCAGGCGGACTCACCAGGACCACGGGCGACTTCCTCTACCGGACGCAGGAGACCTTCTCCTTCTCCGGCGGCGGCCTGTGGGGCATCTTCCGCGTGACTCCGTAATTGATCGATCTTTCCCCCAGGGGCGGGCAGGGAAGAGTCCGGCCCTTATATCTTCGGCCTCGGAGGGTGATTCAAAATATCACCCTCCGAGGCTTTTTGTTTTATTCTGAAACACCCTTCCGCGCTCTTCTTTCAGTAACTTTCACTATTTGAGAGATTGTTATCTGCATATCCTATGGAATATCGATTGCTCTATATAATAAGCGAAAGATCGGATTAACCGGTCTTCGGCACAACGTCCTCGCAAAAGAGGCGAATCAACAAAAAAGGGGAAAGACGAATGAAGAGATTGGTGTTGGGTAGTTTTCTCGGGTTGTTCATATTCGGATCGGCGCTTGCTGCGGATACCGTGAAGTTCACGTTTTCGAACGTCTCGTATCCTGATGGCCGCCTGGGAACGATTCAAGCTGGGAGCAAGACCACCAGGAAGGGAACGGTGACGAATTGCGGTTACTACAGCAACCCGAACGACCAGTATCTCGGGGAATTTGAGAGCGATGAATTCTCTTCGCGCAATGCCGACGAAGTGAGGCAGTTCTGCCTGGATAATTTCAACAATAGACAACAGCAATAATACCTCGCCCAGGGGCGGGCAAGCAGAAGCGGCCCGCCCCGCATGATTCTCCCGGACGGGGAATCGATAGCCCTGCAGACAAACCTTCCCGGTTCGAGCGGAAGCAGACTCATCTTCCTGAAGGAATTCTTCTGCCCCGTCTGGCGGCAGGTGCGTTCGGGGGCCGGATTAAGAGTAAGTGGGGCCGCTCCCGGTCCCGCGCATCAGGTTCAAGGCGGCACTCAGGATATCAATCCAGCCCGGTAATAAGCGGCAGAAGCCAGCAAATTCAGGCCGAAGAGGTTCGCGAGCAGGCTACTGCAAGCGGGCGCAATTCCCGCGCCCGGAGCCGGCCTCTTCCGCAAGGTTGTTCTACGCGAGAAGCAAGAGTTGCCTGCCGTCGGGATAACCGGTCGCAGACAAATGCGGGGGGCCTGCCGGGGCCACGGGAAAGCCCCCCGCGAAAGAGATTCCCTTTATGAAATTCAAGCGAGCCAGCATCTTATCAACCCCCCTGCGCGTTGGGTCATCAATGGCGTTCTTCGTGGTATTACTTATGTCGGCCGCGGCGACCGCTCAAATCGGCGGCCCTGCCGACATCAAGCCCGCGTCTTCGGCCGCGCCCGTCCCGAGCAAACCTGTCAGGCCTCCTTCGAAGATCTCCAGGCAGTTCGAGAAAGAGGGAATCGTCGTCGATTTCACGCTCAGCGCGTTACCAGGCTCGGATGGAAAAGACCAGGGGCTTGTCGCGGGAGCCGACGCCACGGTCTCTTTCAAAGTGACGGACAGGCGTACCGGCCAGCCTATCACGGGGCTGCACCCTAACGCGTGGCTGAGTGCGCGCAAGGGTGAGAACGTGCCGAACGAGGCAGAGTGCCGCGACAAGATAAAGACCTTTATGGGCGGCCTCCTGAGCGTTCGCGCAGATGTAGACCTGAACAGCTACGTGATGCTCACGCTTAACCACGACAACACCATCACATTCATAAACCCCCAGGTCTCGTTCAACATCACGAAGCTTGAGAGCATAATACCTCTCCCCGGGCCGGGGGCGGACTGGGCGCTCTCCAGGGACAAGAACTTTCTCTACCTCTCTCTGCCCGATCAGTCCGCGGTCGCAATCATCGATACGATCACCAGGAAGATCGTGAGCACGGTGAGCACGGGAGAGAAGACGAGGCCCATGCGGGTCGCGGTACAGCCCGACGGGCGCTATGTCTGGGTGGGCCTCGACGGCTCGGAGCTCGCCGCCGTGATAGACACCGCGTCGAACAAGCTGGCCGCCACCGTCCCGGCGGGCGCGGGGCTGCATAACTTCGCGTTCACGGCCGACAGCCGTTTCGCCTACATATCCAACAGCACGGCCGACACGGTCTCGGCCATCGACGCCGTGGGCCTGTCGAAGGTTGCGGACATAAAGGTCGGAAAGAGTCCGGTGCCTGTCGCCTACAGCACGGCGAGCGGCATGGTCTATGTCTCGGCCATTAACGGAGAGGCCATCTCCGTGATTGACCCCGCGAAGCAGCAGGTGGTCAGGGAGATTCCTGTCAAGCGGGGCGTGGTCGCGTTCAGGTTCGAACCCGAAGGACGGTTCGGGTTCGCGGTCAATCATGTCGATAGCACGGTGTCGGTCATCGACGCCTCGACCAATGCGATCATCGGCTCCGGCCCGGTCGTAAAAGGCCCGGATCAGGTGACCTTCACGCGGCGATATGCTTATATCAGGGGGACCGATTCGGAGAAATTCTCCTTGATCGAAGTGGGCGAGGTCGCCAGGAAAGGTGTGGTCGCTCCTGTTGAAGTGCAGGCGGGACGCCAGGCCGCGAGCCAGTTCTCGGATGAGATTGGAGTGGCTGACATGATCCAGCCGACGCCCGAAGGCAACGCCGTTATGATCGCGAACACTCCTGACATGATGCTCTATTACTATGTCGAGGGAATGATGGCTCCCATGGGCACGTTCCAGAATTACAAGCGTAGGCCCCATGCGTTGATGGTGATCGACCGCAGCCTTTCCGAAGTTGCGCCGGGCGTCTACTCGTCCCCCTTGAAGCTGAAACACGCGGGCCAGTTCGATGTCCCGATTCTTATAGATCAGCCCCGCATAATCAACTGCTTCGAAGCGAAGGTCGCCGACTCGGCCGATGGACAAAAGAGCAAGCCCGTCGTAACCAGCCTCGTAGTTCCGCTTTTCAAGGACGGCAAATTCAAGCCCGGTAATCCGGCAGGCCTGCGCTTCAAGATAACCGACAGCTCATCCGGGGCGCCTGTCACAGGCCTGAAGGACGTTCAGGTCCTGGTCTTCGAGCCGCCTGGAATCTGGCAGCAGCGACAATGGGCCAGAGAGATCGGCGACGGTATTTATGAAGTAATACAGGATTTTCCACGCGAAGCGCTTTATCATGTGATGGTACAAGTCCCGTCGCGAGGTGTAAGATATGGGGACTTTCCTTACACTCCCGTGCCTGTCGTTCAGCCGCGAGAGTCGAAGGAGGGGCAGAAGTGATCCAGGAGGTACCGGAAATGAACCGACGAAAAGATGCGGGGCGCGCGCGAACTCCCTTTGCGCTGCTGCTCGTCGCTTGCCTTATTCCGGCAATTGCAGGCAAAGACGCGCGCGGCGCGACGGGGCAGCGAGAGCCCTCTCGAAAAGCCGGACCCGTCCGGGTCGAAAAAAAATACGTTTGCCCGATGGACCCCGACGTAGTCTCGAAATCACCCGGCAGATGCCCGAAGTGCGGCATGGCGTTGAG
>DATLMR010000200.1:0-24161 GCA_035537555.1 Blastocatellia bacterium
AGGCGAGAACGTCATGTCGGCTCGCAGGATCGAGCGACGACTCATCTCCGGCGCGGCAGCCCGCCCCGACGGCGGGGTGAGCGAGGGGAAGAAAAAATTACCGGACGAACAGATTAATCCCGGGAAAATTTATATACCGGCCTGCGTAAATAAGCCAGAATTAAAGAAAACTCACCTGTTCGGGGCGGAACGGCATTTGCACCCCCTCCACCCTGTAGGGGCTGGGCATATGACCGGCATTCCGATGGCTTCAGACCAGCATGACAACTCAGAGTCGATCAATATATGAAGGAATTAACGCTCCCGAACCATTTTCAAAGTCCGGTCGGGCAAATAATCTGCGCGCAAGGCGGGCGAAGGCCGGGCGAACGGCTGGATTCCGTTACACAGATTGTTACCATTCTGACCACATTAATGCAGCAGCTTTTAACACCGGTCGAGTAAGGCTCCTGCAATCCGTTTCACCGATAAAGGCACACCAGGAGCGATCCTGGGTCGCAAAGCAAAGGTCTTTATAGCTGGTTGAGAGGTTGGCGATTCGCGGATTGAGACCGCGAAGCCGTCACCTGTGTTCCGGCCGCTACGGAGAATGACTGGCTGCCGAAGTGAGATGATTCCCACCTCAAAGGTCCATCTCACTGAAAAACTACGAATAAGTCCCCAAGGGTTGGCTCCGGACCACACCGGACGCCTTCGCCTCCGAAGACGTGGGATTAGGCGTCGCAGTCTCATCGACTCATTCAGGCAGTACGCGGTCTGCTCAGTAGGCCGGAAGTCGATCAAGTACGCGATGCGCGGAGTGAGAGATGACCAATCGAAAGACATTCGCGTCGTTCTTTACATTCGTGTTTCTCTTTCTTGTCGGAGCGGTTGCCGCCGAAGCCAGAACCATCTACGTCTCCCCGGCCGGAAACGATAACAACCCCGGCACCCAGGCCTCCCCGGTCGCGACGCCCGGAAGGGCGGTCCAGATTGCAGCCTCAGGAGACACGATCTACCTGAGATCGGGCCGTTACACGATCAATCGCGGTATCACGATCAGCCTGCCCGGTATTACGCTCGCCTCGGCTCCCGGTGAGCAGGCCGCGATCCAGGGCGGGACCGATGACAACCCGAGCAACCCGAGCAGCGTCGTCACCATCATCGCCAGCTCCGTGGTATTGAGCGACCTGGAGATTCAGGGCGGCATCTACTATGGCGTAAAGATCGATCCGGGCGACAGCACGTCCACGAACAACGTAGTCGTCAAAAGGTGTTTCGTCCATCACACGGGCAGGGACGGCATCAAGACGCTCAACGCCGATAACCTGCTCGTGGAAGATTGCGAAGTGTCGAACACAGGGATTCGCGCGGACAATGCCGAAGGCATCGATAGCATCGGCTCCATCGGGTTGACGATCAGGCGCTGCTATATTCACGATACGAGAACCACGGGCATCTACCTCAAGGGCGGCGCGAGAGACGGCGTTGTGGAACGCTGCCGCGTGGTCAACGCGGGCCACTCGGGCATCCTGCTGGGCCAGGACACCGACGAGGAGTACATGCGCGACGGCACGCAGTACGAGGCGATAAACTGCATCGCGCGCAACAACCTCATCATCGGCACTACCGGCGCGGGGATCGGGTCTTATTCCGGCAATAGCGTCAGGTTCGAGAATAATACCGTCTTCGATGCCGCGAGAACCAACCAGAGCGGATTCTACGTCGTGATGAACAGCCGCGACGTGCCCGCGCGCCAGGTGACCTTCAAGAACAACGTTCTTGTGATGTCCAGCTCAAGGCCGATGATCTTTACGGTCAGCATGGCCGGTCCCCTCGTGTGCGATTCGAACCTCTATTACAGGCCGAACGGAGGCTCTTACAGGTTCTCACGAGAGACCTCTACAACCTTCGACACGTGGGAAGGTCTTTCCGCGTGGCAGGGGGCGGCGAACGTGGACCGCAACTCTCTGGTTGCAGACCCGCTGCTTCAGCCCTCGAACCAGTACGCGCCCGCCGTGGGCAGCCCGGCAATCGACCGTGGCGAATCGATCGGAGAAGTCTCTGCCGATTACGCGGGAGTCTCGCGCCCGCAGGGAAGGCAGCACGACATAGGCGCGCACGAGCGGGCGTCTTCTTCGACTCCGCCGCCTGCCAACCAGCCGCCGACAGTCTCTGTCGCGGCCTCGGCGATCGCGGGACAGGCTCCTCTGACCGTCAACTTCACCGCGACGGCAGCCGACAGCGATGGCCGCGTTGCCTCATATAGCTGGGCCTTCGGCGACGGGCAGACCTCGACGGATGTCTCGCCCTCTCACCTCTATCGAACGGCCGGAGCTTATGCGGCAAGGATCACCGTGACCGACAACGGAGGCGCGACCGCGAGCGCGAGCGTTAACATCGTCGTCAACAGCGGCACGTCGAATCAGCCGCCACAGGTACGGGTCGTTGTGACTCCACCGACAGGCGTCGCGCCCTTCAACGTCAAGTTCGTCACCACCGCGTCGGACCCTGACGGCCGCATAGTCGGCTACGGCTGGAATTTCGGAGACGGCGAAATCTCCAAAGAACCCTCGCCCGTGCACACCTATCGCAAAGCGGGAGTATATAGCGCCGTCATTACGGTGACCGACAATAAAGGCGCAACGGCGACTCATTCGACGACTATCAACGCCACCGACGGCACCTCGACTACCGCGCAGCCGGTCGCATGGAAGAACGTAAAGAACGCGACGGTCAACGGGAATTCAGTGACCAAGACCGCCGAGAGCATGTGGGGAAATTCCGGCGCGGCGTCGACGCAGGCCATTCAGAGTGGCGACGGCTATATCGAGTTCACCGCCGTTCAAACGAGCAATGAGAGGTTCGTCGGCCTGAGCAACAGCGACCCGGATTTTCACTACCGCAGCACCGATTTCGGAATTCACCTGAATACGGGCCGCGCCTTTTATGTTTACGAGAAGGGCCAGGCCCGCGGCTACTTCGGAGACTTCAACTCCGGAGACAGGTTCCGCGTCGCGGTCATCGGCGGCCGCGTCCAGTATCTGAGGAATGGCGTCGCCTTTTACACCAGCTCGGTCGCGCCGAAATATCCTCTTCTCGCCGACGTCGCTCTGATGGGCGAAGGGTCGAAGGTGGATAATGCGATGATCGGGGGCGCGCTGGTTTCAGGCCTCGACCTCAACGCTTCCCCAGTCGTGCAGGTCCTCGCCCCGACATCCGGAGAAGCGATGAAGGCCGGGTCCGCGTATGAGATCACGTGGACCGTTAACGGCAACGGCATCTGGCGACAGGACCTTCAGCTCTCTATCGACGGAGGAGAGACATGGCAGGAGATAGCGGTAATGCTTCCGGGGACCGCGACGAGCTATTCCTGGAAGGTTCCGAAACGGAAGACCACCAGGGGCATGGTCCGCATCGTCTCTTACGGGGCGGACGAGAAGGTCGGGGAAGGATCGAACGACGATTATTTCACGATAAAGAGCAAGAAGAAAGCAGCCAATTGACCGCTAATCGAGGTGGCGCGCGCTCGATGCTCGCGCCGCCTCTTCGTTGCAACGCCCGCCCTCTACTCTAACCTGAACGGGATTCCTTCGATTCGATTATCTCGCGGGCGCGCGAAAATACGGCGTCAAGCATTGGCTCGGTCAACTTGCCGGTGAAGGTGTTCTGCTGGCTCGGGTGATACGACCCGAGGAGCGTCATTGCGCCCCCGATAGGAAACTCGGCTCCGTGACCGAAGGCCGGCCGCCCGCGCGCCCGGCGCTTGTCGTCCGGGGAAGAACCGTCCGCTCGTGAAATCGCGGCGAAGGCGTTAAAGGCGGCATCGAACGCAATCTTGCCGAGCGCGACCACGACCGAGAGATCGACGAGCGCTTCGATCTCTCGCAGCAGAAACGGGCGGCAGTTCATGACCTCCTCAGGCAATGGCTTGTTCGCCGGGGGCGCGCAATGGATCACGGCCGAGATATAACACCCGCGCAGCTCAAGCCCGTCATCGATGTGCGTGGACGTTGGCTGATTTGCGAAGCCGGCGCGATGAAGCGCGCGATACAGCCAGTCTCCGCTCCTGTCTCCGGTGAAGACTCTACCCGTCCTGTTGCCGCCGTGGGCGGCGGGAGCGAGCCCGACGACGAGCAGGCGGGCAGAGGGGTCGCCGAAGCTAGGCACGGGACGGCCCCAATATTCTTCGTCCAGGAACCGGCGCACCTTCTCCCGCGAGACCTGCTCGCGCCATTCGACCAGCCGGGGGCACCTGAAACAATCGACCATCTCTCCCTGGAGTCGTTTGATGATTATGGCTGCGTCTTCTCTTTTCATGGATTGATCTTAAGGGAAAGAATATGTCAGAGGCTCTTACCTCATCAACCTTTGACCGCTCCGGCCATCCGATTGTAGGATGTGCGAAGCCGCCCGCGAGCCGGCTCAGACGCGGGCGCGAGACAGGGAGGAAGAAGAGAGTTGCCAGTAGCTACTATCCACGGATCGCCTCTGGTTCCGGACCGGGAGTCGGTAGAGGTCTACTACCGGGAATTCGGGGCAGGAATTCCACTCGTCTTCCTTCATGGAGGATGGGGATACGGAGTCTATCCGTTCGACTCGCAGATCGACGAGCTGAAGAACAGGCTTCGCATACTCATACCCGACCGCTCCGGATACGGCCGCTCTTCGAGACTCCCCGAATTCCCGGTCGACTTTCACCGCCGGGCGGCCGGAGAGACGGTCGGATTTCTGGATGCTCTGGGAATTGAAAAAGCGGTCTTCTGGGGCCACAGCGACGGCGCGGTCATCGGGGCGAAGATCGGCCTCGCCGCGCCCGAAAGAGTGGCGGGGCTGATTCTTGAAGCCTTCCACTTCTACCGCGTGAAACCCGGCTCCGAGGGGTTCTTCCGATCCATGGTCGTCGATCCGGCCCAGCTTGGGGATCGAATCGTCGCGACCCTGGCCGAAGATCACGGGCCGGAAGACTGGCAGCGCGTAATCGTCAACAACGGGACCGCCTGGGCGCAGCTCGCCTCCACGGCTTCGAGTGACCGGGAGGACCTGTACGACGGTCGATTGAATGAGCTGTCGGTTCCCGTGCTCTTTATTCACGGGGCGCGAGACCCGCGCACAGAGCCGGAGGAGCTTTCGGCGGTGCGGCAGGCGCTGCCCGAGGCGCGCTTTCTCATAATCGAGGAAGGGAAGCACAGCCCGCATAGCGAAAGCGCGGCCGCGCAGCAGAGCACGCGCGCGGCCCGGGAATTCGTCGATAGTCTCTATTCGCTTTAGAGCGGTAGCGTGTTTGTGAATTCTTCAAGACCGTTTCGTCGCGCGCCCCTCAAAGTGCTACGACCTCGACCTCCGTATTGAAATCGGGTATCCCGCATTCGGGATCGCTCACTCCGCGCTCGATCAGGACGTTCCCTTCGGGCCAGTGAACCTGAACGTTGCCCGCCCTGATTCGAGAGATTCGACAATAGCCCGTCATCTCGCCCGACCTGCTGCGAAGCAGGATTTTTTCCCCCTCTTCGAGCCCGAGCCGCCGGGCGTCTTCCGCGCTTATCAGCACATCTTTTCGGCGCGCCCCGTTGAGCGGGTCGCGGTCGCGGTGTACGATGCTGTTGAACTGCTTCCCGCGCCTGGTGGAGAGGCGCAATTTCCCGCTCGCGGGAGGCCCGGAGATTACGATGTCCGAAAAACTCGCCAGGCCGTCCTCGGTATGAAACTTCGTGACGGTCGCGCCCGCCCCGTTCGTCTCTTCGCAGAGCCGCTCGCCGCCCCACTGTACCTGATCGCCCTGCCGTGAGAGGCGCTGGATTCCCTCGTAGGCGGGCACGGCCCGCGCTATCTCGTCTCGCACGGCCTGCCCGTCTTCAAAATGCATCAGGTGGGCGAGGTCGGGCTTTGCGCTCTCGGCCAGCATCATCGGGATCTCCCATTCGGGGAGCGCCTCGCCTATCCGGTGGCCCGGTATCTCGGGGCCGAAGAGTATCCTGCGCTCGGTAGAAGTCTCCGTCCCTCCGCCCCTCTGCTCATATCTGGTCTGGGCGGGCAGCAGCACGACCGCCTCTCGCGGCTCGACCATCATCTGCGGGCTAAGCACGATGTCTTGATGAATTCGTACCGCGACTCTTTCGAGCGACTCGCGCACGTAATCGGGGTCGGGAAGAGTCTCGAGAAAATTCCCTCCGATGATGTAGAAGAGATCGAGCATCCCTTCGTGCGCGGCGTCGATCATCTCTACCGCGTTCAGCCCGCGGCCGGAAGGGACCGGGAAGCGGTATAGGTCGGAGAGTCGCCCGGCGTTTTCTTCATTAACCTCAAGCCCGCCCGGAAACTGGTTGGGCGCCGCCCCGACCTCCGCTCCTCCCTGAACTCCGGAATGTCCGCGAATCGGCATGAGGCCGCACTTTTCGCGGCCAATGAAGCCGCGCGTCAGGGCGAGATCGACTATTGCCCTGACGTTTTCGACTCCGTTCCGGTGTTGGGTGATCCCCATCGACCATACGAAGACCGCCGACCGCGCCTGCCCGATCACCTTCGCAAAGTCGAGCATCCGGCCCCTGTCGCTGCCGGAAGATTCTTCCAGAGCTTCCCAGGAAATGGCCGTCAGAGCCGTTTTCAAGTCGCCGAAGCCTTTGGTATAGGTCCCGATGAATTGCTCGTCGGTCCAGCCCTGCGCGACGAGATGCTTGATGACCCCCGCTATGAAGGCGCGATCTCCGCCCGTGTTGATCTGGTAAAAATGGTCCGCTATGCGCGTGCCGAAGAGCGCGCTTTCCGCCACGGAAGGAACCCAGTACCTTTCAAGCCCCGGCTCGACGTAGGGGTTTATCACGGCAACCCGCGTGCCCATCTTCTTCGCGTGATAGATATACTTGGTCGTGACCGGCTGGTTGTTGGGAGTGTTGCTGCCGAAGAAGACGAGCAGGTCCGTGCCGAGCCAGTCCTTGTAAGAGCAGGTCGAAGCCGAGACGCCGAGCGACCGCTTGAGCGCGACTGTGGAAGGGGCATGGCAGATGCGCGACGAGTTATCTACGTTGTTGGTCCCGAGGAAGCGCGCCGCCTTCTGCGCGACGTAATAGGCCTCATTGGTAATCCCCCGGGAAGTCATGTAAACGGCGAGCCTCTCCGGCGCGGTCCTTCTTATATGGTCGCCCGCGATGCTCAGCGCCCGGCTCCACGACACGCGCGTAAAGCCCTTCTCGCCCTTCCTCCTGACCATCGGGTAGGGCAGGCGGCCCAGCTCCCTCAGCTCGGAGGCGCTCATACGCGAGAGCGCGTCCGTATCGTCGAAAACGGCCGCGTCAAGAGCCGGCATCGTGTTGAGACGCATCAGGTCGAGCCGGACCATGCAGAGGTGAATTCCGTCCATCGTGAAATCGCGCACGCCGGTCGTGCCGAGGGCACAGCCGTCGCACACGCCCCTGGTGAGAACTCTCCAGGCGTACGGAAGCTGGTCGCGATTCCGCCAGACCACCTTCGCCATCTCAACGTAATGGTTCGGCTTCACCTGATTGATGCCGTTCGGGACGAGACTGACCCAGCCCTTCCTGTCCCATTTCGGTTTGGACATGTTTTCCCCTCTGTCGTATTCCTCTGAATGAACCCGGAGGCGAGTTCCGAGCCACTTTAACTTATGCTTTTCAACCGGAAAAATCCAGATGCTCTAAATCGCGGCTCCCGCATGCCCCTCGCGCGAATTCCCCAGGGTAGGATTATCGGGCCGGGTGCTGCTAAAATGACGGCTATGATTCTGGTAATAGACAACTACGACTCTTTCACCTACAACCTGGTGCAATACATCGGGGAGCTGGGGGAGCAAGTCGAGGTTTATCGTAATGATGCGATCACGGTCGAGGAGATAAGAAGGCTCAGGCCCGCCCGCCTGCTGATTTCGCCGGGGCCGGGCGTGCCCGCGAGCGCGGGCGTTTCAATTCAAGCGATTCGCGAACTCTCCGAAGAGATACCGATCTTCGGAGTTTGTCTCGGGCACCAGGCGATAGCGGAAGCGTTCGGCGGGCGAGTCATACGCGCGCCCTATTTGATGCACGGTAAGACATCCGAGATTTGCCACGACTCGGCCACCATTTTCAAAGGGGTTCCCTATCGTTTCAAGGCCACGCGGTACCACTCTCTCATCGTGGAGAAAGAGAGCCTGCCGGATTCGCTTGAAGTATCCGCGACCACGGTGGATGGAGTTATTATGGGATTGAGACATAAGAAACGGCCCGTCGAAGGCGTCCAGTTTCATCCCGAATCCGTTATGACGGAGCACGGTAAACAGATGCTCGTGAATTTTCTGGCGCTCGACGCTTGAGACAGGCGTATCGGCTCCCCCGCTGCCTCCGAAAGACGACAGTGTCGAATGAGGTCTCGAAGGCCCGTGAAGAGAGAGAGAGTGGAATTGCCTCGGGGTGTCATCTGCGCGGGAGGCATTCTTGACACCATAGTTCAGGCGCGGGTGATCCGCGTCGAAGAGGCGAAGCGCGCCCGCCCGCTCGAAATACTCGTCGCGCTCGTCGCTTCGTCGGCCGACGCGAGCGGCCCGGGTGAGGCCCGGGCTCTCCGCGAGGCTTTGCGCCGGGAGGGCCGCGTCAATATCATCGCCGAGGTTAAGCGGCGCTCGCCCTCGAAAGGGATCATTCGCGAAGAATTCGATCACATCTCTATAGCGCGGAGCTACGAGGATGCGGGAGCGGCGGCGGTGTCGGTTCTGACGGAGGAGGAGTTTTTCGGAGGATCGCTCGACTTCCTGCGCGACATCCGCAAAGTGGTCAGGATTCCCTTGCTCAGGAAGGACTTTATTTTCGACGAGTACCAGGTCTACGAAGCGGCGGAGGCGGGCGCGGCAGCAATACTCTTGATCGCGGCCATCCTGGGTGACCGGCTCTTGACCGAGCTTATGTCGCGCGCGGATGAGCTGGGCCTCGACGCCCTGGTCGAAGTTCACACGGAAGAAGAGATGAGGCGAGTCGCTCAAACTGAAGCAAGGATCATCGGAGTCAACAATCGCGACCTGAAAACCTTCGAGGTGGACCTTTCGACCTCTTTGAAACTCGCCCCTCTGGCTCCGGCGACGGCGATTCTGGTGAGCGAGTCCGGGATCGATTCGGGGAAGGCTATCGACAGGCTGAAGAGCGCGGGATACAGCGGGGTTCTCGTCGGAGAGCGATTGATGCGAGAACCCGATCCGGGCGCGAGCCTGCGATCTCTCTTCTCCGAAGCGATGAGCCCGGACCGGGCCTTCGGTGAATTATGACCAGAGTCAGAGTCAAGGTCTGTGGCGTGCGGTCGCTCCCGGAGGCTCGGGCGGCTATCGATGCGGGCGCCGACGCGATTGGATTCAACTTCTGGCGCGAGAGCCCTCGGTATATCGAGCCCGCCGAGGCCCACGCCGTGATTGCGAGCCTCCCTCCCTTCGTTTCCAGGGTAGGGGTCTTCGTCAACGAAGAAGCGGACCACATAGAGGGAATCGCGACCTCGGTCGGGCTCGACGCCATACAGTTGCACGGGGACGAGACACGGGATTTTTGTCGGAGGCTCCGACTGATCGATAAGCTCAAAGGCGTCGCTTTTATAAAGGCCGTGAGGGTCGAAACCGAGGCCGACGTCGAGGGGATATGGGCGTATCCCGTGGGCGCCATCCTCCTCGATTCCAAGAAGCGCGGAGCCTATGGAGGGACCGGCGAGCGCTTCGACTGGCGTCTCGCCGTCCGGGCGGCCGAGTTCGCTCCGATAATTCTGGCCGGAGGGCTGAAGGTCGAAAACGTGCGCGAAGCCATCGGCTCGGTCAGGCCGTTTGCGGTGGATGTTTGCAGTGGAGTCGAATCGAGCCCCGGCGTTAAGGACTTTGGAAGGATGCGAGCGTTTATCGCCGAGGTTGAAAAGGCCAACAGAGACGACTGATCCGATCAGGAGACGGGGAAGGGATCGAATATGTCAAAGGCAGAAGGGAAGAGGTTTCAAACCATGCCCGACGCGGGCGGCCACTTCGGCAAATACGGGGGCCGCTTCGTGCCTGAAACTCTCATGCACCCGCTCGAAGAATTGACCCTGGCTTATGAAGAAGCCGGGCGCGATGAGTCCTTCTGTCGCGAGCTGGATCGCCTCCTGAAAAATTACGTCGGACGCCCTACTCCTTTGATGTTCGCGGAGCATCTGTCGAATCACCTTGGAGGAGCCCGCATTTATCTCAAGCGCGAGGACCTCTGCCATACCGGCGCGCACAAGATAAACAATGCGATAGGGCAGGCGCTCCTTGCCCGCCGCATGGGGAAGACCAGGATTATCGCCGAGACTGGGGCGGGTCAGCACGGAGTGGCGAGCGCGACGGTTTGCGCCCTTCTCGGCCTCAAGTGCGTGGTCTATATGGGGACCGAGGACATGCGGCGGCAGGAGCTGAACGTCTTTCGGATGCGATTGCTCGGAGCCGAAGTCAGGGGCGTCGAATCTGGAAGCCGCACGTTGAAGGATGCGATCAATGAAGCCCTGCGAGACTGGGTGACCAATGTCGAAGATACGTATTACCTCCTGGGCTCGGTGATGGGACCGCACCCTTACCCGGCCATGGTTCGGGACTTTCAGAGCGTGATCGGCCGCGAGGCGAGAGAGCAGATACTCGCCCAGGAAGGAAGGGTTCCCGATCTGCTCATAGCGTGCGTGGGCGGCGGGAGCAACTCGATCGGCCTGTT
This sequence comes from Blastocatellia bacterium, assembly GCA_035537555.1. GTDB lineage: Bacteria > Acidobacteriota > Blastocatellia > UBA7656 > UBA7656 > DATLMR01. The sequence goes on from DATLMR010000200.1 coordinate 10,656, forward strand.
CTACGAATTCCTCGAAGATGAAGGGGTGAAGATTGTCGGCGTCGAGGCGGGCGGCCGCGGCCTCGATCTCGGCGAGCACGCGGCGCGCTTCAAAGGCGGGAGCCCGGGCGTCCTCCAGGGAACGCGGAGCTACGTGCTTCAGGACGAGGACGGGCAGATCTCCACGACCCACTCTATTTCCGCCGGCCTCGATTACTCGGCTATCGGGCCGGAGCACGCCTATTTGCACGACGCGGGGCGAATCTCTTATACCTCAGCGACCGATCAGGAGGCGCTCGATGCCTTCGAGCTGCTTGCGCGATTGGAAGGGATCATTCCCGCGTTGGAGAGCTCTCACGCCGTCGCGGAGATCATCAAGGCCGCGCCGACCATGAGCCGGGACCGGATCATCGTGGCGAATCTCTCGGGGCGCGGGGACAAGGACGTGAGCACGGTCGCGCAGATCATTGCCGAAAGGGACGGCGGACGAGCGGCAGGAACGCCCCTCGGCGAGTGACGCGATCCGGCCTGCTCGAACGAGTGATTATGAGTAGAATCGACGCCAGGTTTCGCGAGCTGAGGTCCTCGAACCGCAAGGCCTTCATTCCGTTTTTGACGGCGGGGGACCCGAATGTCGAGACGACGGCAAGACTGATCCTCGAACTCGAGCGGGCGGGCGCGGACATAATCGAGCTTGGCGTCCCGTTCTCCGATCCGATGGCCGACGGGCCGACGATTCAGCGCGCCTCGGAAAGGGCCTTGCGTAACGGGGTAAACGCGCGTGGCTGCCTCGAGATAGTTCGCGAGGTTCGCAGAGAGAGCGAGATCCCGATCCTCCTTTTCAGCTACCTGAACCCTCTGCTCGCGCTAGGCCCCGGCCTCGCCGGGCTGCTCGCCGATGCGGGCGTCGATGGAGTGCTCGCGACCGACATGGTGCCGGAAGAAGGCGGGGAGTTTTCAATCGCCCTGAAGGCGGAAGGGCTGGACACGATCTTTCTTGTCGCGCCGACGAGCACGGACGAGCGAATCAGGAGGGTGGCCGAGGCGAGCACGGGCTTCATCTACGCCGTGGCGAGAACCGGGGTGACCGGAGCGACGCGGAGCCTGTCCGACGCTTCGGCGGCCCTCGCGAATCGAGTCCGTAGATTTACGGACTTGCCTGTCGCCGTAGGCTTCGGCATCTCGAACCCGGAACAGGTCTCCGAAGTCTGGAAGACGGCGGACGGCGCGGTCGTCGGCAGCCGTATCGTGTCAGAGATCGAAGCGAACTTGAATGCCCCGGACCTTGTCGGAATAGTCGGGGCGCTCGCCAGGTGGCTCGTCTCCGGGCGCGCGGTGCCGGCGGCGCTTTAAGCCGGGGCAGAAGCGCGACCGGACCCGAAGGCGGAAGGCGTAAACCGCGAAGCGACCGTAACTTTATGATTGCTAGACCGGCAGGCCGTGGCTAAACTTGATGATCCTGCAAAGAGGGCGGAGGAAGGCTTGGAGATCGACGACTGGCGGAAAGAGATCGACAGTATAGACGAGCGCCTCGTCGAGCTGCTCAATGCGCGGTCCAGGTGCGCCATCGAGATCGGGCGGATCAAGAGAAAGTCTGGGCTGCCGGTCTATTCGCCGGCCCGCGAGGCGCAGGTAATTGAAAACGTCATCGGCGCGAGCAACGGCCCTCTCGAGCCTGATGCAGTCCGCAGATTGTTCGAGAGGATAATCGACGAGTCGCGCCGCCTGGAGCGCGTGGTTGTCGATAGGGAGATGGAGGAGAGGCAGCGCCCGGAGGCGAAAAAGCGGGGGCGCAAGCCTCGCGGCGGCGCCTGAGATCGAGTGATCGAATTCCGACAGGGGCTTTGAAGAGTACTTATGGTCATCGTGATGGACGAGACTGCTTCCGAAGAGCAGATCGCCAATGTAATAGACAAAGTTGTCAGGCTCGGCTTCGATATCTATCGCATAACCGGGATGCTCCAGACCCTGCTCGGAGTGGTGGGCGAGCGGATCGTGGACCTTAGAGATATCGAGATACTGGAGGGCGTGAAGAGGGTTATAAGAATCAGCACGCCATACAAGCTCCCGAATCGCTCTTTCAAGGCGGAAGGCACGGTCATAAGGGTCGGGGGCGTCACGATAGGCGGGCCGGAGGTGGTCGTGATGGCCGGGCCTTCGATGCTCGAAGACCGCGACCAGATCATGAGGATTGCGGAGGTCGTCTCGCAGCGCGGCGCTCGGGTCTTGCGCGCGGGGGTCTTCGCCTCGCCCGAGTCGCTCTACTCGCAGGGGGGGCCGGGTGAGAAGGGGTTGCGATTATTGAGAGAAGCCTCTGACCGTTTCGGTCTGCTTGCGCTCTCCGAAGTTTACGACTCGCGGCAGGTGGCGACGGCGGCCGAATACGTCGATTTGATGGTAGTGGGCGGCGGGGGCGCGCAGAATCCCGACCTGCTTAGACAGGCCGGGGCGCTCGCTATCCCGGTCATCATCAAGCGGGGGACGGCGGCCACGATCGAAGAGACTCTGATCGCGGCCGACCGGGTGATGATGGCGGGGAACCTCAATGTCGTCATCTGCGAGAGTGGGATACGGACCTTCGAGCCGTATCTTCGAAAGACCCTCGACATCTCGGCGATCCCGATAATCAAGAAGCTTTCGCATCTCCCCGTAGTCGCCGCCCCGAGCGAAGCGACCGGGCGGCGCGATAAAGTACCGGCGCTCGCTCAGGCGGCGGTCGCGGCCGGAGTCGACGGGATATTGATCGACGTGCACCATGATCCGCAGAACGCTCTGGCAGACGGCGGGCAGGCTCTGAGGCCCGAGCAGTTCGATTCTTTGATGAAGCGCTTGAGCTCGATCGCTCGCGCCGTCGAGAGGGAGATCCCGGCCCCGGTCTCCAATGCGACTGGATGATCCGGCGCGATCTGTTAAGATTGGTTTCCTGCCTCCTTTCGGTCAATGTAGGGATTACGGTTAGAAATAGGGAAAGGTTAAGATGGCCACATATGTTATAGGAGATGTCCACGCGCGGTCGAAGCTGATCGACCAGCTTGTGCGCGACGTGCCGTGGGACCACAAGAACGACAAGATCATCTTTCTGGGAGACCTGATCGACAGGGGCGACGACGCCCCCGGCGTGGTCGATAGAATAATGTCCCTGGTCGAAGAGAACCCGAACGTCGTCGTGCTGCGAGGGAACCACGAGCAGATGCTCCTGGACTGCCTGGAGTACGGCGACCTGCAATGGCTGATACCGGAGAACGGAGGGCTGGCGACGCTTGCCGGTTACGGCATCGACCTCGCCCAGCTGCAGGACATTTCGGACATCGTGATCCCGGACGAGCACATCGAGTTTTTCAAGAGCCTTCCTTACTACCACGAGGACGAGCAGGCGATATACGTTCACGCGGGCCTGGTTCCCGGGGAGCACCCGCGAGAGACCGACCCCGACGTTCTCTTGTGGACGCGGGACTCGGACTTCCACAAAGGATACGAGGGAAAGCTCTGCTTCTTCGGGCATACTCCGACTCAATTCCTGCCGAAAGAGGGGCGGCACAGGCGGTTCGGCATCTACATCAACGGCGGCTGCGTGGGCATCGATACGAGCGGAGAGAAGGATAGCCCGTTATCCTGCATCCAGGTCGAATCCTTCACGCTCTATCAGGCATACCCGACCGGGGTCACGGAGGTCGAGCGCCTCAGGGCCATGAAGCCTCTCGCGTCCCTCGCGACCCTGAGGCACTCCGAATAGGGCGGCTCCCGCCTGGTACACCTGCTTGTCAGGCAGATAGACGGACATCGGGGACATGCGCGAAATCTGTTGCTGCTTCCTCATCATCACGGCCCTCGCCCTCTCATCCTGCAAGCGCACCCTGCTCGACGAGCGGTTCCACGACGACCGGCTCGGCGGCTGGACCGCCATCGACGACCCGGACACGCTCGAAGGCCGGTCCGCCTGGGGAGTGGGGCAGGACGGCTGGCTGGTTCAAAGGAGCAACATATGGGGACGGCCCGGCGATTTCATCGGGCGATGGTACGGGACGCTTTTCGTCGCCGGCGACGGTAGCTGGCGTGACTACACCTTCTCGGTCAAAGCACTCCCGAAGGATGACGATGGGTTCGGCCTCGTCTTTCGCTTCGTCGACCCCGAGCACTTTTACAGGCTCGTCTTCATCCAGGACGGCATGAGCGGAGGCCCGATCACGCGATTGGACAAGCGGAATGGGCCGGATTACACTGAGCTCTGGTCGGCCAGATCGGGCTTCAAGCCGGACTCGGAGATGGCGGTAGAAATCGATCTCTCGGGGGACAGGATCAAAGCGTCGGTAGATGGGAGGGGATTATTCGAAGTTCGGGACTCTTCTTACGCCAGCGGAAAGATCGGCCTTTTTTGTTATGCACAGGAGGGCCAGGCCTTCGACAACGTGACGGTGATCGAACAATAGAGTGGTGTAGACAGGCCCGGCCGGGCCGAATCATTGGAGGAGATCATGTCGAAAGCAGTTATCGTGAGCGGCGTGAGGACCGCTATAGGCGCTTTTGGAGGCGCGCTCAAGGATGTTTCTGCCTCCGAGCTGGGCCGCGTCGTGATCGAGGGCGCGCTCGCGCGAGCGGGGATCGACCCGGCCGATATCGATGAAGTGATCATGGGCAATGTCCTTCAGGCGGGAGGCGGGATGAACCCGGCCCGGCAGGCGGCGATCGCCGCGGGAATACCCGTCAACGTCTCTTCTTTCACGGTGAACAAGGTGTGCGGATCGGGCCTCAAGGCGGTCACACTCGCCGCGCAGGCAATCGCGGCCGGGGATGGCGAATTGATCGTCGCGGGCGGGATGGAATCGATGAGCCGCGCGCCGTACATCTTGAAGGACGCGCGGTGGGGCTACCGCCTCGGTAATGGAGAGCTGGTCGATTCGATGCTGAGCGAGGGGCTGACCTGCGCGATGGGCGGGTGCCACATGGGCGTAACGGCAGAGAATGTCGCGGCCTCCTGCGGCGTCACGCGTGAATCGCAGGACGAGTTCGCGGCCGAAAGCCAGCGAAGAGTCGAGGCCGCGGTCGCGGCGGGTCGCTTCAGGGACGAGATCGTCCCCGTCCCCCTCCCCGCGAAGAAGGGAGCCCCACTCGCTTTCGAGGTCGACGAGCACCCGCGCGCGGGCACGACCGTCGAATCGCTCGCCAGGCTCAAGCCCGCTTTTCAAAGAGAGGCCGGGACGGTCACGGCGGGAAATTCATCCGGGATCAATGACGGGGCCGCGGCCCTCGTCATCGCGAGCGAAGAGCGAACCCGTCTGATGGAGCTGACGCCGCTCGCTACGATTCTCTCTTATGCCTCCGCCGGGGTCGATCCTAAGTACATGGGGCTCGGGCCGGTACCCGCGATCGAGCGGGCGCTCGAAAAGGCCGAGCTCGCGATGAGCGACATAGATCTGTTCGAGCTTAACGAAGCCTTCGCCTCGCAGAGTATCGGCGTCGCAGGCAAGCTCGGGATCGATAGCTCGCGCGTGAACGTGAATGGAGGGGCGATCGCCCTCGGCCACCCCATCGGAGCGAGCGGAGCGCGCGTTCTCGTAACACTGCTCCACGAGATGGCGCGGCGCGATGCCCGTCGCGGCCTCGCGGCCCTCTGCATCGGGGGCGGGCAGGGAATCGCGATCATTGTCGAGCGGTGACATCATTGAATCGAACGGACGGAGATTGCGATGGATGAAGGAATAGGACCGCACGGCAGAGGGATCGGGCCGGGCTCTCCGGTCGTCATAACGCTTCACAGTCCGCGCGAGAAGCTCTGGGGTGTGCTCGGAGAGATAATGACGCCCGGCGTCTACCTGCGCGGGATCGACCTCAACACTTTCGACGATTGGACAAAGATGATAATCCGGGGCGAGCGGAACATCGGCCTCACCTACGTATTCCTGCCGCTGTGGCGAATCGAGCGCATCAGCCTCGACGAGTCCGTGGACGAAATACCTTCGCTCGCCGACACCTTCTTCTCGCGAGTCGGGCTCACGATCGAGGAGTACCTGGGCTCCGGGTGATCTATTCCGACACCCTTATTTTTCCTGGAGGTGCTGAAAGATCTCCGGATCGAGCTTGGCCGAGTATTGAAAGTCCGTCAGGGCGACTTCCTGAACGAATTTGCCGTCCTGCGTCATGACTTTTCGAGTCGGCACGAGGGTATTCTGGATGACCCGATATGGGGAGTAGAAGTACGAGACCCTGTATTTTGTAGGCGGCTGCCCTTCCACGAGCTTCAGCTCATACTCCGCGTGAAGAATTCTATAGGTCTTGATGCTAACCCAGTAGCGGGTCTTTTCGCCCTGCGGATTGGTCAGCTCGACGACGTTCGACTCTACTCCCACGACCGTTTCGGGGCCGATGAGCTCTATCTTAGAGCCGTCCTCTTTATACCGCAGGAGGGCCGTGAACTCGTGGGTCAACTGGGCGCGGAAGGCCGCCTCGACCTCGGCTTTCGAGTTCACGTACTGGTTATTCTGCGCGGACCAGATGCTCGCCCCGTTGAAGGCGATGGTGTACTTGATCGAGTTCGCTCCCTGCCTTTGCGCATCCGCGGGCGGGGAGAGGTCGAGGTCGACTCTGATCAGGTCGTCCCAGGATTTTTCGCGCTTTAGCGAGCGAAAGATGTAGCTCCCGGTGATGTCGCCTTGATCGGTCGCGAGTCGAATAGTGCCGGTCTCCTGGACTCCCGAGCGCACCTTCTCGAGCTGGAGCCGTCCGCCGTAGAGCAGTATCGCGAGCTCGACCACCTTCTCGACCGGGCTCATCGTGATTACTTCGGCCTTGCCCTTCTCCTGTTTCTTCCCCTTCGCGGATTCCGCCGCGGTTTGAGGCTTCGCCTCCTCTTTCTTTTCGGCCGGCGCTTCGGGCTGCTTCTCTTGAACGCCCCCGGAGAAAGAGCCGAGGCCGAAGGCCATTGGAGCCGAGCAGAGGCTCGCCGCCAGCATTAAGCTAAAAACCTGTCTTGATATTTTTTCCGTCGCTTTAAGCAAAGTACCCCCACCTCCAGAGACCGCCCCTGATTGGTCTATCACGCTCGGGCTTTGTGTAAGTTTCGGGCAGCCAGACCTGAATTGTAGCACAGCGCCCGAAGCTCTCGCACGCTGAAGGCCGGCCGGCCCCGCCGGCGCGAGATACTCCGGTCCCTCGCTTATTATGAGACGAGCTCTTACGACAATTGAAGGCTAACTGGTTGCACGCGCTTTGAGGCGTGCTATAGAATCTGCTGACAGATTGGACCGATAATGGAGGCACAGATGAAGATCGGCTTACTTGTGGGCCGCGAAGGCACGTTTCCGCAGGCTCTGCTCAACGAGATTAACGAGCGCGAGGCCGGAGTCACGGCCGAATACGTGAAGCTCGGCGGCGTTAAGATGGCTGAGAAGTGCGAGTACGATACGATAATCGACCGCATCTCGCATGAGATCCCGTTCTACCGGGCCTATTTGAAGAGCGCGGTGCTCTCGGGCGCTAAAGTCATCAACAACCCTTTCTGGTGGACCGCCGACGACAAGTTCTTCAATTACTCTCTCGCGACCTATCTCGGCATAGCGATCCCGAAGACTGTCCTCCTGCCTCAGAAGTCTTACAAGGAGGGCGTCGTCTCCGAATCCCTGAGAAACCTCAAGTACCCGCTGGATTGGGAAGAGATAATCGATTACGTGGGCCTGCCCGCGTTCATCAAGCCCTATGACGGGGGCGGCTGGCGCGGCGTCTCCAGGGTGAATACCCGGCAAGAGCTGATGCAGAGGTACGATGAGAGCGGGACCGACTGCATGACTTTGCAGGAGTACATCCCCTTCGATCATTACGTGCGTTCGTACTGCATCGGCAAGAGAGAGGTCTGCCCGATGCCTTACGACCCGATCTTCCAGAGGTACCTAGTCGTCGATAACTACCTGGAGCCGGAGATCGAAGAGCGAGTTCGCCGGGAGACGATCCAGATCAACGAGGCGCTCGGGTACGACATCAACACCGTCGAATTCGCCATCGCCGACGGCGTCCCCTACGCCATCGACTATATGAACCCGGCCCCGGACGCGGACTGGTGGTCGGTCGGGTCGGTCTACTTCAAGTGGATGGTGGAGAAGGTCGCGGACCTCGCAATCGAGACCGCGCTCCACGGCAAGCCTACGCTGACCGAGCACAGGTGGAGCGAGTTGCTGAAGAACGACGTGGACAGACCGGGACTGCGGAGACCCGCCGGAGCATAAGATGAGGACGATATGACCAGCCAGGCGGCCTCTGACTACAACGACCTGTTCGAAAGCGAGCCGGGATTGCTCGAAGAATCCCGGGCCTACCTGATCGAAAGATTCAATGAAGTGCGGCTCAATTTCGGGGGGCGCTCGCTCGCGCCATACCTCCGCCCCCATTTCGTCACGCGCGACGAATGGAAGCAGATAACGACCGCGTGCGAGACGGTCTGGGGGGCGATAGAGAAGGTGGGACGCGCGGCTCCGAAGGACGAGCTGATGCTGTCGCAGCTCGGCCTGACCGAGGGCGAGCGGGAATTGATACAGATCGATCCCGGCTACGCGGATGTCTCGGTCACGTCCCGACTCGATTCGTTCCTCACGGACAGCTCTTACAGTTTCGTCGAGCTGAACGCCGAGTGCCCGGCCGGGATCGCTTACCAGGACATCGCCGCGCAGATCTTTTATGAGCTGCCGGTTATGAAGAGATTCAGGCGCTCACGCAAGGTGACTCCGATGTACTGCCGGGAGAACCTGCTCGATTCTCTTCTCACGATCTACAGGCGCGTCCGCACCACCGCGAAGCCTCCCGGTATCGGGATAATCGATTATAAGGGCTTGCCGACGCAGAGGGAGTTCGAGCTGTTCAAGGAATTCTTCGAAGCGAGCGGCTACGCGACAACGATAGCGGACCCTCGCGAGCTGGAGCTCCGGGGAAGCCACCTCTGCCACGGGGAGTTTCAGATAGACCTCGTGTACCGGCGCGTGCTCACGACCGAGCTGCTAGACAAGAGGCAGGAGTGCCAGGCTTTCATCGACGCATACCGCGCGGGCGCGGCGGTCTTCGTCAATTCATTCAGGACCAAGTTCGTTCACAAGAAGATGCTCTTCGGCATCCTTACCGACGAGAGGCACCAGCACCAATTTACGCAGGGGGAGCGAGAGGCCATCGCAAGGCACGTCCCCTGGACCCGGCGGGTGGAGGACGCGAAAACCGTTTACGCCGGCGAGCAGGTAGGCCTGCTCGATTTCATCAGGCGAAGTCGCGACCGCCTGGTGCTGAAGCCGAACGACGATTACGGAGGTCACGGCATCTTCATCGGTTGGGAATCCGATGAGGCCGCCTGGGACCATGCCATACAAGAGGCTCTCAGAGCCGATTACATGGCGCAGGAGCGGGTTACGACGAGCCACGAGCTCTTCCCCTACGTCGACGAGGCCGCGGGGGAAGTCCGCATGACAAATCAATTGCTCGACCTCGACCCGCTGCTTTTCTTCGGTAAGGTGGCCGGCGCCTTCACGAGGCTCTCTTCCTCGTCCCTCGCCAACGTTACCTCGGGGGCGGGGATGGTGCCGACGATGCTTGTCGATTGACGGTATTCCGACCGAAAGGAGACCGAGATGCCTGATTTTACGCTCGGGATTGAAGAAGAGTTTCAGATCATAGACCCGGTCACGCGCGAGCTGCGCTCGCACATTACTGAGATGATAGACGAAGGCGTCATGATGCTGGGCGAGCAGGTCAAGCCCGAGATGCACCAGTCGATGATCGAAGTGGGCACGGGGATTTGCGCCAACATTCAGGAGGCGCGCGCCGACGTCATCAAGTTGCGCCGCACGGTATCCGACCTGGCCGGGAGGAAAGGACTGCGCATCGCGGCCGCCTCGACTCACCCGATTTCGAGCTGGAAGGATCAGCTCATCACCCCGAACGAGCGCTACGAGGCCGTGGTAAACGAGATGCAGTTCCTCGCTCAGTCTCTGCTGATCTTCGGAATGCACGTGCACGTGGGCATCGAAAGCCGCGAGGCTCAGATACACCTGATGAACGCGGCCCGCTACTTTCTTCCGCACGTCCTCGCGCTCTCCACGAGCTCGCCCTTCTGGATGGGCACGCAGACGGGCCTCAAGAGCTACAGGTCCGAGGTCTTCAAGAAGTTCCCGCGCACGGACATTCCGGATTACTTCAGCTCGTGGTCCGAATACGAGAACTACGTCAGCCTGCTCGTCAAGACCGGGTGCATCGACAACCCCAAAAAGATATGGTGGGATATCAGGCCGCATCCCTTCTTCCCGACCCTCGAAATTCGCATCTGTGACATCCCGTCGCGCGTCGACGAAGTCATCTGTCTCGCCGCTCTCATCCAGGCGATTATCGCGAAGCTGTACAAGCTCTATAAGCAGAACATGGGGTTTCGCCTCTACCGGCGCGCCCTGATCCAGGAGAACAAGTGGCGGGCGGTCCGGTGGGGCCTCGACGGAAAGCTGATCGACTTCGGCATACAACAGGAAGTCCTGGCGCGCGGCCTTATTCTCGAACTCCTCGCCTTCGTCGATGACGTGGTCGACGAGCTCGGCAGCCGCAAGGAGATCGAGTACGTCCATACGATCCTGGAAAACGGGACGAGCGCCGACAGGCAGTTGAGAACCTACGAGCGAACGGGCGACCTCAACGCCGTCGTCGACCAGATCATCTCGGAAACGATGGAAGGGGTCACGAGCTAAATCGCCTCCGCCTTCCGGTCCTGGCCCGGAGATTACCAGAGCATCTTACTTTTTCAGTATCGAAAGCGGACGGGTGGGAATTTTCCGCCTGTCCGCTTTTGATCTTTTATTAGCTGTTATTTGAAAAATTTCCTTTAGATTCAATTACTTTTGAAGTGGCGAGGCCTCATCGCGGCCGGGCCAGAGGGCACGGGTGTTGCATATTAGGAACCGACCTTGAATCGAAGGTATGAACGGAGGCCGAGAATGAGTGATCGAAGACGAAGAGATGACTGGGACGATTTCGACGTCCTGCCCCCCGAAGACGATATAAGGCCGGACAGCAGGGAGAGGCGAAGGGAAGACGTGAGATCGAGCGCGCAGGACGCGGTTCGCCGGGCCGGGTCGCGGGGGCGGAAGAGAGGGAAGGGTACAGGCCCATCCGTCACGGATAAGCCTGCGCTTCTGATCGGAGCCATCGTCGCAGGCCTCGCGATACTCGCGTTAGTCGGATACCTGCTCTTTAAGAGCTCGAACGATACGCAGCCCCAGCAGACGGCGCAGCAGCCCTCCGCGCAGAGACCCGCTCAGCCCTCGGCAAGCCTCCCGCCCGCGACCCAGCCGACAACTGAAACAGGGGGATCGGTCATTCCGGGCATGTCCGGATCGCAGCAGGCTCCCACGTTCCCGGCGGAGTCCGAGAGCTGGCCCGCTACCATAGCGAGGGTCCTGTTGAGGCTTGCGGCAGCGGCCCTGCTCGCGGCCCTGCTCGCCTTCAGGCCGCGCAAGGACGTGCGGGGCCTTCAAAGAAATCCTTACGTAGCCCAGACCCAGATATTGCTCGCGGTCGTGGCCTCGGCCCTGATGATGGTGGTCGCGGACAATGCGGCCAGGGCATTCGGAATCTTCGCGGCGGCTTCCCTAGTCCGCTTTCGAACCAATATCAGAGATCCGAAAGAGACGACCGTCCTGCTCATCAGTCTCGCGCTCGGGCTCGCGACCGGCGTCGGCAAATGGGAGCTGGCCATCGTCCTCGCTCTCTTCGTCCTCTTGATGCTCTGGGTGCTTGAGTATTACGAGCCCACGCAGATATTCCGCTCCCTTGAGTTGACCGTCACTACCCGAAACGTGGAGGAGACCGACGAGATATTGAAAGAGATCTTCGAGAAGCACGACTTCACGTCCGAGCTGCGAAAGGTGGACAGGGAGGATGAGGATAACCCCCTGGGAAAGATCGTGTACAGTGTTTGTATCCCTCCCGAGGTCAGCACGGACCAGTTGAGCGAAGAGATATTTTCAGGCGATTCGCCGAACATCGATGCGATCCAATGGGACCAGAAGAAGAGCACCTCGTACAATTTTCGCTAGACGAGTCTCTTCAGCCCCTGCCTTCGCGAAAGGCTCGTTCGCGGCAAAGAGTCGGTTAAATAAAAAGAGCGCGGCCAGACAGAAGCCGCGCTCTTTTCATTCCGGCGCTCACCCCCGGTTGTTGATCTACCCGTGCCGTAGTGATATGAAAGAGTACGCCGCAGGGACCGTATCAATCGAAGACGGTTCGAGCGCCACGGAAGCGCGAGGCTCCAGAGGGCTTCTCCGATCGTTTGTGCGTTCAATAATTTACGGCATTTCATTTCCGATTCCGCCCGCTGGCACTGGCCTTGCTCAATGAGAATGTTGGAACTGATCATATGAGCACACAAGGCACATATAAATTGAAGGCTAGAAGGCTTCTCGGCCCGCGAACCAGGGTATTGCGGCCGGGCTCGGGGAGCTTCACGGCGCGGAATGAGTCTATGGGAGCCGCGGAGGATTCGAGATCGCCGGGTGGAAGGAGCGGCGGCAGGATGAGGCTCATCGGGCGGCGCCTGCTCGAGCCCAGGGTAGTCTTCGTGTTCGGTCTGATCGCGATCGGGTGCTTTGCCGTGACCCTTCATCTCTACTCACAGTTGTCTCGCGAGATCGATTCGAGGCTTCAGGGCGGGTTCCTCGACAACTCCGTGGGCATTTTTACGTCGCCTTATAAATTGGCCGTCGGCGACAGGCTGGGAAAAGATGAGTTGATCGAATACCTCCACGCGGCCGGCTACCAGCAGGGAGCGGCTTCAGAGGACGAGAGCTCGTCCGGTGTTTATTCGGTTGACGGCAACACTGTCAGCATAAGGCCCGGCAGGGAGGCCTCCCTCCAGTTGAACCTGAGGCCGGTACGAGTCGATTTGAGCCGGGAGCGAGTGAGCGCGCTAAAAGACCCGGCGACCGGAAAGAGCCTCGGTTCGGCGGAGATCGAAGGAGAGTTGCTCGCTTCCGTGAGGGGTGGGAACCGCAGCAAGAAGGTCAACGTCACGTTCCAGGAGATTCCGGAAAACCTGAAGAACGCGGTGCTCGCGGCGGAGGACCGGCGGTTCTTCAATCACCTCGGCATCGATTGGAGGGGCATCGCGCGCGCGTTTTACGCCGACATCGCCGAGGGGCAGATCGTGCAGGGCGGGTCCACGATCACCCAGCAGCTCATCAAGAATTCCTTTCTTTCGAGCGACAGGACTTTCGCGCGAAAGCTGAAAGAATCGGCCATGGCGGTGATTCTCGAATCGCGTCTGTCGAAGGAAGAGATATTCACGATCTATTGCAACGATGTATACCTCGGACAAAACGGCACGTTCGCAGTGCACGGCTTCGCGGAAGCGGCGCAGGTCTATTTCGACAAGGGCCTCGCGGACCTCTCACTTTCGCAATCGGCCTTCCTTGCTGGCCTGATTCACGCGCCGAACAGGTATTCGGCCCAACGCGATCTCGGGCGCGCCGTCGAGCGGCGCAACACGGTGCTCGATTCGATGGTCGCAATAAATGCCAT
>DATLMR010000201.1:0-2241 GCA_035537555.1 Blastocatellia bacterium
CGAAGGTGATGATCGACGTGTCGATAGAAGAGAGGCCCGACGCTTCGGCCCCGAGGTCGCGAGCGCGCCTGCAAAAATCTATCAGGTTTTTTGCCGGGCCCGTGACCGTGCCCGCTTCCATGACGGCGAGCAGGCGGGCAGGCGATTTCGCGGGTCTGCGCGTCATGGCCGATCACCCGCGAGGAGGGCCGTCAGGACTTTTTGATTACTCGACGAGGGCGGAAGAAGAACGAAGCCGTCTTCGCCGCCCGTCGATTCTCCGGTCTGAAGGTTTGAGAAGAAGGAGTAGAAATCGTCCCAGGATATTCGCCTGTCCGCCCCCTCGACCCAGTTCCACTCTTCTCGCGGCCGAGGGCTCAATGCGCGGGCCGTGACCCATACCTCCCCCCCGCGCCTCCACGTGGACGCGGCCTCTTCGGCGAACTCCTCGGTCCAGGCGGGCACCCGCTCGGTGCCGATCATGACCAGAGAAGTTATGCGCGCCTGGGTCTGCTGTACCAGCGGGTCGAAGGGAAAGCTCCTGCGAAAGTTGATAAGGGCGTCTTGCAGGTCGATGGTGACGATCACGCTTTCCGGTTTAAGCCGGGGCCGCAGCTCGTCTATGCGCGCGGCCACCCGCTCCTGCTCGCGGGCCAGAACGGGCTTCGACATTCGAATGACATTTGATCCTGAGGTGACCGCGATGAGCGAGAGCACCGCGATTTTTGCGGGAAGGGCGGGCCTCTTACCGGCAAGGAAGCACGAGAGCGCGAGAAACAGGAACGGGTAGATCGGAAGGTAACGCTCGATGGCCGCGCCGTCGAAGAACGCGGCGAACGCTATCATGGGAAGGCTGCCCGCGAGCATGTAGAACAGGACCCGCTTGCCCCATTTCGAGCGCAGCAGGTTGAAAGCGACCACGCCTCCGCAGATGTAAAATAGCGCGAGCGCCCACAGGCTCAGCAGGATCACCTCCGGCACGGATACCGGGTTGAACGGGTCTCCCAGGAGAAAGCGCTTGAGCACTACGCCGTCGTTACCCATATCGATCAGGGAGCGAGGCACGCCGAAGGCGACCCTCGTCACCCCTTTGACGTGCGTCATTCCGTGAGACGACGAAGATATCCATGAGCGCAGCTCGGTCAGGTTATAGATCCCCAGATGGGCGAGCACGGCCCCGTAGGCGAGGCCCGCGGCGACGGCGAAGACGACGGCCGCACGGAAGACCAGGCGACGGCGGGCCGGTTGGGCTCCGAATAACAGGAACGGCAAAGCAAGAGCGCCCGGGATCGCCCAGATGTAGAGGAACCAGAGGCAGACCGAGCAGGCGAGGGCGACCCCGGCCGCCATAGCAGACCGGAGCAGACGGTCGGGCCTCTCTTCGTTCTTCGAGAGGATGAAGAGGCCGAGCAGGAGAAAGGCCAGCCCGGGAATATAAGAGCTGCCGGTCTGCGCGAAATTCAGAAAGCTGTGCGAGAAGGCGAAGGCGAGGGTGGAGAGGCGCGCGGCCCATTCGTGCTTCGTGACGCGCTTGAGCAGGCCGTATATCAGCAGCGCGCTCGTCAGGCCCGCGATCCAGTTCAGAGCTACGAAGACCAGGGCGACATTCGCCACCGGGTCGGGGCCGACTATACCGCGCGTGAATGGCTCCGATACCTGGTACAGGAGCCATCCCACGGGCCTCCAGAACAGGTGTCCGAATTCCCAGAACTCCACCGATTTCAAAACCGATTCGACATAATCGACCGTATCGGCCATGAAGTGGGCGCTGGTGAGCAATGTCGCGATGACGTAGACGAGCCCGATCGATCCGTATTGCCGCGCCGGCGTGGCGCGCCGCGCGAGGGCGAGGCCGTCATCCGTCTTTATATATTCTTGGGCGATGCTTGCAGTCATTGGTTACCTCAGAGCCGGAGGGGGCCTATTCCTGCCACAGGAGAGATTTTCTGACCTTGAGGTAGTACTCTCCGCCCACGGCTTTGGTCATCTTTTTTGCGTTCCAGAAGAGCAGTTGCCTGAGTCGCGGGGCCACGCGGCCCGAGGCTATCGCCGCGGCCTGCGAGGGCGAGGTCGCCTGATTTATGGTATAGCGCCCGAGGACGAGGCATCGGCCCACGAAATAGCAGCTGGCCGTCGGCTCCGAAGTGAAGAGAACCTCTATCCCCGCGAGCGCCGCCGCCCTGGCCACCCTTCGCGAGTAGTGGCCTCCGGGCACGCTCGCCACGGTCACCTTCTCTTCCAGCACGTCCGACAGCCTGGCCA
>DATLMR010000202.1:0-2839 GCA_035537555.1 Blastocatellia bacterium
CGAGCTGTCGACGACGATCACTTCATACCTCCTGCCCGTCTCCTGCTTCAGTATCGCCTCAAGGCACGCCCTTATAGTCCGCTCCGAGTTGTAGCTCGGCACTATGATGCTGACGAGAGGCGCGTCGCGTGGAGTTTGGTCTTCTGTGAGCATACGGGGCGGCATCTATCGAAGCCTTCACCAGCAAATCCGTTCCTTGAAGGCGCTCGTCAATATAGTGCACAATGCAAGCCAATGGCAATCACACCGGAGTGTCGCGAATCGTTGCCTGTATCCGAAAAAATCGAGCGCGGGCGGGCCGTCTCCGGCGAGGGAAGGAGCGCGCGCGGGTGATGCGACTGCTTCCGAAAAGATTTGCGGCGAAGCTCGACTCGCTCTTGTGGCGGTCTCTCAATTCGTACGGGCGGATCAAGTACCGCTACCTGCTTCCGGTCTATCGGGCGTTCGGCATGATGAAAACGGCGCAGCCGAGCGACGCGCATTCGGGCACGCTTCAAAGGGCCGGAGCCTTATCGCGGATGCTGAACCCGGTTGAGGCGGACTATTACACGCGGCAGCTCTCGGGCGTGATCGAGCGGGTGAAGTCAAGCGAAGGCGCGGTCATCTTCCTGCCCTCGATCGGTTGGGAAATCCCCCTCGCTCAGCGCCCGCACCATCTCGCGCGCGAATTCGCCCGTCGGGGCCACGTCGTCATCTTCGACAGCAGCAGCTCTTTCGACGACGTGAACGGGTTCAGGGAGGTGGAGCCGAATCTGTTCCTGTACCGGGGGCCGGAAGAGGTGCTGCCGCGCGTGCCCGACCCCCTGCTCTGGGTCTTCACTCACAATTACGAAAGCCGGAGAAGATACCCTGCCTCGGCGCGCACGGTTTACGACTGGATCGATGATTTCGAGGTATTCCCTTACGACCGCGCCTTCCTCGAAAGCAATCACGCCGCCGCGCTGAAGGAAGCCACCCTCGTCGCAAGCGTCGCGCGCACGCTTCACGAAAGCGCTTTGACCGAGCGGCCCGACGCCCTTTATCTGCCTAACGCGGTAGAGTACCAGAGATTCGCGGACGACCTCGCCGCGCCTCCTGCCGATCCCGACATCGAGGCCCTGCGGCGCGAAGGCAAGCCCGTCGCGGGCTATTACGGGGCGCTGGCGGAATGGTTCGATTACGGCCTGCTCGACGAAGTGGCGGGGATGCGCCCGGACTGGAACTTCCTGCTTATCGGCCCGGTTTACGACCTCGGCCTTCGCACGCGCGGGCAGGGGATGCTCAAAAGGCACAACATCAGGTGGATAGGCCAGAGGGACTACGATACCCTGCCCGGCTATCTCAGCCTGTTCGACGTGGCGATCATTCCCTTCGCGATTAACTCCATCACGCTCGCCACATCTCCTCTCAAGCTCTACGAGTTCTTCGCGGCCGGCAAGCCCGTAGTCACCACCCGGATGCCGGAATGCGAGGCCTTTCCCGAGGTGCGCGCCGTGGCGGGCGCGCGCGCGTTTTCAGAGGCGCTCGACCAGGCGCTCGCCGAGGGCCGGGACCCGCTCGCGAAAGAGCGACTCCGCCGCCTCGGGCGAGAGAACTCCTGGGCCGCGCGCGTCGAGACCGTGCTTCAAAGATTTAAAGACCGGAAGGGCGATTGATCCCCAGGCCGGGCGAGCCGGGGCGGGGCGGCCGCGCTTTCCTTGTGATTTCATTGCAAAGACCCGGCACCTCTCGACCGCGAATAGCGGTGCCTGATAAAATCTTTATGAACTTCAGACGAGATCCGAAATTACGAGCAAGGGGTAACGGGATGAAATCGAAGCTTCCTAATAAGAGCGGCCCTCAGGCGAATAGAGTCTGAACCTAAAGACCTCGGCTCGACAAATCAGCTAATTAATCGCAATAAAACATTGTCCCCGGCCCCGCCGGACGCCGGTCAAGTGGGAGTATACATGAATATCAATCGAAGCCTCTTCTCGATCCCTGTCTTCACGAAGCTGAGAGCGCTCTTGGCGAAAAAACTCTTTTCAACCGCGATGGCAACCATCTCCATGGCCCTCCTGATGTGGGGAGCCCCCACTTTTGCGAGGTACTGCCGCGCCGTCACCTCCGCGCCTCAGGCGGGCGACGTTTCGGCGGGCGAGGAGCCCGTCACGGACCTGGCCCCGAGGGGCCTGAGCCGCCAGCGCAGGGATTTCGACAGGGCGCTCGACCTGCTGGCCGGCGCCGCCGTCTCCGATAACGGCCTTGCCCAGTATTTTGAGCGCGTGCAGAAGCGGGTTAAAGGCGAGATCACGGCTCCCGAGAAGGGTTCGGGCGTTCGCGCGATCAAGCCGCAAAAGAGGGGCCCTGCGGCTGCCTCGACTGGCAGCCGGGCGGATACTTCCGGGGGTGCGGGCGTGGCCAGGGGAGCGGCCGGCAGCCTCGTCGAAAAGGTAAAAGGCTTCATCGCCGCGAAGATGGTTGCCGACGGGCAGCCTTCCGACGCGGAGAAGGCCGCGAAGAGTACCGCCCGCGACGAGGAGAGGGGCGTGGCGCGCCTGACCGTGGGAGATATGGTCTACGAAACGAACCCGGCCATCGATAAATGGGTCAGCTATTACACGACCACCGCCGTGGGGCGCAGGACGATGGAGATCGGCATCAACCGCAGCGACGCCTACCTGAGTATGGCTCGGGCCGAGTTCCGCCGCGCGGGCGTTCCCGAAGACCTCGTGTGGCTCGCGTTCGTCGAAAGCGTCTGGCACGCGGAGGCGATGTCTCCCGCCGCCGCCGGGGGCATCTGGCAATTCATCCCGAAGACGGCGACCGAGTACGGGCTGACCGTCTCCGAAGCCTATGATGAGAGAATGGATCCGATGAA
>DATLMR010000203.1:0-15501 GCA_035537555.1 Blastocatellia bacterium
GCCAAGGGGCTCGAAGACACGACCTTTTATATCTTCAACCGGCTCTTATCGCTCAACGAGGTGGGCAACAACCCGAGCCGCTTCGGAATCGCCGTCAGCGATTTCCACGAATGGAACCGGGCGCGATTCGCCCGCCATCCGTTCACGCTCAACGCGACCTCGACCCACGACACCAAGCGCGGCGAAGACGCGCGCGCGCGCATCGACACGCTCACGGAGATGCCCGGCGAGTGGGCTCGGCACCTGGAGCTGTGGTCCGGGCAAAACCGAAAGCACAAGACTTTGATCGAGGGCGAAGAGGCTCCGTCACGCAATCGCGAATACTTCCTCTATCAAACCCTGCTCGGCTCCTTCCCGTTCGACGAAGGCGAGCGCGGCGCGTACGTTCAAAGGGTCAAAGACTACATGGTCAAGGCCGCGCGAGAAGCGAAGGTCCGCACTTTCTGGCAGGACCCGAGCCGGGATTACGAAGCGGCCCTGCTCTCGTTCGTCGAGGCCGTCCTGACCCCTTCGACGGGCAACGAGTTCCTGGAAAGCTTCGAGGTCTTCCGGAAGAAGGTGGCGCGGTTCGGAGCGTTCAACTCGCTCTCACAGGCCCTCGTCAAGATCACGTCGCCGGGCGTGCCCGATTTTTATCAGGGCTCCGAGCTGTGGGACTTCAGCCTGGTAGATCCCGATAATCGCCGCCCCGTCGATTACCGGAAGCGCGCGGCCTTCCTCCGCGAGATCAAAGAGCGCGAGCAGGCGGACCTCCCGGCCCTGCTCGAAGAGCTCCTTTCGAAGATCGAAGACGGGCGCGTGAAGCTATTCACGATCTACCGGGCGCTCATGGCGAGGAATGAAAACAGGGAGTTGTTCGACGAGGGCGAGTACCTTCCTCTGGGGGTCACGGGCGCGCGCGCCGAAAACGTCGTCGCCTTCGCGAGGCGGGGCGGTCCCGGCTCGCCCTCGCGGTGGGCTATCACCATCGCCCCGCGCCTCCTCACCTCGGTCGTGGGCGAGCGGGAGCTCCCCCTGGGAGCCGCGTGGCGGAATACGCGCGTCGAGCTGCCGGAGGGCGCGCCCAAAGCCTGGAGCCACGCCTTCACGGGCCAGGTCATCGACGGCCGCGAGGAGATAGAGCTCTCCGAAGCGTTCCGGCGGTTTCCCGCATGCCTCCTCATAGGAGGGTGAGCCGCGGCGGCCGGCAATCAGGTCAGGCGCGTCTCGCCCGCTCGCGCGGCGAGCGGTTCCCTGCCGGGCCGCGTGAACCAGTATGCCCACAGTATGAACAGGCCCTGTAGGGGCAGCCTGACGTAGAGCGCGACGGGATTTATGCTCGGGTACAGCTCGGTATGCATCGCCATGTGCAGGTTGGCCGGGAAGACGGCTATGAGCACGGCGATCACGCCCCAGGCAGCGACCCGCGAGTATTTCGGGACCAGGAGCAGAGCGCCGAACAGGGCTTCGAAGAAGCCGCTCAAGAGATGGAGCGGCCCGTGCCAGGGCAGGTAAGGCGGCATGATGTTGAGATAGAACTCGGGATTTCTGAAATGATTGACGCCCGCGATTATGAAGAAGATCGCGAGCAGATATTTCATCACGGTCTTGAATACGCGCATTCGACTTGAGCCTCCGAGGGGTGTCGAGTGTAAAGGATTGACGCATCAGACAAAGCCCGCTCATAGACTTTACTGATAGGCGTTACTGATAGACCCGGCGGCCGTAGATCTCTGTCATCTCCTTCAATCGCTCCCCGATCTCCCGGGTGAGCGCGCCCGGCTTGAAGCGCCACGCCCAGTTGCCGTCAGGGGTCGCGGGCAGGTTCATCCTTGCGCTCGAATCGAGGCCGAGCACGTCCTGGAGCGGGATGATCGCCAGGTCGCTCACCGAAGCGAACGCCGCGCGAATGAAGTCCCAGTGAATCTCTTCCCCGTCGGAGCCGAGGTACTTCAGGGCCAGGTTCCGCTCGCGCTCTATCCGCGCGGCGCTCGAGGGAGAGTCCTTTTCCGGCCGGCGATTGAACCAGCCGACGGTCGTGTCGTTATCGTGCGTCCCCGTGTAGACGACCGACGCGCGCGCGTAGTTGTGCGGCAGGTGGGTGTCGTTCGGGTCGCCTCCGAAGGCGAATTGCAGCACGCGCATTCCGGGCAATCCAAGCTCGTCGCGCAGAGTGAGAACGTCGGGCGTGATGGTGCCGAGGTCTTCGGCGATGACGGGCAGGTGGCCGAGCGCGTCTCTCAAAGCGGTGAACAGCTCTTTGCCCGGCACCTTCACCCAGCTCCCATGCTCGGCGGTCTCGTCTTTCGCGGGCACTTCCCAGGCGGCCGCGAAACCGCGAAAGTGGTCGACCCGAACGAGGTCCACGGTATGAAGGGCCGCGCGCATGCGTTCGGCCCACCACGCGAAGCCGGTCACGCCCATCCGCTCCCACTCGTAGATGGGGTTGCCCCAGAGCTGCCCGGTCCTGCTGAAATAATCGGGAGGGACGCCCGCGACCACTCGCGGTCTTTTATCTTCGTCCAGCTTGAACAGCTCCGGATGGGTCCACACGTCCGCCGAATCGTAAGCGACGAATATGGGCATGTCGCCCACGAGCTTCACGCCTCTCCTGTTGGCGTAGGCCTTGAGCGTGAGCCACTGCTTGAAGAAGATATATTGATAAAACCTCTGCGCCTCGATGCGGTCCGCCATCTCGGAGCGGGCGCGTGCGAGCGCTTCCGGCCCGCGGCCCGCCAGCTCCGGCTCCCAGGTGTTCCAGGGCTCGTAATTGTGATCCTCCTGAAGCGCGCGAAAGGTCGAGTAATCGTCGAGCCAGTAAGCGGCGAAGCGCCGGAACTGATCGAACTCGGAGCGGGCTTGAGGGCCGCGCTCCTTGAAATTCTCGAAGGCCTTGCCCAGCAGTCGATTCTTGAACTTGCTCGCGGCCTCGTAATCGACTCGCTCCTCGCCGAACCGGGGGGCGCCTTCGAGGTCCGAGCGGGAGAGCAGCCCGTCCTCGACCAGGCCCTCGGGGCTGACCAGCTGCGTGTTTCCCGCGAAAGCCGAAAAGCACTGGTACGGAGAGTTGCCGTAGGACGGGGGGCCGAGCGGAAGCACCTGCCATAGGTGCTGGCCCGAGGCGGAAAGAAAATCGACGAACTCGCGAGCCTGTATGCCGAGGTCGCCTATGCCGTAAGGCCCGGGCAGCGACGTGGGGTGCAGCAGGAGGCCGCTTGATCTCGGAAACTCCATGTATTCCTTTCATCGAGGCGTCAAAATCGCACGTTTGATTCTAGCAACTGACCCGGCGATTTTGCACCCCGGTATTTCGAGCGCCGCCCGGCTTGGATGCCTTTTCGCATTCGTCTACAATGCGAGATGGAGAAGAAAGGACAAACGATGACCAGCGAAAAACCAGAGGCGCAATTCGGCATAATCGGCCTGGCCGTTATGGGCCGCAATCTCGCGTTGAATATCGAAGAGCGCGGCTTTAGCGTGGCGGTCTGGAACCGGGAGCCAAATACGACCGACGCCTTCATATCGGAGAACGCGGGCAAGAAGTTCACCCCCGCCCACACGCTCGAAGAGTTCGTCGCGGCCCTCGAACGGCCCCGCCGCATCATGATGATGATCAAGGCGGGCGCGCCCGTCGATATGACCATCGAGAAGCTCAAGCCGCTGATGGAGCCCGGAGACATCCTGATCGACGGCGGCAACTCCTATTTCAAAGACACGCAGAGGCGCGAGGCTTCGCTCAGAAACGACCGCTTTCATTTCGTGGGCTCGGGCGTGTCGGGCGGAGAAGAGGGCGCGCGCTTCGGCCCGTCGCTTATGCCGGGGGGCTCGCGCGAGGCATACGAGCAGATCATGCCGGTATTTGAAGCCATCGCCGCGAAGACCGACTCCGGCCCGTGCGTCACCTACATCGGGCCGGACGGCGCGGGCCACTTCGTCAAGATGGTTCACAACGGCATCGAGTACGGCGATATGCAGCTCATCGCCGAGGCCTACGACATCCTGCGCACGGCCCTCTCGCTCGACGCCCCGGCTCTGGCCGGCATCTTCTCCGAATGGAATCGCGGGCCGCTCGAATCTTTCCTCATCGAGATCACGGCGAACATCTTCGGCGTGCGCGACCCGGAGACCGGCCGGGCTCTGGTCGACTTGATACTCGACAGGGCCGAGCAGAAAGGGACCGGCAAGTGGACGGCGCAGGAGGCGCTCGACCTCGGCGTCGCCATACCGACCATAGCCGCCGCGATCGACGCGCGAGTGCTTTCGAGCATCAAGGAAGAGAGGGTGATCGCGAGCCGGATACTCAAAGGGCCGGAGGGCGCAACATTCGACGGAGACAGGGGCGAGCTGATCGCCGCCGTGCACGACGCGCTCTACGCTTCGAAGATATGCTCTTACGCGCAGGGGTTCGACCTCATGCAGACGGGGTCGGAAGCGTATAAATGGGAGTTGCGGCTGGGCGAGATGGCCCGCATATGGAAGGGCGGCTGCATCATCAGGGCACGGTTCCTCGATTCGATCATGAACGCGTACAAACGCCGCTCCGACCTGCCCAACCTCCTGCTCGACGACGAGTTCAGCGCGTGGATAGCGGCGGCGCAGGCGAGGTGGAGAATGGCCGTGAGCACGGCGCAGAGGCTGGGCATCCCCGTGCCCGCGATGAGCGCGAGCCTCTCTTACTTCGACACATACCGCACGGCCCGCCTGCCGCAAAACCTGACCCAGGCCCAGCGCGACTACTTCGGCGCGCATACCTACGAGCGCATCGACCATCCCGAGCGCGGCCACGTGCATACGGACTGGATCGCGAAGGAGGAGTAGTTTTCACTTTCCGTCCGTGTCTGAAGACTGAAAGACCGAAGCCGATATGAGCGAACCTGATATCCGCATATACGCCGATTCGAGCGAGCTGGCGCGGGAGGCGGCCCGGCACTTCTCCGCGCTTGCCGAAGAGCATATAGCGCGAGGCGGGCGCTTCACGGCGGCGCTCTCGGGCGGCTCAACTCCGCGGCGGATGCTGGAGCTTCTCGCGTCCGGGCCTTACGCGGGGCAGATTCCCTGGCCGTCCCTCTATTTTTTCTGGGGGGACGAGAGGATGGTCGCGCCCGATCATCCCGAAAGCAATTACCGGATGGCGAGGGAGTCGCTGCTTGATAAGGTGCCCGTGCCCGAGGAGAACATCTTTCGCATGCGGGGCGAGGCCGAAGACCCGGACCTCGCGGCCGAAGAGTATTCGGATGAGCTGGGAAAGTTTTTCAAGCTGTCCGGCACGGAGCTCCCGCGATTCGATCTCGTGCTGCTCGGGATGGGAGCCGACGGCCACACCGCCTCTCTCTTCCCGAAGACGGCCGCCCTGCACGCGGGAGCGAAGATCGCGGTCGCCAATCGCGTGGAGAAGTTGAACGCCGACCGCCTGACGCTTACCCCCGCCACGATAAACAACGCGCGCAACGTGACGTTCCTCGTGGCGGGAGAAGACAAAGCGCCCGCGCTCAGCAGAGTGCTCGAAGGGCCGCGAGACCCGGAGACGTACCCGAGCCAGCTCATTCGCCCGCGCGACGGGCGCTTGCTCTGGCTCGCGGATTCCGGCGCGGCCAGCCTCCTGAAGCAGCCCTGAGCGCAACCGAAAGCCCGCGTTAACTCGCTCATGAACTTTCGACTTCGGCGCGCCAGTGTATAATCACCCGGTGGAATTCAATCTCACCTAACGGAGAAAAAGAGTGGACTGGTTCGCAGATCCTCAAGCGTGGATAGCGCTGCTGACATTGACGGCGCTTGAAATCGTCCTCGGAATCGACAACATAATCTTCATCTCTATACTCGCGGGCAAGCTGCCCTCCGGCCAGCAGGGCCGGGCGCGGACCACCGGGCTCGCCCTGGCGATGCTGACGCGAATAGGCCTGCTGTTTTCGATAAGCTGGATAATGCGCCTGACGGCCGACCTGTTCGAGGTCTTCGGCAAAGGCATCTCGGGGCGGGATTTGATCCTGATCGTGGGCGGGCTCTTCCTTCTGGCCAAGAGCACGCACGAAATTCACGACAAGCTCGAAGGCGAAGAGGAGCAATCGAGCACCAGGACGCCTGCCTCTTTCGCAAGCGTCATCATTCAAATCCTGCTGCTCGACATAGTCTTCTCGCTCGACTCGGTAATCACGGCGGTGGGCATGGTCGATCACCTGTCGATTATGATCATAGCGGTCGTTATAGCCGTCGGCGTGATGATTCTTTCCGCGGGCGTGATAAGCGATTTCGTCCACCGCCATCCGACGATCAAGATGCTGGCGCTGAGCTTCCTGCTATTGATCGGAGTGATGCTGGTGGCCGAGGGGCTCGACCAGCACATCCCGAAAGGCTACATCTATTTCGCGATGGCCTTCTCCGTCATCGTCGAGATGCTCAACCTGAGGTTGAGGGGCAAGTCCAAGCCGGTCGAGCTTCGGGGGCCTTACGAAGAGAAGGTCTCTTGATTTATTCGACGGACGTTCAATTTGAACGCCGGGAGAAAATTGATTATAAAATCTCTCATCGATATCTTCGCAATCGAGAGGAGAACCTGTCGTGCCCGAAAGCAGGCGTAGAAAGTCGAAGGGGGGATCGGCCTCGAGAAGCACGTATTCAAGGCCGAAGCCCGGCAAGAATAACAAGTACATCATAATCGGTATCATAGCGGCCGTCGTGGCGGCGGGGGCCATACTGGTGGCCTTTCTGGGCGACGGAAGCGGAGGGGGCGCAGGCAGCGAAGTCTCTACCCCTTCGGGTTTGAGGTACGTCGACCTCAAGGAAGGGACCGGCCCTTCTCCGCGGCCCGGGCAGACCGTCACGGTCCATTATGTCGGCACCCTCACGGACGGCTCCAAGTTCGAAAGCTCGATCGACGCGGGCCGGCCCGTGGACTTCGCCATAGGCGTCGGGCAGGTGATGAAGGGTTGGGACGAAGGCCTGATGACGATGAAAGTAGGCGGCAAGCGCAAGCTCATCATCCCGCCCAGCCTCGGCTACGGAGCCGTCGCCAGGTCCAAGATCCCGGCCAATTCAACACTGTTATTCGAAGTCGAGCTGCTGGGCGTGAAGTAACAACCGCGATAGCTTTCCCGACTCGGAACGCGTTCGAATCCTCCGGCGTGAACAAGTTCTTACTATTGATCAAAGCCTCGACGCTCATCCGGTTGCGATGGGCGCGGCGGCACATCTACGCGTGGATGGTGCTCGGCCCTCTGGTCATCGGCGGCACGTACGCCACGGCCACGCGCCTGACGGAAAATCTCGCGGTCGTGCAGCTCTCGCACGTTTCGAGCCTGGCCCTGGCCTCCCTGGTCTCGGGGTGCCTGATGGCCCTCGCCCTGTCGCGCTCCACCATCGAGCTATACCACATCAGGCGGCCCGAATCCTATTTCGACGCGCTGCCGGTCGGCTCCGACACTCTGCTGCACGCCGCAATGGTGAATCGCCTGACCAGGGCCGCCGCCACGGGGCTGCTCGTCGTGGCCTTCCGCTCGATCATAGGCAAAGAGGTAATGATCGAGCCGTCCATCCTGCCGGCCCTGGTCTCGTTCGTCGCCGTGCTGGCGCTCAGTGAAGTATTCGCCGCGCTCAACTGGGTCCACCGGGGCCACACGAAAGACTCAGGCGCGGCGGCACGGGCCCTGGCCGTTCTGCTCGTGAGCGCGGTTCTCTCGGGGTTGCTCCTGGTCATCTGCCTGACGGAGGGCGCGTGGATTCGGCCCGCCTGGCCCTGGCCCCCGGCGGCGGCCGCGTGGTCGCTCGCGCTCTACGTGATGATACGGCGCTCGCACAGGCGTTGGCGCTCGTCCGACATCGAGTACGCGAAGCGATTACAATCTTCCGGTCGCTGGAACCTCTTCAAGCTCCCGGCATTCAAGCGGCGGTTCGGCCCCTCGGTCGCGGCCCAGCTCCTGCGCGACTTGCAGCTCACGCTCCGGGTCTTCTCTTCGGCCGTCTACGTCGTACTGGCGATCGCCCTGATTCTGCACGCCGCGCTGTTCGTCTTTCTAAGGGCGGAGTCGCTGCCGCCGTATGAGATCAGGGGATGGTTCGACCAGACGTGGCAGCCGTGGGCCATGGCCACCAAGCTCGCGTGCGTGATGGCGGTGGCGACGCTCGGCGCTCTGGTCCCGGTGCTGCTGGCCTACGAGCTGCCGCACTTCTGGATGGAGCGGGCCATGGGAGTCAAAGGGCTGGACGTATGGGAGGCAAAGCTCTGGTACGCTCGCCTCGTAAGCCTTCCCGCGCCCGCGACCGTGTGGCTCGTCGCGCTCTCGACGGGAGAGGCCGCGCCCGGTTACGCGCTACCGTTGCTGGCCGAATGCGCCTGGCTGTGGTGGCTCTCCAGCTCCGTCATAGGCGCGCTCTCGTTCGAGATGCCCGAGCGGCCCGCGCTCGCTATCTTGATCATGACCATGATGAGCCTCGCGGCCGGCGCGTTCGGAGCGCTCCTCTGGCCGTTCGGGATCATCATCTACTTCCAGGCCATGCATTCGCTGACCGACCGCGGGCGCGAGATGGCGAGATACTATCTGATCACGGAGGGAGATTGAGCAACAGCCTCGTAGTGGTAGAAGAGATCACGAAGAAGTATGGAGACCTCACGGCGGTCAACAACGTGAGCATCTCGATAAACGCGGGAGAGGTCTACGCCCTGGTGGGAGCCAACGGCGCGGGCAAATCGACTCTCATCCGCATGATCATAGGAATAACCGAGCCCGACTCCGGCAAGCGTATTATCTGCGGAGAAGACCTCGCGCATCACAAGCCGGAGACGAGGCGGCATCTCGGGTACCTACCCGAAGAGCTGACCCTCTACGAACAGCTCACGGGGAGCGAGTACCTTCACCTCGTGGCGGGCCTCAAGGAAGCGGACCCGTCCCGAATACCCGAAGAGATAGAATTTTTCGAGCTGAAGATGGTCCACCGGAAGCTGGTCGGCGGGTACTCGCTCGGGATGAGGAAGAAGCTCGGCCTGGCGGCGGCCATGATCGGCTCGCCCGAGGTGCTGGTCCTCGACGAGCCTCTGAACGGGCTCGACGTGGAGATGATGCGAAAGCTGAGGCTCAGAATAGAATCCGAGCGGGCGCTCGGCCGGGGCGTGCTCGTCTCGTCCCACGTCATGAGCTTCGTCGAGCGCGTGAGCGACCGCGTGGGAGTCATGCGCGCGGGCGGGCTCGTCGCCGAAGGCCCGCCGTCCGAGCTGCGCGCGCTTACCGGCCTCGCCGACGCCGACTTCGAGGACGTCTTCTTCCGGCTCACCGCGTGAGGTCGACGGAAGCTCCCGGCATTGCGTCCCTATCGCTGTTTGAGTATTAAGCCAGGCTTCATCCCGCTATCGTCCCTGATCCCTACTCTCCGGCCCCCGCGAGCTGAAGGCTCTTGATAATGGCTTCGAACGTGGAGCGATACTGCTGAATCTCGTCTTCGGGGGCCATGGTGATGAGATAGAAGAGGCGGCCGTCGCCCGTCACGCTCGTGTAGATCACGTCGATCTCCATGACTCCCGTGACGGTCGAAGGCCCCGCGACGACGGTGGCGTAGCCTCTTCTGCCTCCGAACGTGATCTCCTGCGGGTCGCGAACGACGCGGAAATCGGGATTGCCTTCCACCTGCTTTCGGATGTAAGCGGAGGTCGCGGATTCCAGGTCGTTGCCCTCGGGCTCGACCGCGCCTATGAATATGCCGTGCGTGACCACGACCGATTGATCGGTCCTGGCGTACGCGCCCTTCGGGGCGAAGATCATGTTGACCTCGTCGGAGGTCAGAGCGTCCCAGTTTCGCGGGTATTGAATGGCGAAGGAGTTGTCTCGCGCCTGGAAGCTGGCGAAGTCCTGGGAGGGAGGCTCGACCTTCACGCTCGTCTTGTTGCCGCCGGGATTGGCGGAGCCGAGGCGCGCGGGCTCGGCCGATTGCCTCATCTCGCCTCCGCTCCCGAGCAGGCGGGATTTCACCTGCTCGAACTCCTGAGAATCGTGGACGGGGTTCTTGCTCACGGGGAGCGAGGGCAGGACTTCATTGATAGCCGCGACGCGGTTTCCCGGGTCGGGATGATCCGACAGGAACTCCGGCACTCTCTGCCCGCTTTGCTCCTGAAGCGTCTTGAAGAAAGCGGCCATGTCGCGAGGGTCATAGCCCGCTTCCGCCATTATGCGAGCGCCTTCGAGGTCCGACTGGGTTTCGGCGGTCCTCCCGAACTTCAGGAAGAGGGCGTTGGCGCCCACTCCCCCGATGACGTTTATTATCTGGCCCGACTCGGGGTTGTCGCCTCCCGCTATCGCGCTCAGGATTCCGAGCCCGGCCTTCGCGATGTATGCCTTCGTCGCCTGGCTCGTCCCGTGACGCAGGGCGACGTGAACGATCTCGTGCGCGATGACTCCGGCCAGCTCGCCCTCGTTCCTGGAAGCCATGATGGCCCCGGCATTTACGAAGATGAACCCGCCGGGCAGCGCGAAGGCGTTTACGTCTTTCGTGGCGACCACGTTGAATTGGTAAGGGAACTTATGCCCCGGAGCTTTCGAGGCGAGACGCCCGCCGAGCTGGCGGACGTAATTGACGGTCGTCTCGTCCCGGCTGATCGGGACCTGTTGCGCGATCTTCTGCGCGGACTCGCGGCCCAGCTCTATGTCCTGTTCCGGCTTGAAGAGATTGAAGCCGGGCTTGAAGTGAGGGGCCTGCTCAGCCCGGCCCCCTCCGAATGGGCTGGAGCGATGCGAGAGACCTCCGCAAGCGAGTTGCAGAGAGAGCAATGAAAAAGCGACCAGAGTCGCCGCGAATTTTTGTCTGAGCATGTGTTTTAGTCCCGTTCAGCGCCGCGTGCCTTTAGCCTCACCATTCGTCTCACACAGGATCGCACCGGTGAATCTTAGAGCTTACGCGGACAGGTATTCAACCCGCCGGTGCCTATAGGCTCGCGGCGGGGCTCGTTTTTTTGATAAAGTTGAACGGCTCCGCGGATGAAAGTATCGAAAGCGAGGATTCATGAAAGTCAAACTACCCGCCCTCCTGGTCCTACTTGTGTGCGCGATAGCGCCCGCGGCGCGAGCCGGCGGTTTCGAGACGTTCACCTGGAACGACGCGACGCGCGACGTCTACATCGACAATGAAGTGGACCGCTCGGCCCAGGTACTGATGCTCGACGCGCCCCGCCGCGTAGCAGTCATCTCGCCGAAACTGGACCGCGCCCTGGTCCTGGACGTAACGGAGCGCACGGTAAGCACTCTGCCTAAAGACGCCTTTCGCGTCTCGGCCGATCACGCCTCGGCCACATCCGACAGCAGCGCGCAGGCGGAGGCCGCGGGCAGATTCGCGCAGGTGGACGGCTCGACCTACCTCTTCGCTCTTAACGGCCGCGCCATACTGATCAAGCCCCATCCCGGGCTCACGGGCGAAGTGTCGGAGGCGAGGCTGCTTGAGACGGTGCCCGTCTGGCGGTCGCTGATGGGCGCATACAAGCCCGCGCCCGAAGCCGTGAGCGCGCTCAGGGCGGCCGACGCGGAAGCGACGCTAACGGTGGTGCTCGGCTCGTGGTGCCCCGACAGCAAGAACTACGTGCCCAGGCTCCTGAAGGCCCTGCACGCGGCGGGCAATGACAGGCTCCGCGTCAACATCATCGGCATAGACAGCCAGTTTCACGACCCGATGGCGACCATACAGCAGCGCGGGATAACCAACGTTCCCACCTTGATCGTCGAGCGGGGAGGGCGCGAGATCGGGCGCGTCGTCGAGACTCCCGCGAGCGATTCGATGGAACAGGACCTCGTGGCAATATTGAACGGCAAACAGCCGCCCCATCCGGGAAGATGGGAGCGCGGGCCGAAGCTCGCTCAGGGCGTCTACGTGTATAAGGACGCGAGCGGCAAAGAGCGCGGCATGGAGCGGTGGGAGCTTTACTCTACGGCCGAAGGCGGCAACCTGGTTCATAGCCGTATAACCTCGGGCGACACGATCACGGAGATCTGGCATAGGGTCGATGCGGCCAGGAAACTCTCGATGGTCGAGATCACCAGGCGTCGCGGCTCGGACGTCTCTCGCACGCGTTACAGATTCGGAGACGGGAGCCTGACCGCCCGCCTTCGCGGCAGCGATTCGGGCGTTATAGAGCAGACCATGAGCGTGCCCGAAAAGTACGCGTTCACGTCCCAGGCCGTGGCCGCCGAAGGATGGGGCTGGTCCGAGAACATCAAAGGCCCGGACGCGAAGGACGCGATCAGGTACGTCGCGCCTCTTCAGCTCGACGGCACCGTCGGCACGCTTCAGGCCGTGAGCATCGAGGCCAGAGGCGATGAGCCGGTGCGCGTTCCCGCCGGGGAGTTCCGCTCGAGACACGTGGTCCGCAGGGCGGGTCACGAGCAGTCCGACTGGTGGATGCACACGGAGCTGAACATTCCCGTGCGAGGTAAGACATCGGGCGGGATGGAGTTCGCGCTGACTTCGATAGAGGTCCTGCAGGCCCGGAATTGATGCCGGTTAGAGCAATCATCTAAAATCGAAGAATACTCATACTCGATAGCCTCAATGACTTCAATAAAGAGGCGAGCATCTCGTTTCACATCGAAAGGGAAGGCATGATAATCGACTTCAATGAGATCCGTCACCTGATACCCAGACACACGTTCAACGAGTTCGGCCAGCTTACCGGCTTTTACGTTCACTTCGACGAGATCATCTGCGTCGCCGAAAACGGCCGCATCAAGATATGGCTGAACAGAGAGGCCATAGAGGAGCAGGACCCGGAACGGCTCATATGCGATTACGACGAAAATACTCTGCGCGGGCTTTGAAGCCTGACGGGCCGCTTGACAACCGGCGAAGGATGAAGTTAAGTCATTAGCTTGCTCCGAACATCAATTTGGCATCCGATGCGAGTTGTCTTCGAAATCATAATTATTCTGGGAGACGGATAGATGGCTAACAAATACGTGTATATCTTCGCGAACGGGAAGTCCGACGGGCGCGGAGACATGAAAGATTTACTTGGAGGCAAGGGCGCGGGGCTTGCCGAGATGACGAACGCGGGACTGCCCGTGCCCCCCGGATTCACGATCACCACCGAGGCCTGCAACGCCTACTACGCGGCGGGCGCGACGTTCCCCTCGGGCATGTGGGACCAGGTGATGGCCTCGCTCAGACAGGTCGAGCAGGCGTCCGGCAAGAGGCTCGGAGACCCTTCCAATCCCCTGCTGGTCTCCGTCAGGTCGGGCGCTAAATTCTCCATGCCCGGCATGATGGACACGGTCCTCAATCTCGGGCTCAATGAAGAGACCCTCTCGGGACTGGCGGAGCTGACTTCGAACGAGCGGTTCGCCTACGACGCCTACCGCCGCTTCATTCAGATGTTCGGCAAGATCGTCCTCAACGTGGACGGGGAGATCTTCGATCACGCCTTCGACGCGGCCAAGCGCAAAGCCGGGGTGAAGCTCGACACCGACCTGTCAGCCGAAAATCTCGGCCACATCGTCAAGGAGTTCAAGAAGATCGTGAAGCGCGAGACCGGCAGGGAGTTCCCCACGGACCCCTACGCCCAGCTCGAAGAGGCGATCAAGGCCGTCTTTCGCTCGTGGAACGGCGACCGCGCCATAGCTTACAGGCGCAAGGAAAGAATTCCCGACGAGCTCGGCACCGCGGTCAACGTCGTCACGATGGTATTCGGCAACATGGGCAACGACTCCGGCACGGGCGTCGCCTTCACCCGCAACCCGGCCACCGGAGAGAAGGTCCTCTTCGGCGATTACCTCACCAACGCGCAGGGCGAGGACGTGGTCGCTGGCATCCGCACGCCCAAGCACATAGACGAGCTAAGAAACGACATGCCCGAAATCTACAACCAGTTCGTCGAGGTGGCCGACAAGCTGGAGCGGCACTACAAGGACATGCAGGACCTGGAGTTCACCATCGAGCGCGGACGGCTATGGATGCTCCAGACCAGAAACGGCAAGCGCACGGGCCCGGCGGCCGTCAAGGTCGCCGTGGACATGGCGCGCGAGGGATTGATCGACGAGCGCACGGCCATCCTGCGCGTCCCGGCCGGCGACCTCGACCAGCTGCTTCATAAGATGATCGACCCGAAATCCGGCTCGACAGTCCTGGCTAAAGGCATAAACGCCAGCCCCGGAGCGGCGGTAGGCCGCGTCGTCTTCACCCCTAAAGAGGCCGAAGCCTGGGCGGAGAAAGGCGAGCCGGTCATCCTGGTCCGTCGCGAGACCTCGCCCGAAGACGTTCGCGGGATGGACGCGGCGCAGGCGATCCTGACCTCGACCGGCGGCCCGACCTCGCACGCCGCCGTGGTGGCGCGCGGATGGGGCAAGCCCTGCATCGTCGGCGCGGGCGACATCAACATCAACTACGCGAAGAACGAGTTCTCCGTCAACGGCCTGCGAGTCAAGCGCGGCGACTGGATCACCGTGGACGGGACGAGCGGCAAGATCCTCCAGGGCCAGGCCGCGCTCATCGACCCCGAGCTAGGCAACGACTTCCACACGCTGATGAGCTGGGCCGACAAGTATCGAAAGATGCGCGTGAGGACCAACGCGGACACGCCGGGCGATGCCAAGGTCGCGCGCGGCTTCGGGGCCGAGGGCATCGGGCTCTGCCGCACGGAGCATATGTTCTTCGAAGGCGAGCGCATCGACTACGTGCGGCAGATGATCCTCGGCTCGCTCGAATACAAGAGCGTCGAGCGCGAGCTGAAGGCGGTCGAAGAAGAGATACGGCAGAACACCTCGCCCAAGAAAGCGGGAGAGCTGGCAAAGGCGCGAAAGAATCTGAAGAAGAGTATCCAGGAGCCGAAGAGGCTTTATAAGGGCGGGCTGAGCGAGCTGCTCAAGCTTCAGCGCAAGGACTTCGAAGGCATATTCAAGGCGATGGACGGATTGCCCGTCACGATCCGCACGCTCGACCCGCCGCTGCACGAATTCCTGCCGCACGACGAAGCAGGGACGCGCAAGCTGGCGCGGAAGCTCAAGACCCGGCCCCAGCACCTCTGGGAGCGGGTGCAGATGCTCCACGAAGCCAACCCGATGCTCGGCCATCGGGGCTGCCGCCTCGGCCTCGTCTTCCCGGAGATAACGGAGATGCAGGCGCGAGCTATCTTCGAGGCCGCGGCCCGCGTCCAGAAGAAGGGCGTGAAGGTGCTGCCCGAAGTCATGATCCCTCTCGTGAGCGACGTAACCGAGCTGCGAATGCAGGCGGAGGTCGTGAGGCGCGTGGCCTCAGAGGTGATGAAAGAGACGGGTCAGGAGATCGAGTACATGGTCGGCACGATGATCGAGCTGCCGCGCGCGGCGCTTACCGCCGACAAGATAGCCGAGGTCGCGGAGTTCTTCTCGTTCGGGACCAACGACCTGACGCAGACGACCTACGGCATCTCGCGCGACGACTCCGCGAAGTTCCTGCCCTATTACGTCGAGCATCGCATCTTCAAGGAGGACCCGTTCCAGGTGCTCGACCAGGAGGGCGTGGGCCAGCTCGTGAAGATGGGCACGGAGCGCGGGCGCTCGACGCGCCCGGACCTGAAGGTGGGCA
>DATLMR010000204.1:0-13218 GCA_035537555.1 Blastocatellia bacterium
TAACAGACCTTATCTGCAGCGGTGTTCTTCTGTCTGCTTTCGGTGTGATGGGGCTTGCATCAAGCTCCAGGCCAAAGCGAGAAGAAACACCAGGCAATAACCAGGACGCTTCCCTCAATGGAAGCCCGGAACCCGCGACGAGCCCCGGGGTCGAGCGCCTCCGGGAGCTCAACGAGGTGCGCTTGATCGACGCCCGCGGGCTCGGCCTCGGAATCGCTGGCCAGCCGAACGGTGTCTATGGATTCACTTACGCGCCGCAGCAGGAGTCCCCTCTGTTTCGCCAGAAGAGTTTCCGCAGCTTCGAGATGCACAAGCTGGCCGACGGCTCCGTTCACATAATCGGGTTCGTAACGGATGAGGAAGCTTCGAGGCTTTCGACCTCCGGCGAGTACTTCGACCTGGACCTCTATCCCGATGCCTGGGAGAGTTCCGCAAAGCCCGTAAGCATCCCTTCATCTCGCATACTCGAGATGAAAGGGCCTTCCAGGACCTCAGGCAACGCGCTCACCCTGCGGATTCGCCCGGCGGGGGCGGAAGTCTGATCGCGCGAGGCGAGCACAGGCCGAAGATCGGCCTGTGCTCGCCTCTAAGCTTTTTATTAGGCCCGGGATCGGCCCTCCCTTTTTGCTTACTGAATGGCGAGAAAGTCCGCGATATTACCCGCCAGGCCCTGTGCGGCGGGAGGGTCGTAATTGCCCATCACTATCACCGTGTAGCTGCCGTCCCAGAATATCTTCAGGTCCGAGTTGATCCCGGGAGCGCCTCCGCTGTGACCCCTCACGCTCTTGCCGCCCTTCGCCTCCTCGAAGAAGCCGTAAGCGTACCTGGCCGGGCCTCCCGGTCCCGTCTCCACCTTCCCGCTCGTGATTTTTTCGGACAGGTCGGCGTTCAACAGCTTGTGCCCTCGGAGAGCTTGCGAGAACTTGAGCAGGTCGGGCGCGGTCGAATACCCGCCCCCGGCGGGGCTTCCTTTCAGAGGCAGGCTCATCCAGTTCGCGCGGCGGGCCTCTATGCCCAGAGGATCGTTGCCTCCGAAGCGGGTGTAGCCCACGGCGAGGTTCGGCGTCACCTCTTCGACGGAATATGAAGCGGTGTCGTTCATGCCGGCGGGCTTGAATATGTGCTCGCGCACGTAGTCGAAATAGTTCTCGCCCGAGAGCGCCTCGACCACGGCCCCGAGCACTATGAAGGACGCGTTGCTGTAACTCCATCGCGTTCCGGGCTCGAACTGTAGGGGGTCGGCGGCGAAGATCGGGAAGTAATCGCGCGGGTTTCTGTACTTCTCGCGGTTCTGGAAGAACTGGGGCTTGAAGAAGTCTCCGAGGCCCGAGGTGTGGGTGAGCAAGTGGTGGATCGTGACCTTTTCGGCCACCTCTTTGTTAGGATAGTCGGGCAAGACCTTCGAGAGCTTGTCGTCGTAGGAGAGCTTGCCCGCCTGCACGAGCTGCGCTATAGCGACGCTCGTAAACATCTTGTTCATCGACCCGAGGTTGAATTTCGTATCGATTTTGTTGGGAGCGCCGAACGCCTTTTCGGCCATGCCGTATGCCTTGTTGAAGACGACGGAGTTCCCTTTCGCAATCAGCACGACGCCCGAGAACCTGTCATCTGCCGCCGCGCGCTCGACGCGCCGCTCGATCTCTTTTATGGCGTCGGCCCCGCCCATCTTCTCCTTCGGCCAGGTGTTCGCCTTCTCCGATTCGGGGCTGCCGACGACCCTCACGCCGAACGCTTCCAGCCTGTCGGGCTGCGCCTTGCCGGCGCGCACGCCCATTCGCACGTAGATATTTCCGCGCTTAGTTCGCACCAGGAACCTGCACAACTCGGGCGTGGAGTCCACGATGCTCCTTAACTCGAATCCTCCGCTCTGCTCGTAGAGCCTCTGAAGCTCTGAGACCTGCTCGTCCAGAGGAGACTCCGAGAGCATCGAATCCGAGTACCCGGACTTGATAAAGCCGAGCTGGCGCCCCCTGTCTCCGCTGTTGATGGCTTCTATCAACGAGCGCGCAAGCTTGCCGGCGGGCGTCGCCGGAAAATCGACCCCGCTCGCGGGCTGCTGCGCTCGCGCGGCCACGAGTGCGAGCATTGAAGCGAGCGCCGCCGCCGTCAAAATGCGCGCCGAAATCAACGTAACTATCCGTCTTGCTTTCATAATCTTTTCACCCTCGCACGTAAGTAAAAATGGCCTTCGACCCCATAAGGTCCGACTTTCGCACTTAAATAAACGTAGAAGATCGAGATTCGTTTTATAGATTGTTATAATATGGATCATTCACGGCGTGAATTCTGAAGCCCTATGAACCTGAAATCTTTCGACCTGAATCTGCTGCTGATCTTCGAAGCCCTGATGGAAGAGCGTAACGTGACGCGCGCGGCCAGGCGCGTGGGGCTCAGTCAGCCCGCGATGAGCAATGCGCTCACGAGGCTTCGCCGCACGTTCAACGATCCCTTGCTGGTCCGCACTCCCGCGGGCATGGCCCCGACGCCCGCGGCCCAGGGGATGATAGCGGCGGTCCGCGCGGCTCTCTCGCAACTGCGGGCGGTCATCGAAGAGAAGCCCGCTTTCGATCCTTCCGCCTCGCGTCGGACGTTTCACCTGCTTGCGAACGACTACGCGGAGATACTGCTTCTGGCGCCGATGCTTGGCACCCTTCGCGTGCGCGCGGGCGGGATCAATCTGCGAATCCAGCGCCCCGCGAGCCTGTTTCAGGCTCCGACTCCCGCGCAGCTCGCCGACTCCGCGAACCTGGCCGTCGGGTTCTTCCCGGACGCGCTAACGCTCGACGCGGCCCTGCACTTCGAGCTGTTATGGGAGGAGAGGAACGTTTGCATAGCCAGCGCCGCGCACCCGTCGATTCGAGGCAGGATATCGATGCGCCAATATGCGGCGGCCCATCACGTCGCGGTATTTTATAAAACGGAAGGCCCGGGCATAATCGACACGCTGCTCGCGCAGAAAGGCCTCGCGCGCCACTCGACCGTGCTGGTCCCGCACTTCGCAAGCGTCCCCTTTCTGGTGTCGGATTCGGACCTGATCGCCACGGTCCCCGAACGGCTCGCCCTGAAATTCAGCAAGCTCGCAAAGCTGCAAGTGCTGCCCGTGCCCATAACAATCCCGCCTTTCCGCCTCACGATGGTATGGCACGAGCGGGTCCACGCGGACCCGGCGCACTCATGGCTCAGGAACCTGATCGCGGAAATCGCCGCGGAACAGAACGGGGAATAATCCGCGCGCGGCCGGGTGAGGCTGAAAACCGTGTCTAGAGCGGCGCGACTTCGCAGAAGACCTTGATCGCGCCGCTCCCGGTGGTGAGCGCCTCGAAGAGCTTCTCGTAGTTTTCCAATCCGCTGACCGGGTGCGTGAGCAGTTTCGCGAGCCAGCCCGGGTACTCCAGCTCGGCATGCGAGAGGTCGCGCACGCCCATTTCGAAGTATTCCCGATTGGCGTTGACGGTCCCCACCATGACTTTATTGCCGAGCACGAATTCCAGGTTCAGCTTGTCGGCGGGCACCTCGACTCTACGGTCGCCTCCGGTGACGCTCGAAAGCACGAGCACGCCGTTCTTGCCGAGCGCCTGCATGCTGTCGAAGGCGATGGGAGAGTAGCCCGTAGCTTCGAAGATGAGATCGAACGGGCCTTCCCTGAGCGCCGCGTCGAGGATAGGCACGTCATCGGTCGAGATGTACCTGACGCCGATCTCTTCCAGCAGGTCGGAATTGAGGTAAGGCTTCGGAGTCTTCGCGAAGGTGACGACTTCGACTCCGCGCAGACGAAGCATGAGCGTGGCGAGCAGGCCGATGGTCCCCGCGCCCATGACGGCCGCGCGCTTCGGGCGCCACACGCGGAGCCGGCGCTGGATCTCGTAAGCCTGGGCTATCCCCTTCTCCACCACGGTCGTCGGCTCGAGCAGCACGCCGACTTCTTTCAGCCCCTTCGGGACTTTCACGATGAACTCCGCGTCATCGACGTAAAACTCGGTGAGAAATCCGTGGCGCAGCTTTATGCCGCGCTCGGTGTAATTATCGTCGGTCGTCATATCGCTCGTGCCGATCAGGTCGTAGATGCTCGACCCCGGGCGCCTGACGGTAGCGACGACGTAATCGCCGGGCTTCACCTCGGAGACGTTCGGCCCCACCGCTTCGACCCGGCCGAAGCTCTCGTGGCCCAGCACCAGGAAGTCATAACCTTCCGGGGCCTCGCCGTACTCGGCGGCATTGATCTCCTTGTCGGTGCCGTCCACGCCCACGCGCAGGACTTTGACCAGCACGCCCCGCCCGTTCGGGATTTCAGAGACTGAAGGGGCCGGTAAATCGGCCAGATGCACGCTGCCGGGCTTTCCGGGATAGACTGCGATAGCTTTCATGATTTCTGTTTCTCCTTATCACTCACCGCTCTGCCGAAGTCTCTCTTCCTCTCTTGCGATATTCGCGGGTCCTTCGAATTCTCCCGGCGGTCATTCTTCATCCGGGCCGACGTTCTCTCTTCCGTGCCTGAGCACCTTCGCCATCCAGATCAGCTCTTTCAGGAATTTGTCGGCCCGCGCGACGTAAGCCTCGTCGAGGAGCCTGCCTTCCGCGTCGAAGCGGTCCTGGACGGAAGAAAAATTAACGTCCCAGAATATCGCCACGAGCCCCAGCTCTCTCAGGACCGGCAGGAGGTTCTCTATCACTCGCGTTCCGCCCCACGGTCCCGCCGACACTCCGCAGACGCCGACCGCTTTGTGGATGTACTCTTTGAGATTCGAATCGAGCGCGTGCTTGAGCATGCCGGGGTAGCCGTGGTTGTATTCGGGAGTGACGATGACAAGCGCGTCGGCTCGCGCCATCTGCTCGGAGAAGGCCGCGTCCTTGATCGTCTCGCCCGCGTCGGTGGTCGGCAGTTTCAGCTCCCGCACGTCGATGAGAGCCGTCTCGACTCCCTTCCTCTTGCCGACTTCTTCGAACATAAAGCGGGCCACGTGCTCGCTCATTCTGCCCTGGCGGGGCGTGCCCAGGATAACGGGTATGAATAACGGCCGAGTGGTATTCATAATACGCCTTTCGGATCAGCCTTCGAGCAGAACGGCCCGCCGGTCTTCACCGCGCCGGCCACGATGAATTACATGCAGGTCGTCGCGGGAGATTTCGTCGATGATTTCGTAGCCGGGGATCATCATAGAGGCCTCTTGCATAGCGCGACTTGAGTAGCCATTGCGAGCTTCGAACGCGCCGCTTGCCTGCCAGCATGCAGCATTTGGGCTTCCCTTGCAAGCGGCGATATATGAAAGAATGTTTCCGGAACAGATCGCATGCGCGCGGCGTCTAAGAAGTCGTGTACGGGATTTCGTAGAATTTCCGCAAGGTCCGGGCAAAGGCCTGTTCATGGATTGTGGGCGCATGTTTCCCAGCTTTCCGGGCGCTCATTCTCTTAATTTTCAGGTGAACCCGTGTGCATTCAGATTCCCGATTGAATGTAGTGAGGTGAAGTGTGTCCAGAAGAATCAGCAAGCTAGATCGCCTTCAGATTCCGAAGCCCTGCCCGGTCGAATGGGACCGCATGACAGGCAATGAACAGATCCGCTACTGCCGGGAGTGCGACAAGCACGTATACAACCTTTCCAGGATGACTCGAAGCCATGCGGAAGCCATCCTGTCGGCTTCGCGCGGCAGGCTCTGCGCGCAGATGACACGCCGGGCCGACGGCACCGTAATCACCGAAGAAGCCCGCCCCGCTCTCCATCTCTTAAGCCGCCGCGCCTCGCCGGTCGCGACCGCCATAGTGACGGCAATACTCGGCATGAGCGGCACCGCGAGCGCCATCGCGATTCCGCAGGCGGGCGCGGCGGCCTCAGGCCCTCAAGAGGCAGGAGCGATCAAGCCCGAAGGCCGGCCGCCGGCCGTGAGAGAGAACGAGGCCGCGATAGCCCCGGTCGTTATCTCCTCGCTCCCGGGTCAAGATAGTGCTACGCAAACGTCGGGAGAGGGCCTGGCCGTATCAACCTCCGGAGCAATCGCCAGCCCTCTGCCCGAGCCCTTGCGGGAGCTCTATTTCGATAGCGAGCTCATCGTCGTCGCGAGCGTCGGGAAGTCGGTGACGTCTGAAGAGATGGATTATGGAGCGATGAAGAAGACGGCCCTGCAAATCTCTTCGACGATAAAAGGCAAGAGCAGGAAGCGGGTCGTCTACGTCTATCACTGGGAATCCAAAGACGCCGAGAGCCACTTTTCGGAAGGCGAAAGCCTGCTCCTGTTTCTCAATCGACACGGGGG
Source organism: Blastocatellia bacterium (assembly GCA_035537555.1). Lineage (GTDB taxonomy): Bacteria > Acidobacteriota > Blastocatellia > UBA7656 > UBA7656 > DATLMR01. The sequence goes on from DATLMR010000204.1 coordinate 6,250, forward strand.
CGGAGACGGGAAGAGAGCCTCGGACAGCTACCGCATAAAAGATGAAAGCTACGGCCTGAAGAAGCTCTCGGCTTCGGACCTGTCGGTCTACCTCAAGCGAATGAGGGAGCTCGATACCATTAGTCGGAATGCGAAAGATGACTCGGCGGAGATTGTCGATTGGCTGGTGCGGTGCGCCGAAGATCCCGCGACCAGATGGGAAGGCTCGTACGAGCTGGCCCGGAGCGCGAGAAATATCGAGTGGGATAAAGAACGGGAGGAAGAGGATGCAGCGACCGCGACCGGGCCGGAGGCCCAGACCCCGGCCATAGATTCGGACTTGCGGCAAACGGTCATTGTCGATCTCAAGAAAGCCCCGGGCCCCGGCGAAGCGCCCGAATTCGCCGCGCTGCTGACGGACAAGCAGAAGGAGCGCCTCATGGCGAGCCTCTTTGCGACCGACACCGCGAGCTACAGAGAGTCCGATTTGATCTACCTTGCGCGTATATGGAACGACAGGCGCCTGGTGCCTTACCTCGTCTCGCAGCTCCGGCGCATGGAAGACGATCCAACCAATTTTGCCGGTGTAATGATGGGAGCGATCAGCGAGATCCTGGAAGACGAAGAGGTCTCCTCACTCGCCGAGGAGTACGACGACGCCACTTTTCCGGAAGAAGAGAGTTCGGAATCGGAAGAGTCCGAAGAGCGGGAAGAATCCCCGGCAGCCCAGCCGGAGCAAGAACCCGAGGGCCCTAACAGCAGAGAGATGTCCTTCGCGGAAGCTCGTCAGGACCGGAGCGCGAAGCTGAAGAGATTCCTCGCCGCCGTCGAGAGCCGGGTGAAGGCGATTGAATCCAGGGCAAACCTCGATTGAAGCGAAGCGGATGTCATCCGGCCGGAAGGCGAGATCGTCCCCCCTCGCCTCCCGGCCCAGGCCCCGTAGCGGGCCGTGCGGGAGCAGGCTCGACGCGTAACGGCCCTCCCCCGTTGCGCGCGGCGCGGTAAGCAGATAGTCACGCGCAAGTCTGCCGGTAAGAGCCGCTGTAATCACCGGCGGGTCGGGCCTTGCACCCGCAATCGATAGCCCGTTCATCAGGAGCATTCAAACAGCATCAAGCTTAAAAGATACATCCATATCATAATCATTCAGTACACTTCTAAGACCGTGATTGCCGGTTCTGCTCTACAGCTTCCGTCCGGACCCGCACAAGGCGAAAACAGGCCTTTTTCTTGGGGTTTTTCATCTATTCCGATGGCACGCAGTTTGCCAGAATATAAATCAGGTCAACATTGATCTTCTTAATCGAAGAAGATCAATCTGGATCACAGGCGGCAACGATCCGCCGGTTGTGGACATAGAGAGCGAGGGCAAATATTAGCTCTCGCCGGAGAATAATGAACAGTCATACAAGGAGGAACGGAACATGAACAGCAATAAGGTGGAGACGCCATTCTTCGCAAGGTTTCTTGAAGGACAGGATTTTCCCAAGGTTAAGACGAACGTGAAGGGCGGCGAAGACCCGACGCCGACGACCTTGAAGTATCCGTCGGACACGGACGAGCCGCGCGATGGGGCCGGCGGCAAGTAAGCCGCTCACGGGCCTTCTCGCGGAAGGTTTTTGAAAATGGAAAAGCTTCATGAATGAAACCGGCCGGGTGCGCGACACTCGGCCGGTTTTGTATGTGCATTGTCCTGCGGAGCACGAGGCGCAAGTAGAGCCACTGGCCCAATCGTCGGGCTTCCAATTATCCTCTTCATTCTCTCTGCTACGAAATTCCAAGCCGCACTCATCGAAATGTCGTTTATTGGACCCTTAGAGTGAAATCCTTCGTAGAGGGTAGTGCTGACCGATTACGACAGTCAGAAGGAGAAGATAATGAAGTCACGCTTACTAACTACCATTGCAGCCCTTTGTCTGTGCTTGTTAGTAGTTCTTACGAGTTCCGCCAAGATGGGCGCTTCGCCTTCCGACTGGCCTCAGTGGCGAGGTCCGGAACGTAACGGGATATCGCAGGAGAGCGGCCTCCTTAAACAATGGCCGGCGGAGGGACCGAAACTGCTCTGGCAGGCGAACGACATAGGAGACGGCTATTCAACGCCGGCGGTTGTCGGAACGCGGATCTACATGATGAGCAACCGTGGGATGGAGAATGAGTTTGTTCAGGCTCTCTCAACTCAGGATGGAAAACTTATCTGGGCAACGCGCGTCGGCAATGTAGGCAACCCGAAAGACTTCCTTTACGCGAAGGCCCGGTCCACTCCGACCATCGACGGAGACTTCATCTACGCGCTGGGCTCGGACGGTGACCTCGCCTGCCTTGAGACCCGCAGCGGGAAGATTCGATGGCAGAAGAGCATCCGTAAAGAGTTCGGCGGCCAGCCGGGCATATGGGCCTATGCAGAGTCTCCGCTGGTCGATGGCGACGTCGTCGTCGTAACCCCCGGCGGCGCGGAGGCCACGATGGTGGCGCTTAACAAAAAGACGGGCGCGGTCATCGGGAAATCGGCGGTCCCGGGTGGCGATCAGGCGGGTTATGCATCGGCGATTGTAGTTCAGGCGGGCGGCCAGAAACAATACGTGCAGTTTTTGAGTAAGGGCATAGTCGGAGTTGATGCGAAGACCGGCCGGTTCCTCTGGCGCTACGCGGAGCCGGTCAAGGGTATGGCACAGATGGTGACTCCGGTCGCGCGTGACGGGTATGTGTACGGCGGGGCGCACGGCGTCGGAGGAGGAACCGTCCGCTTAAAGTCGCAAGGCGGCGGAGTCACGGCGGAGCAGGTCTACTTCGAGCGCGGACTTCCGAACGGCATAGGTGGATCGGTGCTGGTCGGCGACTATCTTTACGGCACGGCGGGCACGGGGCTGGTCGCGGCTGAGTTCACTACGGGGAAGGTTAAATGGACAGCCGAGGGTATCGGCAGAGGTGCGGTAGCTTACGCCGACGGGCTTTTATATATTCACGGCGAGAATGGAGATGTCGCGTTGGTCGAGGCGACCCCGGAGGCATATCGCGAAAGGGGCCGATTCACTCCGCCTGCTCAGCCGAAGCATAATCGCCTGGGACCGTATCCGGAGAAGTCGTGGGCCTACCCGGTTATTGCCAATGGAAGGCTTTACATTCGCGATATCTGGACATTATGGGTCTACGACGTCAAGGCAAGCCGTTAGGTCCGGGTATCTCATGGAGAGGGCTGCGGACTCATATATCTAAAGGCGTCTGTAATCTGAAATGAAGTCGGCCCTAACTCCCATGCCCGGTTGGGCAAGTCGCTCAGGTTAATAACCCTCGCCTCCGAGCTTTTATCAGTTCGGAAATCGATAGGCGCGTGCTTTACTGCCTGCTCTTTCCCGTTCTATATTCTCCTCGCCATCACATGATCCCGGATCGAATCGAACAGTTTCGCCGCCCGCCTCCTCTTAGATAATGGAGAGAGAAAATGGCGATTGAAAAGCAGGAAATCTTGCGCGTGTTGCTGGCCCAGACGGGAGACCGCGTCGCGCTCGATGAGCTTTTCAAGACAATCGAAAACCCGCTCTATCGCTACATCCTCAGCCTGGTAAGAGAGCCGGCCATCGCCGAAGACGTGCTCCAGGAAGTCCTGTTGCTCATCTATAAAAAGCTCTACTGGCTTAAACAGCCGGAGCTCTTCAGGCCGTGGGCGTACCGGATAGCGAGCAGGGAGGCTTTCAGGGCGCTCAGGAAAGAGCGCAGGTGGTCGGAGCAGGTGCGGGACGAGACGGTGCTCGAAGCCATACCCGCGCCCGCGCCGGAGACGTTCGAGCCCGACCTGATAGAGCGCCTCCCCGACCTTCTCGACCTGGTCTCTCCCTCCAACCGCGCCGTTCTCGTGCTGCATTACCTGCACGAAATGTCTCTGCGGGAGGTCGCGGACGTGCTCGGATTGCCGGCGGGCACGGTAAAGTCGAGGCTCTTTTACGGCCTTTCGACTCTTCGCAAGAACCTGCAAAGCTGCGAGCCTGGCCGGGACTTCGCGAAAGGCGGGCGCTCGGATTGAATCTCTTGAGAATCGTGAAAGGAAGTGGATATGCCCGAAATGACAGGTACGGACGCAAAGCAGAAATCCGTAGTGAAGATCGTGATCATCCTTTCGGTGATCGTAGAGGCCGTGGTTATAATCACGGCCATATTGTTCAAGCTCCGCGCTTAGGCGCCGAGGCTATGGAGGCCATTATGATTAGAGAAAGCAGTATAGAACAGGTGCGGAAGTCGGCTCTGGACCGGATAGACAGGGGCGAAAGGTGGTACAGGATCGCCCTGGTCGCGGGCCTGTTCATCGAAGCCCTCTTCCTGGTGAGCTTCGTGCTCCTGGCCGATTTTTCAAACCGTAATCATTTGCTGTTGCTGATAGCGGCGATGGCCGTCTATATGATCCTGGGGGCCGGATTGTTCGCCCTCGGAGCCCACGTCAGCCGGTGTACTCAGAGGGTCCTCAGGGCGATCGAGAGCCGCGATTGATGCCGCGCGGCGGAACCGTTGAGCGCGCCCGGCTCTCTCGGCGGGCGCGCTCTCGGCGGACCCGCGCTTCCTCGAATTGTGACGGTATCGGAGAGCCGCTATACTTAGACCCGGAAGTGACGGCTATAGCCTGAATGGAATCGAGGAGCGCGAATGTTTTCAGATAGTGACAGAGAGATTGCGACACTTGCCGGAGGGTGCTTCTGGTGCCTGGAAGCGGTCTTCAACGACCTGCGCGGCGTCGAAAAAGTGACGTCCGGCTATGCGGGAGGCAACCTGCCCAACCCGTCTTATGAACAGGTGTGCCGGGGGACGACCGGCCACGCCGAGGTGGTTCAAATCACCTTTAATCCGAAGGAGACCTCTTTCAAGGAGCTGCTTGAGGTCTTCTTTACCATCCACGATCCGACTACGCTCAATCGACAGGGCGCGGATACGGGCACGCAGTATCGCTCGGCCATCTTTTATCATTCCCCCGAGCAGAAGGAAGTATCCGAGCGGGTGATTAAAGAGCTGGAAGCGGAAGGCATATGGGATGACCCGATCGTGACGGAGGTGACGCCGCTCGACATCTTCTACCCGGCGGAAGGCTACCACCAGAGATATTACGAGCAGAATCCCAACCAGCCCTACTGCCGCGCGGTGGTGGCGCCGAAGGTGGCCAAGTTCCGCAAGCTCTACCTCTCGAAACTGAAGAAATGATCGAAGCCGACCGAAAGAGGAGCCATGCGAAGTTCATCTAATCTCGGACCGATTGCCTGCGCCGCCATGCTTTTTCTGTGGCCCGTGATCGCGATGGCTCAGGCCGACGAGACCTCGCGATCCTGGAACCGGCCTGTCAAGCCTTACAGGATCATCGGAAATATTTACTACGTCGGCGCGTCCGACGTGACTTCGTTTCTGATCACCACGCCCGAGGGCCACATACTTCTCGACAGCGGTTTTGAAGAGACCGTGCCTCAGATTCAAAGTAACGTCAGGGAGCTCGGATTCAAGCTTGAGGACGTGAAGGTGCTCATCAACAGCCACGCCCACACGGATCATGCGGGCGGGCTTTTCCTGCTCAAAGAGCTGACGGGCGCAAAGCTAATGATGAGCGAGGCCGATGCCGCTCAACTGGCCAGGGGCGGAAAGGACGATTTTGCATGGGGAGACAGCCTCGTCTTCAAGCCCGCCATAGCGGACCGCCTGCTGCGCGATAAAGACAAGGTCGAGCTCGGAGGCGTAACTATGGTCGCCCGGCTCACGCCGGGACACACGAAGGGATGCACTTCCTGGACGATGAAGGTGAAAGAAGGGGGCAGGGATTACGACGTGGTCTTCGTCGGCAGCACGACCGCCCCGGGCTACAAGCTCGTGGGCAACCCGAAGTACCCCAACATCGCTTCGGATTACGCCTACACGTTCGGCCTGCTGAAATCTTTGCCCTGCGATGTCTTTCTGGCGCCGCACGGATCTTTCTTTTCCATGCAGCAGAAGATGCGCCTGATGAATCAAGGCAAAGGGCCCAATCCCTTCGTCGATCCGAGGGGATACCGCGAGTTCGTGGAGCGAACCGAACGCGAATACCTCGACAAGCTGCGTAAAGAGCAAAGGGCCGGCGCAGGCAAATGATCGACTCCGGCCCGCCGCGCGCTGAGGCCATCCCGAATCTGCTCAAGGCCAGACCGGTTAACCGGCCTGCATGGCCTTCCTGGTTTTATTTCGCATCCTGTTATCGACGCTCTTCACTCGACCTCCAGGAAGAACGGGTCGGAAAGCCGCCCGAGGCCGTCCTTGACGCGAACCTCGTGCACCCCCGACGCAAGTCTTACGTTTTTCGCCACGAGGGAGTCGCTGTTGACCGTGGCTGATACCTGCGCCTTATCGATCAACAGTATCGTGGCCGCCAGCCTCTCTCCCTTGATGGTCAATTTACCCTTCTTCACTTTGTATTTTACGACGTGAATGAGAGGCGCGTCCGTCACCGTGATCGAGATGGATTTCTGCGTCGCGCGGGCCGCCGCGTCGCTCAACCGGACGGTGAAATTGAACGTGCCCGCGGCCGAAGGCTTCCCCGCGAGCCGCCCCTCGGCGGTGAAGCTGATCCCCGGCGGCGGGCTGCCGCTTCCACCCACCAGGCTCCACGTGTAAGGCGGCGCGCCTCCTGCCGCGCTCAGGGCCTGGAGGTAAGAGCTGCCGAGAGTAGCGCTGTAAAGCGGAGTGCCGGTCACGATTGCCGGGGCGAGAGACTGAGACCCCGCCGGGTAGATGAACCCGATGCCCGTCGCGTCGTCTTTGCGGAGCGAGGCGCACCGGTTGTCGAAATGGATCACCGCGTACATAGTGGCGTCGAGCTCGGACGATGTCGGAGATCCCGGAGTCGAAAGTCCCGCGTGGTCCAGGCCCAGGGCATGCCCTATTTCATGCGTGGCGATTTCCTGGACGTGACAGTGGGTCTTCACGTAGCAGCTCGCGTACGGATTGAAAGAGACGGAGGCGCTCATAATCTTGCGAAAGGACGCGCCGTTG
>DATLMR010000205.1:0-15067 GCA_035537555.1 Blastocatellia bacterium
GAGGCGCGCGGCCGCTTTGTCAGGGCCGCGCGCCTCTATGCATCCGGCCACCGCTTAAAAAGCCCAGCGCGTAAGGACGGAGCCCGCCGTGTAGCCCGCGCCGACCGCTGCCAGAAGTACCAGGCTTCCTTTCTTCAGTCTTCCGTCGTCGATCGCGTCTCCCATGGCCAGAGGGATGGTGGCGGCGGTCGTGTTGCCGAACTTGTGAATGTTCTTGACGACCCTGTTTTCGTCGAGGCCCAGTTTCTCGGCGGTCGCGTTTATGATCCGCAGGTTCGCCTGGTGCGCGATGAAGAGGTCTATATCGCCGCCCTGCAGGCCGTTCCTCTCGACTATGCCGCGGCTGAGCTCGCCCATCTTCCTGACGGCGAACTTGAAGACCTGCTGGCCCTCCTGATGGACGTAATGCATCTTCTTCTCGACCGTCTCGTGTGAAGATGGGTTGAGGCTGCCTCCGCCGGGCATATAAAGAAACTCTCCGCCCGACCCATCGATCTCATGCATGTAGTCGAGTATGCCGACCTCCTCATTATCGCTCGGCTCCAGCAGCACCGCGCCCGCGCCGTCTCCGAACAGGACGCACGTCGTGCGGTCCTCGTAGTTGATGATGCTCGACATCACGTCCGCGCCTATTACGACGACCTTGTTATGGGCGCCGGACTCGATGAACTGTGCTCCTGTGGTCAGAGCGTAGAGAAAGCCTGAGCACGCGGCGGAGACATCGAAGCCCCAGGCGCGGTTCGCGCGAATCTTGTTTTGGACCAGGCATGCGGTCGAGGGAAAGAACATATCGGGAGTTACGGTGGCGACGATGATTAAGTCTATCTCGCTGGCCTCGATACCTCGTTGTTGAAGCAGGTCACCCAGCGCCTGCGCCGCCAGCTCCGAAGTGGGCGTGCCGGGCTCTACCATGTGACGTTCGGTTATGCCCGTGCGGGCCACTATCCAGTCGTGATTCGTATCGACGAGCTTCGACAGATCGTCGTTCGTGACGACCTTCGGCGGAACGTAGCGCCCCAGCGCGCTTATCTTGGCCCTGCGTGTAGCTTTCATCTAATAAACGTCCTCCACTAAACCTGTTGTCTTATGCCTGTGACATGGGAACTAAATCGGCCTGATTGAAAGCCCGATAGTAGCATCCGAGCGATTTTTGGCGCAAGCGCTTAAATATTCGCCATGGCTCGCTACGCCTTCGGCAAACGGCCTCTCGATAATTGCTTGAAGCCGCCTCTCTCCGCGCCCGCCGCCGCCGGGGAGCGTGCATGCGGCGCGTGCTTGTTTAGCTCTACCTCTTATGTTATAGGGTAAGGCCGGCCCGGGGCTCTTATCTGACCTTATCTGCTGGTTTTGCTTCCGAATGGCTGGTTAGCCAGAGATTATGGGCGTCCGGCAACAGGCCGGGATGCCCGTAATTTATTACGACTCATCGAAAGGAGAAGATTTCAATGGCAGAGATGACTTCAAGCGCGCGTGTAAGCATCGGCCGTCTGATTCTGATTCCGGCCGTGATTTCCCTGGCGGTCACCGTGATTCGATTGATCGGAGAGCTGCAACACTGGTCCGAATGGTGGTTCAGCCCCAAGGCAGGCGGCGGCGCTTCCCCGATCGGCATAAGCTGGCTCGTTCCGATCTTCGGCGTCTACTTCGCTCAGAAGCTCGCGCGGGCAGGCGAAGGCCCCGCCGGCAACTGGCGCGCGGTGCTCTTCTCATTGCTGGGAATCGCTCTGATGTTCGCGGGCGGTTTTCTCGGCTTCGCTCCCACGCCCGTCTTTCCGGGCAAGCTCATCATCGGCCTGCTGCTCATAATCGCCTCCGCCGCCGTTCAATTCTCGGGCTGGTCTTCGCTCGCCAAGACTCTGCTCGCCTACGGGTACGCCGTGCGAATACCCGTGGCGATCCTGATGTTCTTCGCGATTCGAGGCCAATGGGGGACGCACTATGACGTATTGCCGCCGGGCTTCCCCTCGGACCTCGGGTTCTGGACGACCTATTTTCAGATCGCCTTCCTGCCGCAGATGCTCCTGTGGATCGCTTTCACGATAAATGTCGGCGCGCTCTTCGGAAGCGTCGCGAATGTGATGGTGAGCAGGCGAATGCCTTCCACTCAGGCGGCCGCCGGATAAGAGCCCGAGTGTCGGCCTCGCCGCCGGTGAGCCGCGCCGGGTCTCCCGCTTTTTCGATCCCGATGCGAGCCCGACGGCGGCATATCAGCCGCCATCCTGTTGCGCTGTCGAATCCACGTTGAATCCGCGCCTGAAATTGCGAAGGCCGCCGGAGCGTTATCGTCCGGCGGCCTTCGGTTTCTGCACCGGGCTGAATCTCAATCGTAGTATTCGAGCCCGAGGTGGGTTATCAGCTCTTCGCCTTTCAGGTAGCGCAGAGTATTCTTGAGCTTCATCAGCTGGATGAAGAGATCGTGCTCCGGATAGAGAGTAGGCGCGGTCATCGGGCTCTTGAAGTAGAAGGAGAGCCACTCCTGTATTCCGCGCATCCCCGCGCGCTTGCCCAGGTCGAGAAACAGGGCCAGGTCCAGGACTATCGGCGCGGCAAGGATCGAGTCGCGGCAGAGGAAGTCAACCTTGATCTGCATCGGGTAGCCGAGCCATCCGAATATGTCGATGCTGTCCCACCCTTCTTTATTGTCCCCGCGCGGCGGATAGTAGTTGATGCGCACGATGTGGCTGAAATCCTTGTAGAGCGCGGGATAGACATCGGGCTGGAGAATGTGATCGAGCACGGAGAGCTTCGACTCTTCCTTCGTCTTGAATGACTCCGGGTCGTCCAGCACTTCGCCGTCGCGGTTGCCCAGTATGTTAGTGGAGAACCAGCCGTGCAGGCCGATCATCCGGGCCTTCAATCCCGGCGCTATGATGGTCTTCATCAAGGTCTGGCCGGTCTTGAAGTCCTTCCCGCAGATCGGAAGGCCCTCGTCCACGGCGAGCTTGGTGAGGGCCGGAACGTCCAGGGTCAGATTGGGCGCCCCGTTCGCGAACGGCACGCCGCTCTTCAAGGCGGCATAAGCGTAGACCATCGAAGGCGCGATGCAAGGGTCGTTCTCGCGCATCGCGTTCTCGAACGATTCGAGGTTGTCGTGCTGGCCGAGGCACTGCATGAAGATTTCGGTCGAGGCGCACCAGATCATCACCGCGCGATCACATTCGTTCACGCGCTTGAAATTTTCTATGTCCGCCATAAGCTGCGCGGCGAGCTCCATCTTATTCGCGCCTGTCTTCACGTGGGTGCCGTTGAGGCGCTTGACGTAATGCTGATCGAAGACCGCCTTCATCGGCTTGACGGCCTGGAGCTGAGGCTTGAGCTGGTTCACAAGATCGCGCTCGAGAACCCCGGCGTGCAGCGCGGAATCATAAGCGTCCTCTTCGAAGATGTCCCACGCGCCGAAGACCATATCGTTTAAAGAAGCGAGGGGAACGAACTCGCGAACGAGGGGAACGCGATTGTCCGTGCGCTTGCCCAGGCGAATCGTTCCCATCTGCGTGAGAGAGCCGATGGGCTCGGCCAGTCCCTGCTTGATGGCTTCTACCCCGGCGATGAAGGTCGTGCTCACAGCGCCGAGCCCGACGAGCAGCACCCCGAGCCTGCCCTTCGCTTCCTCGATCTGTACGGGAGCTTTCTGATTCTGATTCGACATGTCTAATCCTTTCTTAAGGCCGTCCGGTTCTAGCACATTGAATTGCAGCTCCAATTAAAACAGATTCGGGTGGGCCGCTTTCGCGCAATGTTGCTCATTATTAGCGATTAATTGCGATAAAGCGGGGTCAGGGTAAGGGGCCGGTCGGAAACCGGGTTTCTTGCGCTACGGGAGAGTCCCTTTAAGAGCCTCTCCTTCTCTGAAAACTATCTCCCGCCCGTCCCCGCATCCCTATAGGCGCGAGGGGTGAGGCCCGTCACGGACTTAAATATTTTGGTGAAGTGGCTCTGGCTCTGATAGCCGACCATCCCCGCGATCTCGCTTATCGAAAAGGAGGTTTCGGCGAGCAGCCTGCGCGCGCGTTCAAGGCGCAGGTTGGCGAGATAGACGTGAGGCGTGAGGCCCGTGATCTGCTTGAACAGCCTCGCGAAGTGATACTCCGACAGGTATGCGGCGGAGGCTATCTCTTCGAGCGAGAGATCGCGAGAGTAATTGTCGTGCATGAATTCGAGGGCCCGGCGAAGGCGCCTGTCTACGGGGCCGGCGCGCGATAGCTCCACCCTGGCGGACTTTCGCACGGTCAGGTGAGAGCGGAGCAGGTGGATGACGAGCTGGCGGACTAAAGCGTCGAGCATCAATCCGTGCCCCAGCTTCTCGCGCGCTATCTCGGCCGATATGGTGCGGGCCATATCGCTTATCAGCTCATCGGTCACGAGGCTCGCGCGAAAAGTTATCTCGGCATTTGCGCGAGTAAGGCCGAGCTCCGTCACCATCTCGTTGACTACGGCCGGGCTCAGGCTTATGGAGAGGAACTCCGCGCCGACCGCCCGCCCGCCGTGGCTCCGGCCGATGTCGGTCAAGGCTATCTGGCCCGGCGACAGGTCGTAATGATCCGCGCCGATGGTGACGGACATACTGCCCGAGAGCACGACGGTCACGGTGAAGTCGGTATGGGTGTGCGGCTCGAAGTCGCAGCTTGAAGCGGGAGTGTGCCGGACGGTGAACTGCGGCCGCGAGATAATTCTCCGCGCGCCGGGTCGCGGCTCGGCGGAAGTCTCCTGCCCTGGTTCTTCCTGACTCTCGAAGATATTATCCATTCCGGAACGACTCCGGCCGCGCGAGCTTACTCAGGGCTCGCGCGGCGCGCTTCTTTCACTCCGCGCGACGGCGATTCGATGACGGCGGAGAGGCGATGCGGAAAATTCGTCATGATCGAATCTACGCCGCAATAGATGAGCCTCCGCATGATGATCTTATTGTTAGCGGTCCAGGCCGAGACCGAGATTCCGCGTTCGTGCAGGACCTTAACCATGCGTCGAGTGACGAGGCCGAAGTGCAGGGCTGCTTCGCTCGCTCCGATCTCCTCGACTGAATTGAGTATGGCTTTAGTCGTCGTCAGGGCGCGGCGCGCGACCGGGAACGTGGCGGCCGTTTTCAGCCTCGGCTCAAGCTCCCGGGCGAGCTTGACGATCCGGTGATCGAAAGAGAGCAGGGCGACCGACCGCTCCAGGCGAAACCGGCTTACGAGGCCGAGTACTTGATCGAGCAGAGCCTTCTTGCCCGCTCCCGGCGCGCCTTTGAGCTCGATGTAGATGCGGCTCAACTCGTGGGCGGACAGGAGCGCGAGAACGCTTTCGAGGGTCGGCACCGGCTCGCCCGAAAAGCGGATGCCGCAATCTTTCGCGAGCGCGGCGGCGCGCGCGGAGCTGGCGCGAACTCTGGGTCTTACGGCGAGCCGCCTGTCGAACCAGCCTCCCGCATCGAGATTGCCCAGCTGCCGGGAAGTCAGGCTCGCGACACGCCCGGCCCCGTTCGTCGTCCTCTCCACCCGCAGGTCGTGAATCACGTGGGCCTTTCCGTCGGCGGAGAGCTGCACGTCCATCTCGACGCCATCGGCGCCCAGGGCGACGGCCATCTTGAATGCGGCCAGGGTATTTTCCGGGGCGAGCCCGGAAGCGCCGCGATGCGCGATTACGAGCGGGCGAGGGCGCGCGGCCGACGGCCCGTGATTTTGAAGCAGGTTCATAGGCATCTCGAAGCTTACGGAAAATAATAAGGCGCTATGGTGATGATGGGCAACTCTCCGGATATTTACGGGGGCGCGTTTGAGGGGCCGCGGCCTCGACCTGCCTTCACCCGGCCGACGCCGTGGCTTTGTCGGCTTTCTGGCAGTTGGAGCAAATTCCGAAAATCCGGTGGCTGTGATGAAGAGGCTTGAATTTGTACCGGCGCACGATCTCGTCCTGCAAGTTTTCGATCTGCTCGTTGTAGAACTCTATCAGAGCTCCACACCGGGTACAGATCAGGTGGTCGTGGTGAGTGTGCTTGTATTCATGCTCGTAGAGCATGCGCCCGTCGTGAAATTCGAGCTCGCGGGCCAGGCCGCATTCTCTCAGCAGCTTGAGGGTGCGATAGACGGTGGTGAACCCGACTGTCGGATCGTGCGACTTGACCAGGGCGTAGAGGTCTTCGCTCGAAACGTGGCCTTCGGTATTGAGGAAGACATCGAGTATCAAATCGCGCTGCGATGTGCGCTTCAATCGCTCGCGCTTCAGGTGGTCGTGAAAAATCTGCTTCTCTTCGCGTTCCATAAGGGTCGGCGGCGTCTGAGCCCGAAAGTCCGCTTGAATTATACACCGGCCGGGGATTACTACAAAACTACGCATAGAGCAGCCCCGGCCGCCTGCTCGCTACAGGACCGGCGCGAGAAGTATAACCACCGGCTCGGCCGCTGGTTCAAATCCCGACCTCGTATGTATAATGTGCTGCCGCTAAATGGAGAAACATTAGCCTAATATATTGGAGGATGAAAATGAGCCGTAAGAATTACGCCCTGTTCAGCGCGATCCTTTTAATGATCAGCGTGCCCGCACTGGCTTCGAGAGAGTCCGGCAAGCACTTCGGCGCGCCCTTCACCGGCGCGCCGAAGGTGAAGCTCGCCGACGCCGTCTCCGACGCGGAGAAGTACGCGGGCAAGACGGTCAAGATCGAAGGCGAGATACGCGACGTTTGCCAGATGAAGGGGTGCTGGCTGGTCGTGACCGACGGGGAGAAGCATATACGCGTCACTTTTAAGGATTACGGCTTCTTCGTGCCGAAAGAGTCTACCGGGAAGAAGGTCGTGCTCGAAGGCGTGATCGAGAGGAAGACGATCACCGAAGATCACGCGCGCCATCTGGCCGAAGAGTCGAAAGAGAAGGTCGACCCCGAAACGATCAAAGGGCCTCAGCAGGTCTTCACCCTCGTCGCCACGGGCGTGAGCATCGAAGAGTAAGCGTAGAGCGGGATCGGGAGGATCGATTTGAAATTCCCGGGAGCGAGGGCGAGGTGTTATGCTCGTTCAGCCGGGCGGCCCCGTCGCCGATAATGTACGCACGTCAGCGGGAACAAAATAGATGATGAAATCGGCCCTGCTTTACATCTCGAGAAGCGAAGGGTTCAAAAACTTCCTGACGCGATTCAAATCTTTCAATCAGGTCACTCACCGCTTCGTGGCGGGCGAGGAGTTGCAGGAAGCGGGCGCGGCAATAAAGCAGCTCAATAATAAGGGCATCAGCGCCACGTTCGATCATCTCGGCGAGTCTATCTCGTCGGAGGCGGAAACGCGGGCCGAGGTGACCGAGTACCGGCACGTTCTGGAGCGCATCGAAGCAGACAAGCTCAATTCCAACGTCTCGGTGAAGCTGACGCAGCTGGGCCTGGATATAGATCCCGCGCTCTGTTACGAGAACACGCGCGCCATCGTGGAGGCGGCGGCGAGCTTCGGGAACTTCGTTCGGATAGACATGGAGGATTCGCCGAAGACGGACGCGACGCTCGACATATTCAATCGCCTGAGAGACGAATTCGATAACGTCGGCATAGTCATCCAGTCTTACCTCTACCGCAGCGAAAAAGACGTAGAGAGCCTGCTCGCGCGGGGCGCGCGCATCAGGCTCTGCAAAGGCGCTTACGACGAGCCGGCGTCGGTGGCCTTTCCGCAGAAGGCCGATACGGACGCCAATTACGTCAAGCTCATGAAGATGCTTTTGAGCTCGGGCATCTATCACGGGATAGCCACCCACGATGAGAAGATGATCGCCGCGACGAAGCAGTACGCGGCGCAGCAGGGAATAGGCCCCGACAAGTACGAGTTTCAAATGCTGTACGGAGTCAGGCGCGACCTGCAAGTACAGCTCGTGAGCCAGGGCTACGGGATGCGGGTCTACGTGCCCTACGGCGAGTTCTGGTATCCATACTTCATGCGCCGGCTGGCCGAGCGCCCGGCCAACCCGTGGTTCGTGCTCAAGAACATGATTCAGGGATGAGCCGCCTGCCGCGGGCTAAGGTCGCAAAAAGAGAGGGCCGCTCCTTTTGAGCGGCCCTCTCTTTTTGCGATTCCGGTCGAGGAGATTACGTGGGGAAAGGTATCTCGTAAGAGATCGCGCCCTGCTGCGCGGACCTGGTATTGACGGCCGCGCGCTTTTGAGCGGACTGTCCTTTGGCCGTCGACTGCCTCAGGATCTCAAGAGCCTTCTTGAGCTGAACGTCTTCAACCGGCTCAGTCGGCTTGGTCGCGTTGAGCTGCGGCTGGTCGTTCTTGTCGTCCCTGGGCTCGGCCTCGTCGTCCCCGTCGGGCAGGATCAACTCCGCTTCGACGGGGCGATCTACCTTAACGGACGGGTTGACGGGCTCTTCCATAAAAGGCTTGCCCGCGCCCGGCGCGTATTTGATCGTGGTGATGAGCAGCGCTCCGTTATCGGAAAGCGAGAAGAGCTGCTGCTCCGAGCCCGTGCCGAACGTGCGCTCGCCGACGAGTTCTCCGCGCTTCTGGTCCCGGACGGCGGCGGCTATTATTTCAGCCGGGCCTGCCGTGCTGCGATCGATGACCACGGCAAGAGGGCCGTTGAAGACGACTTTCGAGGGATCGGCGG
Organism: Blastocatellia bacterium; assembly: GCA_035537555.1. Classification (GTDB taxonomy): domain Bacteria; phylum Acidobacteriota; class Blastocatellia; order UBA7656; family UBA7656; genus DATLMR01. Next base: position 8,563 of record DATLMR010000205.1, read on the forward strand.
TGAATGCCCGGGCCTCTTTGCCGCCCTTGCCCAGAGTCCGCGCCAGGGTTCCCGTTCCGACGAAGAGGTTCGCGACGGAGACGCCTTCGTCGATCGTTCCGTTCGCGGTATTGCGAAGGTCGAGCACGATCTTCTGCGCGCCTTTGGAGACGAGGTCGCTCAGGTTCTTCTTGACTTCGGCCGCTTTGCCTTCCGCGAGGCTGCCGAGCTTGATGTAGCCGATGCCCGGCTCTTCCAGTCTCGCCTCTATCGCGGGCTGCACGATCTTCGCGCGCGGAACCGATATTTTGCGCGACTGGCCGCGATGCAGGATGCGAAGGTCGACCGAGGTTCCCGGATCTCCCGAGAGAATCTGGTTGACGTCGTAAAGACTGAGATCGCGTGACGGGACCTTGCCTACGTACTCGATAAAGTCGCCTTCGCGTACGCCGATCTGTTCGGCCGGAGAGCCTTTAAGCACCGAGACGACGTAAGCGTATCCGCCCACCTTCGACACTATCATGCCTGTCTCGGCGCGGGTCGCCTTCGGGTCGTATTGCTTGACCTGTTCCGGCGTCAGATACGCGCTGTAAGGATCGAGGCCTTCGGCAAGGCCGCGCAGGCTGCCGATCCGAACCTTCTCCAGGTCGGGCTGATCGACATAATCGCGGATGATATAGCTCAGGACTTCATCGAAAATAGTGAGCTGCGCGTACTGACTCCCTCGCGCGATAGCCTGTCCCGATCTCGACATGAAGCTGCCGACAATCGCGTAGAATGCAATAACCGTGGAAAATACTACGATGGCGATCTTGGTTCTAAACTGCATCGAAAACTCCTTAACGAGCGATACGATGACCTAATATTAACCTCGCACCGCCGCATCGCGCAAGGATATACGCCGGGCAGGGACCGGGACGGGGCAAGTCTTCAGCTTCGAGAGCGGAAGTATAAAGCGAATCTCTTATCACCCCCGGCCCAGGTCCATATCGCGTGGGGGGCTTCGTTGACACGCCGCGAGGGCGCTACCTATACTCTAGGCAATGCGGATACTCGCAATCGATCTGGGGACTAAAAACATCGGAACGGCAGTCTCTGATTCGCTCGGCATAACGGCCCGGCCCGTCGAGACGATACGGGTATCGAGCCTCGAGCGGAGTCTCGATCGTTTGAGGTTTCTCGTCGAAGACCTCGAGGTTGAGGCGGTCGTCGTCGGGTTGCCCCTCAGGATGGACGGGACCCGGGGCGAGGCGTCCGCGAAGGCGGAGCGGTTTGCCGAGCGCCTGCGCGCGACGCTGAGCGTTCCGGTCTACACGCAGGACGAGCGCCTGACCAGTTACGAAGCGGAAGAGCGGATGATCGAGCGGGGCTTCAGCCGGGAGCAGAGGCGCGCGCGGTCGGATGAGTTCGCCGCTATGATTATCCTCCAGGATTATCTATCGGGAAGAGGTATGGAGACTGAATCCGGACAAACCGAGTCCGGGCGAGGCACCGGCTAATCACATGCATTCGACAACGCGACGGCCGCGCCGTTTTCTCATCACGGGTATCGTGCTCCTGCTGCTTCTCATCGGGGCGGCGGCGGGCGCTTATCTATGGTTGACGACGACCATAAGCAAGCCGGTCGAGCACGCGGCGTCCGACCGCGTCATCGTGGTCGAGCCGGGCATGGCGACCCCCGCGATCATCTCGCGATTGAGCGAGGCGGGGATAGTTCATGATCCGACCGCTCTGAGGATCTACCTGAGAATGAGTGGAAGCGGCGGCCAGCTGAAAGCGGGAGCTTATAAATTCGATTCTCCCATCTCTCCGCTTCAGGCGGTCGAGAAGATACAGAGAGGCGAGGTCGCGTTCGAGCGCGTCACTATACCCGAAGGCTTCAATCGTTTCGATATAGCCGAGGCCCTTGCCTCTAAGACCGGGCTCGCGACGGAAAAAGAGTTTCTGACCCTGATGGCCGACCCTTCGCTCGTCTCCCAGATCGCTCCCCAGGCGCGGAATCTGGAAGGCTACCTCTTCCCCGATACCTACAACTACACCGAGCAGACGACGGCCGCGGAGCTGGTCCGCGCGATGGTCGCCCGCTTCAACGAGGTATTCACTCCCGAGTGGAGGGCGCGGGCGAGCCAGATCGGGATGACTCTACACCAGGTGGTCACGCTCGCTTCGGTAGTCGAAGAAGAAGCCCGCGTGCCGGAAGAGCGGCCTCTGATCGCTTCGGTCTTCACCAACCGCGTGAAGATAGGCATGCCTCTGGGCAGCGACCCGACCTTCATCTACGCCGCGATACTGGCGGGCGATTACGACGGCAACCCGAACCAGCCGCGACACAGGCGGCGCGAATCCCCCTACAACACCTACCTCCATGCGGGCCTGCCTCCCGGACCCATCGCATCGCCGGGCAGGGCTTCGCTTCAAGCTACTCTCTACCCGGATGAGTCGGACTACCTTTACTTCGTGGTGAACGGGACCGAAGGCCGCCATAAGTTCTCGCGCACGGCGGCGGAACACGAAGCGGCCAGAGAGGAATACTATCGCCAGAGGGAACAGCAGAGAGAGCAATTGAAAGACTAGCCGCAGCAGTCAAAGAGTCTTCAGCTTTAACAGAGACCCGGAGAGCAGGGCCTCATGCCGCGCTCTCCCGGAAAAGTGCTTACTGCTGATCTTCGCGGGGCTTTTCGCCGAGCCTGACATTCAAAGCCACGCGCTCGCCCTGGCGGTTGACCTCGACCTTGACGGTCTGGCCGGGCTGCTTGTTCTTGAGAGCCTGCCGCAGGTCGTCGCTGCTTCTGATCGGCTGCCCGTCGACCCCGACGATTATGTCTCCGACCTGCTCCAGCATCGTGCTGCCCAGGGCGTTCTCGCGCACTACCGAGCCTCGAATTCCGGCCGCCGCCGCGCCGCTGCCCCGCCGGACGTCGCCCACGAGCAGGCCCTCGCTGACGTTCAACTGGAGCCGCCGGGCGAGGCTGCCGTTAAGAGAAAGAATAGTGCTCACGCCGAGCCAGGGCTCGGATACATAGCCTTTGGCGAGGAGATCGGGGATTATCTTTTTGGCCGTCTCGACCGGGACCGCGAACCCGATGCCTACCGACCCTCCCGACGGGCTGTAGATCATCGTGTTGATGCCGATCATCTCCCCGCGCGCATTGAGGAGAGGGCCGCCCGAGTTGCCGGGGTTGATCGAAGCGTCCGTCTGTATCGCGCCTTCGATGGTGCGACCGGACCTCTGATCGCGCAACGGGCGTTCGAGCCCGCTGATGACTCCCGTAGTCAGAGTCCTCTGCAACCCGAAGGGGTTTCCTATCGCGAGCACTTTCTGCCCGACCAGAAGGCCGTTCGACGAGCCGAGCTTGACGGGGGTCAGGCGCTCGCGCGGCGCCTTCACCCTGATGACGGCAAGGTCGTTGTTTGGGTCGGAGCCGATCAGGCGCGCGGGGTACTTATCATCTTCGATCTGTACTTCGAGTTCCGACGCGCCGCGAACGACGTGAAAATTGGTCAGGATGTTCCCCTGATCGTCGATGATCGAGCCGGAGCCCGTGCCTTCCGAAGGATGCACGCCCAGCCAGTCGCTGACATAACCCCGGCTGGTTATGTTGACGACGCCCGGACTCACGGTTCTATAAATCTCTATATTGTTCTGCTCGTCGGTGGCGACCGTTGGGTCGGCGATCACAGGGCGCTCAATGCTTATGCTATTGGGATCTATAACGCGTTGGGCGCAGGCGACTATGATACCCGCCAGCAGCGCCGAGAAGAGCGCAAGTGCTACCAGCTTCATGCCCGAAACCCGATACATACGACATTCCTCCTTCACACTCTCTGCCTGGATTCGAAGGCGACTTGTGTCCGTAAATTCGAACCTAACACCCGTCCTCCGAACTGTCAAACCGTCAGGTTTAACGCCGGGTAAAGCGCTCCGGTTGCAACTTTATAATTGCTCGTGTGAAATCGTATGAGAGGGCGCGGACGGGAATGCGAGCGAGCGAACGAGGCTTGAGGCGGGCGGAAACGGAACGAGAAAAAGAGCCGGCGCGGCTGCATCGCTCGTGCGTGCCTGCGCGTCGGCTCTTTCGATTAGACTCGGATTCTGACGTGTTCCGGTTAAACCACCGTCCTGCGGCCACCGAGCAGATTCAGTATCAGTATGACGGCCGCGATGACCAGTAACAGGTGAACAAGGCCTCCACCGATACCGCCGATGAAGCCAAGCAACCAAAGCACGAGAAGCACCACAAATATTGTCCAAAGCATCTTCTATCCCTCCGATATTTTTCTTATGCCCCCTGCGCGCGCCTTGCTTAAACATGCTGCCCGGCGCCGAACTCTATCGTCTTCCTACAAGCTGATAACTGCAACGTACGTGCCACCCGGCGCGGACCCGCTCGCCCGGCAAAGAGGCCTTTCTTGCCCGCTAAATCAGTATAAGACCTTCCCGCTGTTCTTTGGCCCGTACCTAATCACTACATTTTACCCGTTCTACTGTATCGATTGATGAGAGGTAGAGGCGAAGCGCCGGCCCGCGTGACCGTCGGCTTCGCAGGCTCAAGATCTCAGATCAACGGATTCCTGATTACCGGATTTCCAATTACCGGACTTTCAATTACTGCGGCTGAGCCTGCTGGCGGGAGGCGACATGAATGGCGGAAGGGACGAAGCGGCCGGCGTGATCCGAGTAGGTGTAGGGCGTCACTCTTATCTGAAGGTCCGAGACATCGATCCAGTTGAATGAATTCTTCAGGCGCTCGTGGCCTCTCCCGCGCAGAGAGGCCACGGTGCCCGCCTGCACGAGCAAGATGTGCCGCTCGCGGTCCGGGTAGATGTCTCGGGAGCTTTCGGTATGAGATTGATGGGTGTGGCCGGTCAGAACTATTTCGATGCCGCACTCCTCGAATATTCTGAGCGCGTTCGCGCCGCCGCCGACGCCCTTCTCCCGTTCCTGCCCGGGAGGCGACGCGAGAGGGTGATGAGCCACGATCACCTTGCAAACGTGCGCGGGTAACCGGCCCATCTGCTTCTTCACCGCGTCGAGGGCTCTACCGCCTATCTCTCCGCCTTTGATCGTGAAGCTGCGCGCGGTGTTGAGGCCCATGACGGCCAGCCCTTCATCCACATAGATCGGGTTCAGGTCCGGCGTAATCAGGGACCGGTATTTTTTGAGCGGCCTGAAGAATCGGTCGGCGACGCTCCATAAAGGGACATCGTGATTGCCGGGAACCACGATCAAGGGAGCGCGGATGTGGTCGAGGAACGCGCGCGCCCGCTTGAACTGCTCCGACCTGGCCCGCTGCGTGAGATCGCCCGAGACGGCCACGACGTTCGGGCGCAGGCGCTCTATTTCGGCCAGTAACTCATCGGCCCTGTCCGGCGCGTGCGCTCCGCCGAAGTGTATGTCGGAAAAATGGAGGATCGTCTTCTGCATCATCCCTCCACGACTGCCAGGGTCTCTTGCGCGACCGGCGCGGGCTTCGGGACCATGACGCTGAGGCCCCCGGGAACAGACCTGTAGCGCAGGGGAGTCTTGAGCTTGTACACCTCGCCGTCGAGCGCGACCCTTATGCTCCGGCGGCGCGTCTTCAAGAAGATCTCGCGCGCGCTGTGGCTTTCAAAATTCGAGGCCTCGTCCAGCCTGTAGACGAGGCTGTGGAGCGCGAGGCGGATCAATCCCGCGCGCCCTTCGTCTTTAAGGAAATAGACTCCCAGTTGTCCGCCGTCGAGCCGCTCTCTCTGAATGAAATCTCTCGGCTCGAGCTTGTATTCGTTATTGCCGATCACGATAAGGGTGCAGCGCCGCTTGATGCGCTTGCCGTCGAAGTCCGCCGTGATTCGCAGGAAGGGGAATCTGGCCAGCACGATCAGTGATGCGATGATGAGGGCGGGCCACTTGCCCACTCTCGGCCGCCACTTCTCGCGCGCCCGCACCTGGTCCGGGTAGAGGCCGAGGCTCGAATTGTTGATGAACGTGAGCTCGTTGACCATTCCCACGTCCACCTGTCTCGAGTCGCCCGAACAGATGGTCTCGATCGCCAGGTCCAGCTCCAGAGGCAATCCGAGATCGCGCGCGAAGTGATTGAGAGTTCCGAACGGCAGCACTCCGAACCGCGTGTCGTATCCCACGAGCTGGGAGGCGACCGCGCTCACGGTGCCGTCGCCTCCGCCCGCTACTATGACCTCGATGCCCGCGTCGCGCATTTCGCGCGCGGTCTCGCGAATCCGCGCGCCCTCGACGAAGCGGACCTCCGCCCGCGCGCCGTGCCGCGCAAAAGCCTCCGCCAACGTCTCGCCGACGCCCGGGTCTATCTCCGAGCCCGCCTTTGAATTTAGAATTACCCCTATGTTCAGCATCGATGCTCCATCTCTAGCCTAACACAATCAGCGTTCCACAACCTGACCGATCGATCTCCGGCTGGAGTGGGCGCTCCAAATTTAGCTCAATGCTGAGACGGAATTGCGGGCCGGTCGCGCCAGCGGCGCTCCCCGGGGCAGATACGGAGAACGGCATTTGCGTTGCAGCCCGAAGGCT
>DATLMR010000206.1:0-7192 GCA_035537555.1 Blastocatellia bacterium
AGCCAACAGAGGTAGCCGGAAGAGTGCGGATCTTAAAAATTGCCCTCACCATCGTCTTCGCGCTCTTGCTACAACTGTTGCTCTCGAATTATCTGAAGTTTTTTCGGTACATCGACCTGCCCCTACTGGTGACGGTCTACTTCAGCCTGCAGCGTTCTCCGAGGCTCGCCATCCTAGTGGGCCTCTTCTCCGGGAACGGGGGCGACGCGGTGAGCGGCGGTATACTGGGCGTCAGCGGGTTCACGAAGATTCTGATCGGCTATTTGATAGCTGTGGTGAGCATAAAGTTCCCCCTGGAGAACCCGCTTGCCCGTCTCGCGGTCGTGGCGGTCGCCTCGGCGGTGAATACGGTGCTCTTTGTCGGGCTTTACCAGATGCTCGAGCAGGACCAGGTGTTGAATCAGACGTTGCCCTATGTCAGCAACTGGGCAGGATTCGGCAAGACCGTCGGCTGGAAGGTTCTGGCTGACACGGCCACATCCGTGTTCCTTTTCGTAGCGCTCGATCGAGTATTTTCTGAGCAGGCAGAGACTCGGCGAATGGCTATCAGGCGGAGGTTCTATGAGTAAAAAGAACCCTAAAGAGGGATCCTACGATTTCGAGACGAGACTCTTCGTGCTTCAGTACCTGGTGCTCGCCCTCTTCGTCGTCATCGGCATTCGCTTTTATATCTTGCAGGTGGCGCGGCACGACGATTTTCAGGCGCGGGCCGAGAATAACCGCATCCGCGAGATCCCGATCCCCGCGCCGCGGGGCAATATCTACGACCGTAACGGGAAGCTCCTGGCCGACAGCACGCCGGCGTGCAACATAGTTATCTATCCTCTCGACATGACCGACCGGGAAGAGACGACCCGCGCGCTCGTCGAAAACCTCGGCGTAGACCGCGACCAGCTGGTAGCGGAGCTCAACGATTCGAAGAGGCCGAAGTCTCAGCCTGTACTCGTGAAGCAGAACGCCTCGGCGGGAGACCGCGCCTGGGTCGCCGCCCACGAATATGAAAACCCCGAGATCCAGATCGAATTTCAGCCGCAGCGAATCTACCCTAACCTCAAGCTCGCGGCCCACGTCCTCGGCTACATCGGCGAGGTCAGCTCGAAGCAGCTCGAAAATCCGAAGTTCGCCGACTATAAGTCCGGAGACATAATAGGAAAAGGCGGCATCGAGGCCATCTACGACAAGATCCTTCGCGGAAAGGAAGGAATGCGCCGCCTCATAGTCGACAGCCGCGGTCGCCCGATCCGCGAGCTTCAAAAGGTCGAGCCGATCAAAGGGCAGGACATTTACACGACGCTCGATCTCGACGTGCAGAAGGTGGCCGAACTGGAGTTCGACAAGACCGGCGACACGGGCGCGGCCGTCGCGATGAATCCTCAGAATGGGGAGATACTCGCCATGGTGTCGCGGCCCGCCTTCGATCCGAATGTCTTCGCCGCCAACGTCATCTCCTCGGACAATCGCGCCGAGCTGCGCGCGATCATGAGCGATAAGACCAACCCCCTTTATAACAAAGCCGTCCAGGGCATCTACCCCACGGGCTCCACCTGGAAGCTGCTCATGACGACGGCCGCTTTGGAAGAGGGGGTCATAACGGCCAAGGATTCGAGGCTGACCTGCGGCGGCGGCATCAGCATGGGAAACCGCTTCGTTCGCTGCATGGGAAATCACGGCTCGCCCGATATCCATACCGCGATCGTGAAATCGTGCGACGGCTATTACTACCGCCTCGCGTTGAAGATGGGCATCGATATGATCCACGACTGGATGGTCAGGTTCGGCACCGGGCAGAAGATAGGCATCGACCTTCCGTCGGAATCTCCGGGCTGGATCCCGGACAAAAAATTGAAGGCGAGGTTCAACCCGCGCGACCCGGAGTGGAAGGATTTCGACACCGTGCTCGCATCGATCGGCCAGGGCTCGGTAGCCATCTCGCCCATGCAATTGCTCTACGCCACGAACGGCATAATGGTCGGAGGCGAATACTACACCCCCCACCTCTTCAAGGAAGCCAAGGCGACGCCGCTCGCTCCGGTCAAGTACTACGAGGGCCATCCCAGAGAATTGAAACTGTCGCAGGCGACGATCGACATCGTCGCCTACGGCGCGTGGGGCGTCGTCAACGAGGGCGGCACGGCCGGGGGCGTCGGGTTCCCGCGCGAGCTGAACGTCGGCGGCAAGACCGGGACCGCCCAGGTTATCGCGATGGAGAAAGCCCGGGGGGGCAAAGAGCACAGGGACCACGCCTGGTTCATCAGCTACGCGCCGCTTCATACGCAGGAGAAGCCCGAGCTCGCCGTCGTGGTCTTGACCGAGAACGGAGGGTTCGGCGGCAGGGCCTCCGCTCCTAAAGCCAAGATGATTCACGCGGCCTACTTCTCGAAGAAGCTGGGCCGCCCCGTCTTGCCTGAGCTTGTCGCCAGGGCCGAGCCCGTCAGGTCTCAGGCGCACGCGAATGGCGTCAATAAAACGCCCCTCCCGGGAGGCACCCCCGTAGTGGTTCACCGGTGAAAACCGGGCCGTCTTCGCGGCCCGCGCTTTTGGGCGCGTCAATCGACGTGCTAAGATCTGGGTGTCAGCAAACTCCGGCTCGCCGCCTTCAAGCCGTCAGCCGTGCCAGTATTCAAAGATGGTCGAACTCAATCAGAGAACTTTAAGAGACGTAGACTGGCTGCTCGTTCTTGCGCCGGTGGCTCTTACGATATTCGGCTGCCTGGGCATTTTCAGCACCGCGCCCGCGCCCGCCGATTTCATCAAGAGGCAGATCACCTCCCTCTGCATCGGGCTGGTCCTGGCCGCGGTCATAATGTTTACCGACTATCACAAGATCATCATGACCATCTCCCCGTTTTTTTATGCGGCGGTGATCTTCCTGCTGATCATGGTCCTGTTCTTCGGATTCGAGATTAACGGGAACAAGGCGTGGCTTCGCGTCGGCGGCTTCAGCTTTCAGCCGAGCGAATTCGCCAAGGTGGCGACGATATTGATGCTCTCCAGATTCATGGCGCACCCTCGCCCCGGCACGCTCTCCCTCAAGGACATGGCCATAATGTTCGGCATCACCCTGCCGCCCATCCTGCTCATCGCGGCACAGCACGATACCGGGACCATGCTGACGTTCGGAGCGATACTCGGGGCCTTCTATTTTCTGGGAGGGATCAGGAAGGTCCTTCTGATCGTCGGCCTCGTCGCCGTCGTCGGAGGCGTGGTCGCGGTATATCCGCACCTGAAGGGCTATCAGCAGGAGAGAATCAGGGCCGTTTTGAACCCCGAAGAAGCCGATCCTCGCGGGTACGGGTACCAGACCATTCAATCGATGATCGCCGTCGGCTCAGGCGGCGTGGTGGGCAAGGGCATAGGCGGCGGCACGCAGGGCAAGCTCGGATTTTTGCCCTACGCCTACTCCGATTTCATCGGCGCGGTCGTGGGCGAAGAGACGGGCCTCGTCGGAGTGCTCTTGATGCTCGCGCTCTACCTTCTGCTCATCTGGCGCATGGCTTCGATAGCTCGCGGGTCCCGCGACAGACCCGGAGCGCTCATGATTATGGCGTTCGTCGCTCTCATCTTGTTTCATATAGTCTGCAATTTAGGTATGGTAATAGGGTTGATGCCGGTCATGGGCATCCCTCTCCCGCTCATGAGTTACGGAGGGACGGCCGTCATGTCGGTCTTCATGGGTGTCGGGCTCGCCCTGAGCGTGCGAATGAGAAGGTTCGTCAATTGATGCAGCCCGAGAGCCGCCCGTCGCGATCCCTTCGACTAATCGGAAGGTTACGGTTTAAGATTACTCTATGAATGAGATGGAATACCGCGCAGCATTGGATTCGATCCTTCCGACGGTCGAGAAGCCCGCGCGATATGTCGGGGGAGAATGGAATGCGATTCACAAGGATGAGTCGAAGGTCGACACCCGCATCGCCCTCTGTTTTCCCGATACCTACGAAATCGGCATGAGCCATCTCGGGCTGAAGATCCTCTACAGCCTGCTCAATAAAAGGGACGGCTGGGCCGCCGAGCGCGTGTATGCTCCCTGGCCCGACATGGAAGCGAAGCTGAGGAAACACGACATTCCTCTCCTCTCCCTCGAGAGCTACACCCCTCTGTCGGAGTTCGACATCGTAGGCTTCTCGCTTCAATACGAGCTGACTTACACGAACATGCTGACCATGCTCGACCTCGGCCGTATACCTCTGCACACCCGGGAGCGCTCGCTCGACGACCCGCTCGTCATCGCGGGAGGCCCGACCATCTACTCGTCCGAGCCGGTCGCCGACTTTATCGACGTCATCGTCGTGGGCGACGGCGAGGAAGCCTTCCCGCAACTGGTGTCGCGTTATATGGAGCTGAAGGCCCTGGGCGACGACGTGACCCGGCTGGAGGTGCTCAAAGAGATCGCGGGGATCGAGGGCATGTATGTGCCCTCTCTCTACCCGACCAGGGTCAGCCCCCATCACGGCCTGCTGATCGTCGATAAGCCCGAGGATCCGGCAATCCCTTTTCCCGTGCGCCGGAGAGTGGTCGAGGATATAAATCAATATCCCTTTCCGTCCGACTCGCCGGTCCCGGCCATCGAAGCCGTCCATGACCGGGTCGCAATCGAGATCGCGCGCGGGTGCGTCGACGGCTGCCGCTTCTGCCAGGCCGGGACCATCTACAGGCCCGTTCGCGAACGCGACCCCAGGTCCATCGTCAAGACGATCATCGACGGCATAGAGAAGGGCGGCTACGACGAGACGAGCCTTACCTCGCTTTCGACCGCCGACTACACGTGCCTTGAGCCCCTCGTAAAAGAGCTTGGCTCGGAGCTCGAGCGGCGCAATGTCAGCTTTTCCGTCTCGTCGCTTCGCGCTTCCGGCGTCAAGGAGTCTCTCGCCCGCGAGATCGCCCGCGTGCGAAAGACCGGCTTCACCATCGCGCCGGAGGCGGGCACTCAGCGCATGCGCGACGTGATCAACAAGAACATCACCGAGGAGGACGTGATCAACTCCTGCTCGGTCGCCTTCTCCGAAGGCTGGTCCTCGATCAAGATGTACTTTATGATCGGCCTCCCGACCGAAACCGATGAGGATGTCGCGGGGATAGCCGAGCTGGGCAGGAAGGTGCGCGAGCTCGGGAGGGCCAGGTTCAATAAGAATGTCAAGGCTACCTGCTCCGCCTCGTACTTCGTTCCCAAGCCGCATACCCCGTTCCAGTGGTGCAAACAGGAAGATATAGAGTCGATCAAGCAGAAGCAGAAAATACTCAAGGAGATGGGCCGCCGCTACAGGATCGAAGTGAAGGTCCACCACGCGGAGACCTCGGTCCTCGAAGGCGTCATCTCGCGCGGGGACCGTAATCTCTGCCGCGTCATCGAGCGGGCCTGGCGGATGGGCGCAAGGTTCGACGGGTGGAATGAGCAGTTCAGTTTCGAGACCTGGATGGAGGCCTTCAGACTCGAAGGCATCGACATAAACCCATACCTTCAGGAATTCCCCGTAAGGGAGTTCGATAAGCCCGGCGCGCCGCTCATCCAGCTCCCGTGGGACCACATCGATACGCTGGTCAAGCGCGAGTTCAACGCGCGCGAGTACATCAAAGGCGTGAAGGCGAAGATCTCCCCGCCGTGCGAGCTGCCCGTGAAGATCATCGACGGCCGCCCGACTGCGATCGCCCCTTCGCACGACGATTTCGAGCGCGTGGCTTCTCAACCTCTCCTCTGTTACAACTGCGGCCTTGAGTGCGACCTGTCACTATCGCGCGCGCACCTCAAGAAAGCCTACGATATGCACGTCGAAGTGCGGACGTATGAAGAGCGCGTCGCACGGGTCAAAGACCAGCTCGTAAAACGGCCTCTGGTGCAGCTGTCCCGGTCAGTCGAGCCGTCGCAGGATGAGCCCGCGACGAAGCCCGCAGCCGGGCAAGAGCCGAAGGCCGCATTCTTCAGATACCGCGCCATTTTTGCCAAGGGCGACGAGGTGAAATACCTTTCGCACCTCGACCTCACGCGCGCCCTGCCGCGCGCTTTCCGGCGCGCGAAGCTCGTTCTCGGCTATAGCCACGGGTATCACCCGATGCCTCTCATACAGTACGGCCCGGCGCTCGGAGTGGGAACGGCCGGGGACAACGAGCTTATCGACTTCGACACTACCGGCGAGCTCGACGAGCGGGACTTCCTCGACCGCATCAATAGCGTGCTGCCCGAGGGCCTCCGCTTCAAGTCCATCGAGCGATTGCCGGCTAACGCCCCGGTCCTGATCAAGGAAGTGAATCGGGCCGAATACGGCTTCGCGCTTGGCATCCCGGAGATGCCGGTCGTGCTTGCAAGAACCCGCGCGAGCCGCCCCGATCTTCAAGGCCTCGATGATTTCGAGATCCATGGGCGATTGATAGATGAGTTCCTTGCGAAAGAGGATTGCTTCGTCGAGCGCGCGCGCACGGGCAAGCGGCAGAGGGTTGATGTGCGCCGCTACACGCTCGGGCTGGAGATCGATTTGGAGCTGAACAGCCTCCGGATAGTGACGGAGATTTCGGCTAACGGAGGGGTTAAGCCGATGGAAGTCATAGCTTCGGTCTATGACCTGGTTGATGAAGAGATGCTTGCGCTCAGCTCCAGGGTGCGGCGTCTCCGTTTGTATTCTGACGGTTTGCTGAGCGGCGCGCTGAATCTCGGACGAGATGGCGTCGCCGTTTCCCTCGGCGGGCATACGATGTAGCTGCGGCCGCGCCGGGTAGCGGTATTTATCAGCGACCGGACGCCGGAGATCGACTCTCGAAGGTCGAAGGGCGGTCCGGTGGTTTAAATTGAATGGTAGCTTGTAGCTATTTTTGAACGGTTCGTGCTATCAAGCACAAGGGTAAGCGCTGACCTTTGCCTCTGAACGGAGCGGCTTTAAACATCGCCGCTTTTCGATTCAAGGAGACAAATCGCAGCCTGGCGGAGTGGGTCAACAGTTTCTTGATTTTTGCGCAGAGCGTCGTCGCGCGGCACGAGGTGATCGAGCCTGGCCTTCGCGATTCACGCTTAGCCATTTATTAAAGCCTAGAGCCTGGTCGATCCAGGCGTATTCCCGCTCTTAATAACCTGCGAGATAAGGTCCGGCCCTCTTCGGACTGCCGACGATCGGCTTGCCTTCCTTTTCAGCCTGCCGGCGCGAACCAGATTAGGAGAATTGATGACGAAAGAACTGATTATCAGCGCGAATGTGCACGAAAAGAA
>DATLMR010000207.1:0-22408 GCA_035537555.1 Blastocatellia bacterium
CAGCTTCAAGGTCGCGCCGAGCGTCTGCGATATCTCGTAAAGCGAGAGCACCTCTCTTTGCGCCGCGGCAATGTCCCTCAAGGCTTTCTCGCTTCGCGTCTTCAAAGCCGCTTCCGCTCCCTGCTCCAGTATCTGGCCCGTGTGCGCCTGCTCCATCTCCTGAAGCGAGACGGCGCGAATGGCGACCGGGAGCCTGTCTTCGAGAGAGTTGACTATCTGGAGGAACTTCCCGAGCACCGACGGGTCGAACGTTCGGCCCGCTTCCCGGCGCATAAGCTCTAGCGCCTGCTCGCGCGAGTAATGGGGGCGGTACGGCCGGTTCGTCGTGAGCGCGTCGTAGCAATCGACGACGGTCAGGATTCGCGCGCCCAGGGGAATGTCTTCGCCCTGGAGCCCGGTCGGATAACCCGTCCCGTCGTACTTCTCGTGGTGGTGCTTGACTATCGGGACCACTTCGTAAGGGAACTCGACGTTGCTCAGAATGTCGGCGCCGACGACCGGGTGAACCATGATCTTGGCGTACTCGGCGGAGCTGAGCTTGCCCCGCTTGTTCAGTATGTGCTCGGGCACCGCGAGCTTGCCTATGTCGTGCAGCAGCGCTCCGGCCTTGAGCCCTTCCATCTGCTCTTCGGGGTAGCCCACGGCCCGCCCGAGCCCTTCGGCCAGCACGCGCACGCGCTGTATGTGCCCGCGCGTCATCTCGTCCTTGGCGTCTATCGCCATCGTGAGAGATTCGATGGTGGCCAGGTGCAGGCGGGTCAGCTTTTCAATGTGCCTGTTCGACGCTTCGACCTTCTTCAAATACGTGTGGTACGTGACGTAGGTGAACAGCAGTATCGGAACCGAGATGAAGAGCGAGTAGAACCCGAAGAAAGTGATCGCTTTGCAGATCACGCCCGCGGCCGTCATTCCATAGAAGAACGCGACGGAGGTCCAGAGGTAATTATCGACCCAGAGCCTGAAGAAGTTCTGATGGCGTTGCAGAGCGAGCGCCGCCGCTATTATTCCCGTATTGATCAGGTAGATGAAGAGGGCGAGCACCCCGAGCGTGATGATGTACTCGTCCAGGCGGCCTTCATTGTAGACGAGCCGGTCGAGCGGGCCGAACATGCTCTGAGTCAGGAGCGACGCGCCGAGGACCGCAAGGTTCATCGAGGCCATGTTGATGCCGACCGTCAGCACGTGCCGCACGTTTCGCAGGCAGGTGGCGAGCCCGTTGATCGAGCCGATCACCGCGGCGGCCCAGGGGTTGAGGATCAGCACGCCGATGTAGATGAACGTGTCCGTGAGCGTCATCTTGCCGCCCGCGCCCGGAAGCCGCACGTCGATGCGCGACGACAGGAGCACGAGCAGGATGAGGAGCATCATCCAGTCCGGCCGGACCGGCTCGCGGTACAGGTGGTAAATCGAGTACCCGAGCGCCAGCACGCCCGCCAGAGAGACCGCTCTCATGAATATCTTTTCCGGGAGGTCGGATCGTTGCCGCACGTTTCCCTCACTTTGGATGTAGAGCCTGATTGCCGCGCGTGATTGGAGGCTGTCCCCGTCGCGGAGATCACGAAACAGTTATCAATGCGCGTGCCGCGTCGGGGCCGGGCGCCGGGGAGTCGTAAATACTGGGTTTGAAGAGATTAAAACGGGAGGGTCCCGGGGCGCGACCGGCCCCGAAATATATTTCAGTCAAAGTGGCTATTGCGCCTGGCTGCCTTCATTCACTATGACTGCCCCGGGGGCGGGGATGATGCCCGGCTCCCCTGCTGAGCAGAGGGGATTCTTTAAAGCGGGTTTCGAATGATCGAGGGACGGCGGCCTTCACTGACAGCGGCTTTCGCCTACAGGCCCGGGGCCTTTGACCTCTATCTCAGGTCGCGGTCCTTCTTGTAGTACTGGTAGCGGGCGATGATCTTCTGCACGTAGGTGCGCGTGACCGGAAACTCTATGCGCGCGATGAACTCTTCGCGCGACATGCCGGAGCGCTCGGCATTCGACGCCCATCGCTCGACGTTCGCCGGCCCGGCGTTGTAGGCGGCGAGCGCGACGGCTATAGGGTCCGGCTCGTCGCGGTAGCGGTTGAGCATTCTCTGGAGGTACCAGCAGCCGACGTTCAGGCTCACGGCCGGATCGATGAAGGCTTCTTCGAAAGCGGGCTCCGGCCCACCCGGCTTGTAGCCCGAGATGCTGCCGAGCGCTTCCGAAAGCGACCGGACGCGCGTCTGTTCGAGCCACTCCTGCATGGCTATGGGCGTGACCTGCATCAGCCCGACCGCGTTCTGCGAGCTCCGGGCGCGCGGGTTGAAGAAAGACTCCTCGTATATGATCGACTTGACGAGCGCCGGGTCGAGCCCATACTTTCCCGCGGTCTTGACTATCAGGTCGTCGTACCTGTGCGTCCAGTAGTACCACGCTCCGAAAGTCCCCGCCGCGCTCAACAGGGTCATCAGAATCAGAATGGTCAGTCCTTTGCGAACCATAGGAATCAGGTCTTGTCCGTGGGTGTGAAATAGGCCGGTCCTCGCGAGGCTCGCGAAGGGACCTGAAAGGCACTCTCGCTCGATTCGTTCGCGCTCAATTGCCCCGGCGCAGTCTGGTCCAGAAATCGCTCGGCTCGTACTCCCAGTCCACGCCCTCATAGCGGGCGGAGATCTCCGAATCCTGAAGCACGTGGCCCTGTAGCCAGATATTGGCCGTGACCCACGCTCCGATCAGGAGAGACCCCCGGAGCGCGCGGCGATTTATCAGGATCTCGAGGCGCATCTCCCCCGCGTCGACGTAGATCCACACGAGGCTCAGGCTCGTCTCCGGGTTCGTGATCTCGCGCCACGCGAGCACGCGGCCCGCGATCACGTAATCGTTTTCGCAGGCGTCATCGGCAAACTCGGGCAGCCTCTCCGCCAGCTCGAACCGGGGCTTCGGAAGCTGGCCCTCGCCGGGCGGCGGGTGCGCCTGGGCCGTGTAGGCGAGCCCCGCGAGCGCGACGTGCAGGTGCATCTCCCGGAACGCGTTCGGCCTGATCTCCGTCAGGTTCTGAAGCTCGAAGACGATCTTGCCGCCGCCGGGGATGCCCCCGTGTATGATCGCCTCGCCGTCTTCATCGTACTCGATCAGCTCCCAGGGCTGGATGAGGTGGACATACCGGCTGCGAAAAGCGGGGCGGCAATCGGCGTAGTAGAGGCCGACCCTGTTCTCGTAGAGGATCGACCAGACCTCAAGCCCCGCGCCCAGCCGCCAGCACCTGCCGTGGAGGGTGGCGTCTCTGCGGTGCACGAAGCTGCGCTCCCCGCTCAGCTCGGCGCGCTCGACGAGCAGGTTGTAAGAGGCTTCGTCCGCGACCTGAAAGCCGATGGCATCGAACAGCTCTGCCATGACAGCGCCGCTGAAGAAGTCGGTATTGGAGGAATGATTGCCGCTCACTGCTTTCTTTTCCGGGACGGCTTGCCTTTCGCCCGTTATTTTTTCGTCTCCTGGCCGACTTCCGCGTTGAGGCTGTACTCGCGGCCGTCGCGGAGTATCTGGATGGCGACTTTCGCTCCGGGAGTCTTGCCGGCGATGAGCCTGTTGAACTGAACATAGGAGTTGACCGTCTCTTTGTCAACGGTCGTGATAACGTCGTCTTTTCTCAGGCCCGCGCGTGCGCCGGGAGTGCCCCGCTCGGCGCGCAGGACGATGACTCCCTTCGAGTCGGGAGGCATCTTGAGCTGTCCGCGCAGGTCGGGAGTCAGGTCTCGCGTGTCGATGCCGAGGTATCCGCGCACCACCCTGCCGCGTTCGAGCAGCTGGGGGAGGATCGACTTGAGCGTGTTGACGGGGATCGAGAAGCTCAGGCCCTGCGTCCGCTCCAGCACGAGCGTGTTGATGCCGACGATCTTGCCCTGCGTGTTGACGAGCGGCCCCCCGGAATTGCCAGGGTTGATCGCCGCGTCAGTCTGAAGGTAATCGTCGAACTGGCCTCCGAAGGCCGAGCGCCCCTTCGCGCTCACTATCCCGACGGTGACGGTGTGATCGAGCCCGAGGGGGTTACCTACGGCGACGACCCATTCGCCCACGCGGAGAGAGTCGCTGTCGCCGAGCTCGGCGACCGGAAGGGGCTTGCCCGTCGGGACGATCTCGAGCACGGCGATGTCGGTGGCCTCGTCGTAGCCTTTCACGGAAGCCTGGAACTGGCGCCCGTCGTTGAGCGTCACCCACACGCGCTCGGCGAGCTTCGATTCGGGTGTCGCGTCGGCTACGCCCGCGCCGCGCCGCTCAGAGTTCGAGATCAGATGAAAGTTGGTTACGATGATCCCCTTCTTGTCGATGATGAATCCGCTGCCGAGGTTTTCGCCGAGCTGGGACGACGAGCGGACGTTGACCACCACGTCGTTGATCCGCTCGGCGATCTCCGTTATGTCGAGCACCATCATCTTGCCCTGCGGCAAGTCCACGGGCGAAGTCCCCGGCCTCGTCTCCGCGCGGCCCGACGCCGCGAAAGAGAGCAGGAGAAGGAGAGACAGCGGGCACAGTTTCTTAATCATCATAGTTTTCCTGTCTTCGGCGATGAGCGCTTCAAAGCTTCGTCGTCACTCATCGCTCTTCGCTTCGGATTCGGCGTCGAGCGCGGGTGGGCGCGAGCGAGCGCCGCGAATGTTTCGAGCCGGGCCGTATCGAGGCCTCTGGCCCGATCTCACCAGCTCCGCCAGGAGGTCTATGTCGTAATCGCACTCGCGCGACATCTCTTCGCGGATCGCGTGCAGTTCTTCCAGGAATCTCGGTTTACGGTACATGCTTCACCGTCTTAAAAATCCGCGTTGATCAAAAACTCCGGCGTCACGATCATGGGCACGAAAAATCCCGCCATCGTGTTGAAGAGCTGTATGCGCGCCTGCCTGTGAACATTCGCGATATACCCGAAGTCCCAGGTGACGAGCAGGTCGGCCTTGTTGACGGAAGCCAGGGCCACGTGCAGAGCGTTGTTTAGATACTTGCGATGAAATATGCCGCGCGATACGTAGCCATCCGCCAGTATGGCCGCTTCTTCGCTTATCTCGAACTGCGGCACATCGCGGATGAGCTTCAGATAAGCGGAGCGGCGCGGCTCATCCATGCGCTCCAGCTCGCGCACGACCAGAGATGAGGTATAGGGCGCGTAATCGGCAAGCTCGTGCTCCCACCACCGTATGGTGAGGTCGCGCCGAAACGGCTCGCCGTTATCCAGGTAAGCGCCGATAACCGATGTTTCCAGGTACAGGCTCTTCTTCATAAGCGCCGCAGTTGTAACTCTACCACAGACGATAATAAGGTGGGCAGTCGTTAATCGACGGCGGGAGGCGGGCGGGCGCGCCGTTAAAGAGACCCGAGACGGAAAGCCCGGAAGGCTCCCGGTCTCGGGTCTTCACCGCGCGCGGAAGAGGCGCCGCCCGCTACTGCTTGATGATCGCGGCCGAGTGGGGCGTGAAAATCACCTGGCCGCGCGTAAAGTCGATTGTCACGCGGAAGTTGCGGAGGAAGTCGCCTCCCAGTATGCCGCTCTGCTCGAAGCCCGACGTCTCGTTGATCGCGTCGAAGTCGAGTATGAGGGCTCGCATGTTGTTCTGCTGTATGTCGGCCACGCGGCAGTTGCGTATGTAGAGCATCTCCACGTTGTCCGTGACGCCCGCGGCCCCGACGACCCGGGCCGTCTGCCCCCTGATGATGCTGCCCTGGAGGTTGAGGCGCTCGACCGCCGCCGCGGAGACTACCGAAGAGCTCGCGCCCGAATCCAGGATCGCGTTGATGCGGTGGTTGCCGTCGAGCTCCGTCTCGATGCTGATCAGCCCGTTTTGCGTGGTGCGGAAGGCGATGACGGTCCCGTCGGGCGGCGGCTGGTACTGCGCGACCTTTTCGGGCCTCCGGTCGAGCCTCATCACTTTCTCTTTGTAATCGAGCTCGGTCAGGAAATGCGCGAGCACCGACAGCCCGATGAAGCCGTCGGCGCGCTCCTCGACCACGTGGTCTTCCGTGCCGTGAAGCGGGCGGATGAAACAGGGAATCGACTTCACCTTCACGTCTCCGAGCTGAATCGAATTGATCAGCCCGTAAACTATATCGAACGTCCCGTCGCCGCCGATGCCCTGAGACGTGCCGCCGCGCGCGAGCGGCGAGACGCCGAATCGCTTCGCGGCGTCTTTGGAGATCACCGTGAAGCCCGAGCCGGTATCGATTACGAACGTGGCCTCGCGCCCGTTGACTCGCACGCGGATGTAGGGCCTGCGGTCGGCGCCCAGAAGGAAAGGCACGTCCGCAAAGCTCAGGCCGGTCAGCTGGTGTACGTCTACGCCGATGAGCTGCCTGTAGAACTGTATCAGCCCTTTTATGCGGTCGCGCCGCTCGTTGTCGGTCCTCGGAGCTACCTGGAGAAATCGCTCGTACGCATCGGCCGCTTCGGTGAATAGCTCCAGGCGTGAGGCCGCGCGGCCGAGCGTCATCAGGTAATCGGCCTCGCTCGGGTCGAGGCTGTACGCCTGTATGGCCTTCAACCTCGCCTCTTTCGCCCGGCCTTCGTAATAATCGATCTCCGCCGCGCCCCCGAAGGCCAGCGCCTCTTTCGGGTCGAGCTTGTTTGCCCGGACCAGCGCCTGGACGGCTTCTTCGATGAAGCCCGAGCGCAGCATCGCGACCCCCGAGAGCGCGTAGGCGCGCGCGTTGTTCGGGTTTATCTTGATCGCCTCTTGCGAATGGTTGAAGCAGAGCTGGTAGTTCTGATCTTTGAAATACGCGTAGGCGAGCCCGATGTGGGCCTGAAGGTCGAGGCTGTCGGACGAGATTATCTCGCGGAAAAGCTTGGCGGCCTTCTCGTAGTTGCCCGACCGCAAAGCCTTCTTGCCGTCGCTGTAGAGGCTGTTTCTGCCGGGATTCTCCTTAGCCTGTGCGACCGTGTCCGCGCCCGTGTCGCGCGCCGAGGCTGCCTGCCCGATACCCGCGCTCGCGACCATGATAATGATGGAGAGCGCGGCCAGGGATACCGCCAGGCCCCTTACTCCGAGGTTGAGGCCGTCCGCCCTGGCATTAGATATGCCGGCGGACGAAACGAAAACGCGGCCCGTACTTTTGACCTTCATTTCAATATCTCCCCGGTCTTTGTGTACCACAAGAGCAGGTCCAGTTCGTCGAAGTCTATACGAATGGAGCGGGCAAACTCTCCCAGCTTCTCCTCCCGCTCGATGTATTTCTTCCTGCTAGAGGGCGGCTTGTCCGTTTCGAGAACGCCGAACTCGACCAGCCGCGCCAGGACGTGTTTGTCCAGGATCGCGTAGCCGCGAAAGCCCACGTTGCGCAGGAAGTGACTCGCTTCCTTGTACCCCAGCCCGCGCACTCCGCGATTGGCCGCGAAAAAATCCCGCCTCTCGTCCGCCGTCTCGAAGCTCGAAAGCAATTCCCGCATCCGCAGGCCGCAATGCTCGCGAAGGTACTCGCGCGTGTCGAAGACGTATGCGCCGCGCGCGTCGGGCCACCTGTGCGCGCCGGAGAGCGCGCTCCGAATCTCTTCGGCCGAGCCGGTCATCAATACGGGGCGCACCTTTTCAACCGACCGCAGCCCCATGCGGGCGCTCGCCCCCGCCGTGTAGATGCAGAAGGTCAACTCCTCGAACAGCCGTTCATCGGAGGCCTCGCGCCCTACCTGCTCGAATTCGGCCAGCCGCGATCTGATCTCTTCGCGCTTCTCCCTGTATCGTTGCTTTAACTCTTCGATGGTCAAGCGATTGCCTCTCGGCCCGTGATGAATGCGAGAATTCTATGACCGCACCCATTGAATGTCAATCAGTCGCCATGTTGCATAAAACGTAGCATAGAACGTAGCATACGACGTGGCTTTACTATTGCCGCGCGACCGAAACTCCGCCCATTAAAGCTCCCATAAAGAATGCAAGGCTCGAACGGTGTCCCTGGCCGTTCGAGCCTCATGAGCCATCCCGGGCGGGATGGCATTATTAACCACAAGGTTGGATTGTGGAATCGGGCACCATCATACTCCCACTCGCTTTTCATTTCAACGCTTCAAACGCTTAACCAGTAATTTATATCTCAGAAGTGAAAAAAAAGTGACATGAGGGCGCATATTCACCGCAAAAGCGGCCCGGGAGGCGGCCGTGGTAGAATTACCGGAGTCCGCCGGGGGCGATTTGAGCGGGCCGTTCGATTATAGGGAGCCGTCGTAATAATGAAGAGATCGGGACTCTTGCTGCTCATCGCGTCTTGCGTTCTGCAATCGGTCGCGCTTTCCTTTCCCCGGCCGGCCGGGGAGGGGGCGAGGCGGCAGGGGCCGCGCCCGGCGGCAGGCGCGCGCGCCGCGCGGAAGCCCGGGGCGCGGCCGGATTTCCTGGGCCGCGTAAGCGCGCGCGCCGAGTTCGACGCACTTGCGCGCGTCTATTATCGCGGCAGGTTCTACGCGCTTCCCCACGTGATGTTCGTCATAGACCGGCAGGCCGGAGGCCGCGTCTACTATGTCGATTCGAACTCTTACCAGTTTCACAAAGACTTCGTGAACGCGAACTACCTCTCGCTCGAGCGCGGGCGGGCCTTCTACGAGAACAACTATCTTAAGGCAGATCGCAGGTTCCTTCTGGGCACGATTGCGTACCAGACATCGGCCGATAAATTCACCTATGAATTCTGGGAAGGGGACCGCCTCACGAAGGGGCTGCTCGCCGAAGCCGGCCGGGCGCTCTCTCAGAGCTTTTACGCGCCGCTCTTCTTCAAGCCCAATTCGCTCTCGCATGACCGGGCCGCGCGCGCGCTCTCCGATGCTACGGGCTCGGAGCTGCCCGTGCTCTCGGCAAGCGAGCTCGCGCGCGACCGGCAGTACCAGCCGCTCAATCTCGGCGCGGGGATAGGACAGCTTCGCATCATCGACCGCGTGACTCCTGAGACGGTAATAGACCGAAACCAGATCGTGATATTCAAAGAGGCGCCCGTGCAGGTGACTCCGCTATCGGGAATGATCACGACCGAGCCCGCCTCTCCACTCTCTCACGTGAACATGCTCGCCAGGTCGTGGTCGATTCCGAATGCCTGCATCAGGAACGCCGACAAGCTCTTCAAACAGCTCGAAGGCAAGTACGTGCGCCTGGAGGTGATGGAGAACGAATACCGGCTCGTTCCGGCGGACGTGAAGGAAGTGGGCGAGCGGCAGCGGCAGTGGATCAAGCGGGCGGCCCTCGTAACGCCCCCCGCCGACCTGAGCCATCGCGCCCTCACGGACCTCAAGGACCAGAGGGCGCGGGACGCGCGCCGCTTCGGAGCGAAATCCGCGAACCTCGGCGAGATGGTCCACGCCCGGCTCGCGGGCGTCCTCGTGCCGCAGGGCTTCGCCGTCCCTTTCTTCTATTATCAGGACTTCATCCGCCGCAACGATCTCGAGGAGCGCATCGGCTCCGCCGTAGAAGAGGACCGCTTCGTTCACGACCCGGCCTATCGCAAGGAGCGGCTCGCGGAGATTCGCCGCTGGATTCAGATGGGCAGCCACCAGGAAGAGTTCAGGCGCGCGGTGCTCTCTAAGGTTCGCTCTGAGTACGCGGGCAAGGGCCTTTTCGTGCGCAGCTCGACCAACGCGGAAGACCTGCCCGATTTCAGCGGCGCGGGACTCTATTCGACCGTGCCCAACGTGCGGACCGACGAGCAGTTGATGGAAGCGATCAAGACCGTCTGGGCTTCCGTCTGGAACTACGAAGCCTACGAGGCGCGCGAGAGCTTCGGGATGAGCCACTTCGGAGTCTACCCGGCGGTCCTGGTTCAGGAGGGCATCGACGCCGACAGCGCGGGCGTGGCGATCACGGCGGACCCCTTCAATCGAAGGGACCGCGCGGCCGTCTACATCAACGCCAAGCGCGGGCTCGGCATCAGGGTGGTCGAAGGCCGCCGCGTGCCGGAGCAGGTCATCTTTCGCCCGCGCTCGAACGTTTTTCAGGTGCTCACGCGCTCGGGCGAGGACACGATGCTCACCTTCGACGAGCGCGGAGGGGTGAAGGAATCGAAGATCGAAACGCAGAGGGCCGTGCTGACCGACGATATGATCAGGCGGCTCGCCCGCGCGGCGTTACGGATCGAGAAGGTATTCGGAGGGCGCGACCAGGACATAGAATGGCTCTACCTGCGCGGGCAGCTTTACATAGTCCAGTCGCGGCCCTTCATCGATTGAGATCGGCCGAAAAACAAGTGTTGACACGAATCCGGGCTCGTGAGTATCCTACCGAACGTCTGAGATCATGCCCTTTCGGCCGTCACTGAATCGAAGAGGATCCCTCCCTGTTAAGCCGTTGCCTCAAGCTCTACCGGGAAAGGCAATAAATCCCATCCGCGTAAAGGTTCCGGAAGATTCCGGGAACCCTTCAAAATAGAATCGCCTCACGCGCCGTTTCAGAAACTCAGGCTTTTAACATCAGGTGAGACGGATGAAGACAGGCGAAGTACAGAGGATCATCGGCCTTACGATCCAATGCGCGGGGATATTTCTCGTCACGATACTCTCTTTCTTCGTCACGAGGTCGATCGAGCGCAGGTTTCTCGAATACTGGACCGTCGCGTGGGGCTGCCTGTCGATAGCTCTTTCGGCCCTCGTCATATCTTTCCGCTTCCCTTTGTTGCATGACCTCCTTCAGCCGGTCTACCTGCTCGGAGAGTACGTCTTCGGGTTCATGTTCGTCTACGGCTGCCGCAATTACGCGACCGGAGCTCTGCTCGCGCCCCGCCACTTTCGCCTGCTCGTTCCCGGCTTCCTGGTGGCGCTGCTGCTTTCGCGCGTCTCTCCAAGCTTCGAAACTCTCTTCATCGCGCGCGCGGCGATACTGGCGGTGTTGTTCGCCGCGGCCTACATCGGCCTCCGCCCCTCGGACGGGCCGGGAAAGCGGAGCCCCGGATTGCGCGTGATGTCGTTTGCGCTCGTGCTGCTCGCGCTCGATTTCCTGCACTATATCCTGATCTTCGGCTACGTCGCGCTTACCGGCACGCGCGAGTTCGAGGCGTACCTGAAATACACCTCCATCTACGATTTGATACTGGAGATGCTCCTGGGCTTCGGGACTATCATGGTCGTGATGGAAGACGTGAGCCGCGAGGTCGAAAATACCAACCGCGAGCTGGTCAAGGCGCGCGACAGGCTCGAAGTTCTCGTTCGAATCGACCCCCTGACCGAAGCTTTGAACCGGCACGCCTTCTACTCTCTGCTGGAAAGGAAGCACAACTCCGCTCCGGCCACGTCCGGCTGCGTTGTCGTCGTGGACATAGACAATCTCAAGCCGATAAACGATTCGCTCGGCCACACGGCGGGCGATGCGGCGATAAGAGAAGTGGCGAAAGCGATCCGCTCGGTCATTCGCGCAGACGACTTGCTGTTTCGATGGGGCGGCGACGAATTTCTGATCCTCCTGCTCAACATCGCCGAAGCGGACGCGCGCCTCCGCATCCGCGAATTGAACGCGGCGCTCGCGCTCACGCGGCTGCCCGGGTCTTCGACGCCCGTTCCGCTGCTGGTCTCTTACGGCCTCGCCTCCTTCAGCGCGATGAGCCAGATCGAGCAGTCGATAGACCAGGCCGACAGCGCCATGTATGCCCGAAAACAGGCCCGCAAGCGAAGCGACGACCGGCAGGCGGGGTGACGGACGGCTTGCGTTTTGAACTTCGCATCGCGAGGTCGTGGGTGCTCCCGGCCTTCGCGCTTATAAAGGACGGCCGTCGATCGGCCCCCGCGCTCGGAAATTATAAGGGGGTCGCATTATCTAACCCTTTCAATCCTGAAGGCTGAAAACCGTCCCCCCGCGCCTCTTCACTCTTCGCTTCCCGGGCGTGTATACTCACCCTTCAGGGCGATCCCTCATCGATCACTGCGAATCTTTAAAATCGTGTCTGAAAGAATACCCACAAGGCTTATTTCGGTTAGAGCGACCCGCGCGCCGGGGCGGACACCCGGGCGCGCATTGATGGCTCTGTCCGCCCTGGCGATGCTGGTTTTTTTTACGGCCGCAGGCTTCGGGCTACAGGGGAGAGTTCCGGGCGCGCCGCAGACCCCGGCCGAAAACCCCGCGCCGAAGGGGGCGACCATCAACGGGGTGATTCAAGATGACAGGGGCGCGCCCGTTGCCGAAGCCAAGGTCGCCATTTCGTCCGAGGGATTCTCTTCGTCCGCGCTCACGCAGGCGGACGGCAAGTTCGAGTTCCGCGCGCTCCCCGTTGGCGTCTATCGCATCACGGCCGAGGCGGCGAGATTCCGAAAGGGAAGGGCGACCGTCACCGTCACGCGGCCCGACGAAGTGCTCACGCCCGTCGTCAAGCTCGCGTCTTCATCACTTCACGTCCGGGTCGTCGACGCCAACAATCAGCCCCTCAGCGGAGTGACTCTCACGCTCTCGAATCAGGACCGGGGCGTGGCCGGGACCGCCGGGACTGCCGGAGCCATTGCCGCCCGCACCTCGACGGACGAGAGCGGCGACGCCTACTTCGGCAGGCTGGCGCCGAACCCTTACCAGCTCACGGCGATCCTCCCGGGCTATGAGGAGAAGCACACGGAAGTATTGATCTCCTACGACAGCATGACGGACCTGCCCCTCAGGCTGCTCGTCGCGCCCGTCATCCCGATAAACGAGAAGTCTCTCACGCGCTACAACGTCCCGAGCCTTCCCTCGAAGAACGTTCAGAGCATCTTTCAAGACAGCGACGGGTGGATATGGTTCGGCACGGACAAGGGCGCGGCTCGCTTCAACGGGTCCGGCTTCATCTCTTCGGGCGCGAGCAATTCCCCTTACGATCAGCTGGCGGGCGAAGATATTCGCTCAATCGCCGAAGACCCCTCGGGCACGATCTGGCTCGCCACGCCCGGCGGCGTGCGGCAGATCACCAAGCAGGGCGAGGATGTGGGAACCGTGCTGAATCACAAGGACCCGCGCCACGTCACGGCGGATTCGAAGAACAACATGTGGGTCTCGACCGCGAAGGGGTTGTTCAGGTTCAGCGGCAGCGAGTTCACGCTGTTTGCCGAAGCGCAGGGCCTCGCCTCGGCCGACGTGAGGGCCACGGCTGAAGACGGGTCGGGCAGGATCTGGATTGCGACGGCGGGCGGGCTTGCCTTCTATGAAAACGACGCGATCACTCAATTCGAGCCCGCGCGCGAGGGGGCGGCAACCGGGGCACCCGCCGCGGCGGATACCGCGCCCCGCGCTCCGCAGCCCGCCGCTTCGCCGCGCCCCGTTCCGGGAGTGTCGAGCCTTTTCGTAGACAGAGCGGGCGCCGTGTGGTTTGCCACTCGCGACGGCGTTTCGGTCTTCGACGGCACGCGAGTCTCCGATATCCCGATAGACGCGCTTCGCGCTCAGGCGGCTTCATCCGATCCCGCTTCCGACGAATCGAACGTCGTCGCGATAAGCCAGGACCGCCTGGGGCGCATGTGTTTCGCGCTCAGATCGGGGGGAGCTCTGCTGTATGATCCGGCGCGCCGGGAGTCCCAGCGGTTGAGCTCTCTCGACCGCGACCGCGTGATCTCCGTCTTCGTCTGCCGCGAGGGCAACAACTGGTTCGGCACGAGCAACGGGGTCGTCGAGGCGGACTATTATGGGTTCGTCAATTTCACGACCAGCCGGGGCCTTTCCGACAACGACGTTCTGGCCGTGGTCGAAGACCCGTCCAGGGCGTCCGGCCCCGACCGGCTCTGGTTCGTCACCGCCTCCGGCATATCGCGAATGGAGAACGAGCGGTTCATCTCGGTCGAGCGGTTCAGACCGAACACCAACGTCCGCGCCGTCGCGTTCGACAGCGCGGGCGCGGCGTGGGTCGCCACGCAGCAGGGAGTCCTCCGCTTCAGCGGGCAGACGCTCACGCAGCTGAACGAGGGCAACGGCCTGATCGCAAACGAGGTGAACTGGGTCGCGAGCACCGAAGGCGGGTCGAGCATCGTCTTTGCCACGGCCCGGGGCGTCAGCGTTTACAAGGACGGCGAGTTTCGCAACCTGAATCCCCTGTCGAGCTTCGACGTGCGCCACGTCTTTGAAGACGCGAACGGGAAGCTGTGGTTTGCCACCAGTCGCGGCCTCGTCGCATACGACCCGCGTACGGACGAGGCCGAGCTGATAGACTCCGGGCGCGGCCTCGCCGATAACGACACGAGATGGGTAACCCGGTTCAAAGACAGGTTGCTGGTGGCGACGCGCGCGGGCGTCCAGGTCTATAACGACAGCAATCGCGTGGTCTCTCCCTTCGCTACATTCGACGGGGACCCGGCCAGCACGCTCTTCGTGGACCGAGACGGTTACCTCTGGGTCGGGACCGACGACGGGCAGGTCAAGAAATTCGCCGTCAAAGGCGCCAACACGATCTGGACGGTTTACTCGGGCGAGCCTTTCGCGCTCGCGGGCGGGCGCGTCAATTCGATCTTCGAAGACGGCGACAGGCGAATCTGGATAGCGACCAACGGCGGGGCCGTGCGCCATATGCCCGTGCGTGCGGCGCCCCGCGCCCGTGTGTCGCTCGAGGTCGAGGGCCGCGCGGAAGCGGCTTCCGGGGCGGGGCCGCACAGCCTCTCCTACGGCCGCCAGAAGCTGACCTTCCAGTTCATCGCGGTGACAATGACCGGGCACCTGCGCTACCTCTACCGCATCAGGCCGGAACCCGGTGACGCGGAGTGGGTCGCGCTCCCGGTGCAGCAGGAGGCCGCGCGCGAGGTCTCGATATTCGGGCTGGAGTCGGGGCTTCACCGCTTCGAGCTGATCGCGCTCAACAGAGACTTGTATGAATTGAACGAAGCGGCCTCCCCGGCCGTGACCCTCTCGCTTCGCGTGGGCGCTCCGTTCTGGAAGCGGTGGTGGTTCTACACGCTCGCGCTCACACTGCTCGGCCTCGCGGCCGTTGCCGCGGTCGCCGCGCGCCGCGTGCGCGGCCGGGAATACGTCCTGCCCAAAGAGCTTCGCTCTTATATGCCGATCGAGCCGAACCCTTATATCGTCGGAAATCCGATTCGCGGCGAGAACATGTTCTACGGCCGCGAGGATGATTTCCGCTACGTGCGCACGAAGCTTGAGGCCGTGAGCCAGGGCGTGGTCATAGTCTTTTGCGGCGAGCGGCGCGTGGGCAAAAGCTCGATCCTCTACCAGGTGCTGAACGGAAGACTGGGCGAGAGGTTCATCCCGGTCTTCGTCGATATGCAGGAGATGGTGATCGGCTCCGACTCCGAGTTCTTCGCCCGCCTCGCCCGCCTGATAGTCGAGGCCATAGCGAGGGCCGACAGCCGGATCGTTTCGCCCGGCGAAGACGGCGCGGGGAGGCAAAGCGCGAGCGCGGCGCTGGGCGCGGCGGTGGCCGGAGCGGGCGGCGTGCGTGCGGCGGTCGCGCGAGTCTCGGGCGGCGCTTTGAGCGTGCCGGAATTCGACGGCCGGAATCCCTATCCGGTCTTCATCGATTTTCTGGATGAAGCGCTCGCGGCCGTGGGCGACCGGACGCTGCTGATACTGCTCGACGAGTACGAGCTGGTCGAGGCCAAGGTCGACGACGGCAAGCTCTCTTCCGAGCTCTTCACTTTTCTCGCGGGCTTGATGGACAACAAGGAGAGGCTTTCGCTCATCTTCACGGGGTCGCGCCGCCTCGAAGAGCGCGATAAGAAGTACTGGCGCGAGCTTCTCCGGCGCTCCCTGTTTCGCAAAGTCGGATTCTTGTCGGAGAAGGACAGCTACCGGCTTATGACCGAGCCGGTAGCGGGCCGGATCGTCTACGGGCGCGGCGTGACGACCGAGATCTACCGCCTGACCGCCGGGCAGCCCTTCTACACCCAGGTCATCTGCCAGAATACGGTCGATTACCTGAACGAGCACAGGCAGAACTGGGTCACGATGGCCGACCTCAAGCACGTAATCGCCGACATAATCGACAACCCTCTGCCGCAGATGATCTATGCCTGGGACGGGCTCTCGGACGATGAGAAGCTGGTGGCCTCTCTCCTGGCGGAGGCGCTGGCCGACGGCCACGCGCATGCCATGGCCTTCGAGCTGCGCGCGGCGGTCAAGGCCAACGAGTATCCGGTCAACCTCTCGGAGCACACGATACGATTGACCCTCGAAGAGATGTACCGGCGCGAACTGCTCGACAAGGACGCGGACGGGGGATTCAGGTTCAAGATAGACCTCTTCCGGTCGTGGATTCGCCGCTCGCATTCGATCTGGCAGGTGGTCAAAGAGGTGCGGACGCTTTAAGCTGTGTGGAGCACCGTCGCAACCGGAGGAGCGAACAGGCCTATGTCGCGTAATCCTTACTTGAATCGCGTGGCCATCAAAGACCCCGCGCAGTTTTACGGGCGCACGAGGGAGGTCTCGAAGATATTTTCGCGCGTGGGGGCCTCGCGCCCCCAGTCGATCTCGGTGGTGGGCGAGCGCCGCATCGGGAAATCGAGCCTGCTCTATTACATCAATCACCCCGAGGTGCGCGCTCGCTACCTCGACCGCCCCGACTCTTACGTCTTCGCCTTCATCGACCTCCAGCAGAAGCGGAGGCTCACGCTCACGGAGTTTTTCAAGGAGCTATTCACGCTGCTCGCGAGAGAGGTGGGCGACGACCGGGTAAGGCAACTGGACCCGAACTTCGATTCCGTGCGCGAGGTGCTCGAGAGGTTTCGCGGCGAGGGGCGCAAGCTGGTCGTGCTCTTCGACGAGTTCGACGCGATAACCACGAACCGGGCCTTCGACCTGGAGTTCTTCTCGTTCCTGCGCTCGGTGGCCAACAACTACGACGTGGCCTACGTCACCAGCTCCGCCCGAGACCTCCAGGAACTCTGCTACACGCAGCTCATAGCCGACTCGCCTTTCTTCAACATCTTCACGAACGTCTTTCTTCGCGCCTTCTCGCGGAACGAGGCGCTGGAGCTCGTCGCGCGCCCGTCTCTGGAAGCCGGCCTGCCGCTTGAAAACTATGCGCGGAGGATCATAGAGATCGCCGGGTACTTTCCGTACTTCCTCCAGATCGCCTGCTCCGCCTACTTCGATTACCTGGAAGAGAACCGGGGGAAGCTCGACCGGGAGGAAGTCGAGGCGACGGTTCTCGACGAGGCCAAGGGCCAGTTCAGGTTCATCTGGGACCACATGAGCGATAGCTACCGCCGCGCGATCCGCGACTTCATAGAGCACGGTCGCGTGGAGAAAGAGCAGGAGCACGCCTACGAGGACTTGAAGCGCGCCGGCTACTTCATCGAAGACGACCGCGGCCCGCGCATATTCTCTACGCTCTTTTCATCCGTGATCTCCCGGCCCCGAATCATCACCACCGAGCTCAGAGAGACCGACCGGGCAGCCATGGCCGTGCACGACGGCAAGACCGAAAAGGTGATCGCGCCGCCCCTGATAGAGCCGGAGGGGCATATAGGCCGCTTCGACATCAGGCGCTCTTTGGGCGCGGGCGGGATGGGCGAGATATTCGAGGCTTACGATACGGAACTGCACCGGACGGTCGCCATCAAAGTGCTGGCCTCGAAATACGTCGAAGACGACACGATGAAGCAGAGGTTCCTGAGAGAAGCGCGAATGGCGTCGAAGCTGAACCACCCCAATATCGCTACGATCTTCGAGATCGGCGAAGCGGCGGGCAATCCTTACATCGTCATGGAATACGTCGAGGGCGAGACCCTCTCCGCACGCCTGGGCGGCGGCCCTCTCGACGTCGCGTCGATACTCCAGATAGGCACGCAGGCGGCGGAAGCCCTGTCTGAAGCCCACGAGTGCGGCATCGTTCACCGCGACATCAAGTCGTCTAACATAATGATAACGGACCGGGGGAAAGTGAAAGTGCTCGACTTCGGGCTGGCGAAGCCTTCGCCCCTGACCGACGAGGGGCTGGGCAAAGCGCGGCTGACCGAATCGGGCACCCTGCTCGGGACCGTAAGCTACATGTCCCCGGAACAGGCGACCGGGCGCGGGGAGGTCACGCACCTGTCGGACCTTTTTTCGCTCGGGGTGGTGCTCTATGAAATAACCACGGGGAGGCTGCCCTTTGAAGGCGATACGTATTTTCAGACCATAGAGTCGATAAACAAGAGCGCGCCGCCTCCCGTAAGGAAGCATCGCAAGGATGCTCCCGAAGCGCTCGCTTCCATAATCGAGCGGATGCTCAGGAAGACGGCCGCCGAACGCTACCAGACTGCCTCTGAGATCGCGCGGGACTTGAGGGACGCGGAAAGCTCGATCTGAAGCCGAGACAAACCCGCGCCACGTCTTACCCGGTAGTAACGGAGGTCCGCCATCGAGCCCGGCTCGATCCTTACCCCTCCAGGCATCCCCTCGCCTATCCCTGTCCCTTGTGGTGCTCCGGGCTGATCGAGATTTCGTCCGAATGGTCCGACCCTCGCGTGAACATAACGAAGCCCACGCCTATGATCGCGAGGACGAGGACGAGGACTATGACGAGGAAATACCAGGGCAGGTTGGGCTGAGTCTGTCCCGTCGCGTCGCGGCCGCCCATGGCCAGCAACAGGAACGGGCCGACTACTGCGCCCACCAGCCCGATGAGCAGGGCCACGCGGTCGAGCACGCCTTCCCTCGGCACTCTTATGTGGTAGCCCATGTAGGCTCCCACCCCCGCCGCGACCAGCGAGAGAGCGACGAAGAGCAGGGACTGTCCGGTGTTGGAGCTGAGATTCCCGAGCAATGCCCCGGTGAAGAACTGCCCCTTGTTACCTTCGGGAAGGGCCGTGTAGATGAGGAAGCTGAGCAGGAGCGCGATTATTGCGACGATCGAGGCGTCGCCTATGCGAAGCTCTGAGCTCATCCACCCGATGACGAGCCCTCCGACCAGAAACGCCCCGAGCGTTATGCCGAACGCCAGCAGCGTTATGGTCTGCTGCGGCAAGCCTGTCTGGCTCCTGGCCGCGCTGAAAGCTATCCCCGTGAAGATGAGCGAGATTAAGACTTGAAGCCCGAATGTGAAGCCGAGCCCGACTAACATCCATTTTATTCGATCTCTCATTTTGAACGCCTCCCGTCAGCTAGTGGTCGCCACGATCACTCAATCAGTCTCATGAGCTTTCGGCTGCCCGCCTGGCTGTACGACCCGGCGACCTTTATGGGTTCTCTGAACCCCCGCACATTTCAGCTCCGCGACCGGTCCACAAGTTAAATCGAAGGAGCGCTCGATTTTGTTTCATCTTTTGACGATGCTCATGCCCGCGTTGATCTGATGCTTACCGTAGATCGAGTGAGGCCATGTTAGACCTGCGAGGTGCCGGTGTCAAAGGGGGAGTGACGGGCGGGCAGAGGGCCGCGGCGGAGAGGCGTGAAGTGAAGGATGGTCTCTCGCCCCTCTTACGCGACTCCGAAAAAGCGTAGCCCCTGAACGGTGGCGGTGGAGAGCAGGTAGCCGAGCCCCGTGTAGAAGAGCAGTTGGAGCCCGGCGATCTTCCAGGAGTTGGTCTCGCTTCGCACGACCGCGACGGTCGAAAGGCACTGGAGCGAGAAGAAGAAAAAGACCATAAGGCCTATGATGCTGGCCGGGGTGAATACTCTTTGCGCGCCCCCGGCGAAGGTGGCCGTCCGCATCTGTTCGAGCAGACCTTCCTGTTGCGACTCCTCGTCGCCCGCTACGTGAAAGACTATGGCCAGGGAGCTGACGAAGACCTCGCGCGCGGCGAAGGCCGAGATCAGGCCCACTCCGACCCGCCAGTCGATGCCCATCGGGTGCAGCAAGGGCTCTATGATCTGGCCGCCCTGCGCCGCGAAAGAATGGTCGAGCTCGCTCACGCTTATGAACGAAGGCGCGGGAGCGCCCGGCGCGGCTTCCTGGCGCGCGCCGAAGCCGAAGTTCGACACCAGCCATATGATCGCCGAGATGACCACGATAGGCCCGCCGGCCCGCTTCAGGTAAGCCGAGGAACGGCTCCAGGTCATCCTGATCGTCGGCCTGATGAGCGGCTTGCGATAGACCGGCAGCTCCATCGCGAGCATGGACGACGCGCGCCTGCGAAGGATGAAGCGGCTGATCAGCCCGGCGGTCAGAGCGCTCGCGAGCAGGCTCGCGACGTAGACGGACGAGAGCGCCAGGCCCGCTTTCCATGGCGAGCCGGGCAAGAGCGCGGCGAGCAGCAGGGCATAGACCGGCAGCCGCGCGCTGCAACTCATCAAGGGCAGTATCCAGATCGTCAACAACCGCTCGCGCTTCGAAGGGATCGTGCGCGCGGCCAGCACGGCCGGTATCGCGCAGGCATAGCCCGACAGCATGGGGACGAACGACCTGCCGTGGAGCCCGAGATAAGAGAGCGGCTTGTCCACGAGCGCGGCGCCTCGCGCCAGGTAGCCCGAGTCTTCGAGCAGAGTCATCAGGAAAAAGAGGATGACGATCTGCGGGAAGAAGACCGCGACCGCGCCGACCCCTCCGAATATGCCCTCCGCGATGAAGCGAGATATCACGCCTTGCGGCAGAACGTCGAGGGTCAGTTGTCCGGCCGCCGCGAAGCCCGCCTCGATCCAGTCCATGAAAGGCTGCGCGGCCCAGAATATCGCGGCGAACAGGCTCATCAGGATTATCAGAAAGACGGGGAATCCCAGGTAACGATGGAGCACCACGCGGTCGATTCGAGCCGTGACCGAATCTTTGGCGAGGACGAGCCGGTTGCCTTTTCTAACCGCGCCGCTCGATTCGATGATCTCTCGGACCGCCGCATAAGAAGCGATCGGCTCGTCCGGCAGCCCGGCAAGCGCGTTCGGCTGCCTGGAAGGATCGTCGATTGCCTGGTGGAGGCTCGCCATCAGCTCCAGGACGCCCCAGCCCGTGCGGCCGTCCACGGGAACGACCGGCACGCCGAGCGCCGCCGAGAGCTTCTTGACGTTTACGGATTGGTCCGCGCGCGCGAGCAGGTCCATCATCGTGAGCGCTATCACCATGGGCTTGCGCGCGCGCGCCGCAAAGCCCGCGAGCTTGAGATGGCGCTCGAGCTGAGTGGAGTCGATGACGAGTATTAAAGCGTCGGGCCGGACCGAATGATGCGTGCCTTCGATGACTTTGCAGGAGAGCTCTTCTTCCGGGGAAGGGGCCACGGCGCTTTGCACGCCCGGCAGATCGACCAGGGCCACCTCCGGCCCGAATTCGGCCTTGCTCTTGCCGCGCGAGAGCGTCACCGTTACGCCGGGATAGTTCGCCGTCTGGAAGCCTCCGCCCGTGAGCGCGTTCATCAGGGCCGTCTTCCCGGCGTTGGGCGCGCCGACCAGGCAGACGGTCGGCCGCTTCGACTCCTGAGCCGGCGGGTCCGAGATCAGCTTCGACTCTTCGCTTCCCAGTCCCGGAGTGATTGTTCGGGCCGAACTCATACGTACTGCCGCACTTGAATCCAGGAAGCCTCGCGCCGCCTGAGCGCCAGGCGCATGCCCCGTATCAGTACCACCAGAGGGTCCCCAAGCGGAGCCGCCTGAACTACGGCCGTCTCTTCTCCCGGCGTGAGCCCTAAATCGAGAAGCCTCCGGCAGTCTTCCTCAGGCCCTTCCAGGCTCTCGATCCGATACCATTCGTTGTGCGCCGCGTCCAGTAATCTCAACATAAAATCATTACCACCCTCTATCTATTCCTCATCCCGCTTCTACCCGAAGGGCGCGAACCTCAATCGCTTTACGAAGGCTTAATATTGAAATTCATTTTCAATTTCCGCCCTGCGTGGGAAGCATAGCTTCGAAGAGGGAAGCTGTCAACTATAAAGATGGGGCGGGGTGCTTTTCAGCCGGCGCGGCGGGCGGCGGCGAGGGCTTCTTCGAGCGTCTCGACGCGGCCGTCAAGCTGGAGGTCGTAGACGAGGCGCAGTATCTCTCCGATTCGCGGGCCGGGCTCGAAGCCTACTTCGAGGAGGTGTCTTCCTTTGAGGAGAGGGGCGGGTGCTCCGTGCTCGACCCCCAGTGCGCGGGCCTTTTCGATGAACCAGTCCTGCGCGCTCGAAGATGAGCCGAGCCCGCGGCCGAGCGCGCAGGCCGCGCTCACTCGATAGAGCAGATCGAGCTCGACTCGCCGGGCGAGCTTGCGAAACTCTCCGTCGCTCACGTGGTCGCGGTCCCGATATAGCTGCTCGGGCCTCGATCGCTCGCGCACGAGGGCCAGGACGTTTTCGCGCACGTCGAAGCCGGAAAGCGTGTAGAGCCCGAGCCTGTCCATGAAAGAGCGCGCGGGCTCCACTCCCGCGTCATCACGGTCCGGGGGGCCGGGGACGCGCGGACCCCTGAGGTCGTGGCAGAGCGTCGCGAGCATGACGGCGAGCCGCTTCTCTTTCGAAAGCTCGCGCGACAGCATCACCGCTTCGTCGAGGCTGAGCCGGGTGTGGTTGAATGCGTCTCCTTGTGCGTGGCCTTCGGCGTCCGGCGGGCGGTCCGCGAGCGCGCGAAGCTCGGGAAAGAGGCGATCGAGCACGCCTGTTTCGAGGGCGGCGTCGAGCCCGATCGAGGGGCGCTCCGCCAGGGTGAGCAAC
>DATLMR010000208.1:0-3051 GCA_035537555.1 Blastocatellia bacterium
GATTTCGGCGCGCGCCCGCAGAGCGTCCTTCAACTTTTCAGTCTCTTTGGAAGCCGCGCCGAGGGCGACGACCTCCGGGTGGTCCTCGCCCAGAGTGGTCTTCAGGTACTCTTCGGTCGCCTTCAGGCGCTCGATGCGCCGCTCCTGTAGCTCGGCGAATTCGCCGAGGGCCGCCTCGGGCCTGCCGGAGACCTGCCTGAAGGCCTCCTCAAGCGCGCTTCTGATCTCAGCCTGTTCCTTGGTATCGCTTTTCATCGACTTCTCCTTCGGGCTCGAATTAAAGGGTATTGAGCGAAAGGTTATTGATCACCAGCCCGTTGACGAAGATGGAATGGGTGGCCTCGTTTCCGACCGTCAGGTTCAAAGCCTTCGCCGAGCCGCTGTAGGAGGTGAATGTCGTATTCGGATATTCGGCAAAACGATTGCCGGTCGCCCGGATAGTCACCGCTTGCGTGAAGGTGCCCGTTATCATAGGCGGCCCGGTAGTGACGGAACGGACCTGGTTGTCCTGGAGCGAGATGTCGTCCAGAGAGAAGATGACTATACAGGCGGGGCCATGATCTTTCCTGCCTTCCCTCGGAATCTCCACGCTTCCGATCACAGGTATGGCCCCCGTGAGCGTCACCTGATTATCATGAAACTTCACGCGGCCGCCCGGCAGCAGGCTCAACTCTTTCCTTGCCTGGTCGTTAGTCTCCGACAGGATCGCTTGCCAGGTAATCTTTTCCGCATCCGCCTTCACGTTGAATTCCGGGGTGCCCATGTTCGAGATGGCGACGCATGCCCCCGAGTTCAAGATGTCGAGCGCCTGATTGAAGGGCTGCGGCCTCGCCCCGCGCGAGGTCAGGGTATTGTCGGCGATCGACACGGCCCCGATCGCCAGCGCGACCAGCGCGTGACCGTCGGGGCAGGAGACGACATTATCGTGAACGCGCAAGGCGGGTATGCCCGTCTGCTGGGCCTTCAAGATCGACGGGGACGCCCCGCCCTGCTTCGAGAGATACTCCATAAAAGAGCTGCTATCGTTGCGCCCGAGCACGAACATGGCGAGTATGCCCGCCTGGAAGGCTCTCGAATCATCCGTGGACTTGAGCATCCCGTTATCGACCACAGTGTTCCTGCCCACGTCCAGGCTGTCGCAATCCCATACGAAGAGGCCGCAGGCGGGCGCGCTGCGTGAGCCGTTATAGGCGATCAGGTTATCGTATATCTGGACCTGAGAAGCGACCGCCAGCACTATGCCTCCGCCCACGGCCGTCTCCTGTAGAAAGATCTCCTTCGCGGGCGAGTCGAGATTGTGGGTGATCCGGTTTCGAGCGATCACGAGGTTCTCGACGCCCATGATGGTTTCAAGCTTGGTATCGAGGGCCGTGGTGATGCCGCTCCCGCCCATCCGAGTAATCGAGTTATCCAGTATTTGCACCTGCGCTATCGGCAGAGGGAAGGCCTGTTCTTCAATCACGCCCAGCTGTATGCCCGGCCCCGGCTCCCTGTTGATCGCGTCGCCGGGGACCGTGATCTCGTTGTCTCTTATCACTATATCGACGGAGCCGTATCGCAGCAGTATCCCTCCCCCTCTCACGGTATTGCCTTCGACCACGCACTGCGCGGCCCTCATCCTGATGGCGTGCTTCCATCGATTCTGGAGGAAGTCACTGTCCTTTATTTGCACCCGCGCGCAATCGACCGCCTCCAGTAGCGGAGCGGTTTCAGGCGCGGACGCGCTGGCGGAAGGCTGGTTGGCAAGACGGCAGGCCGATACGCTCAGGTTCAAAGACTCCTCCATCATTATGCCGGGCGCTCTCGCCGAAGTCGTTATAGAAAGCGATTCGAGGGTGATCCCCCTGGACTTGTCCACTATGGCGAATGCGGGCTTGCCGGGTGGCCCGATAATTCGCGTCTGCTTGCCGCAGCCGCTGACGGTAAGCTCCTGCCTTTCGCTGATCACGACCGTATCCCGGAGGTTATAGGTTCCCGGCAGTATACAGACCTTCGATCCGTCCTTCGCGCTCTTTATCGCCTCCTGAATGTCGTCGAACTCTCCGCCTTCTCCGACGGAGACGGTGCAGCAGCTCGCGCCGCCGCGCGGCAGTTCGGTGAGAGGCGGGAAGATAGGGCGGCAGTCTTCGACCTCCGTAATCTCGATCTTCTCTTCCTTCCCTTCGAAAGTGACGATAGATATCTTGCAGTAGTGATGGATGATGCCCTGCTGCGGCTGCGGCAGCGGATTATTCGCGCCGTCTCGGGGCCATTCGACGTCTCCGAATTTTCCCGGCACCGTGCGGGCCGGGATCGTCCAGTAATCGCCCGTGTTGAAATCGCCGGGCTCGAACTTGACCTGCACGCCGTCTTCAAGCTCGAAGAAGTCGGCCGTCGCGTCGGCTACTTTGACCTCCTTTTCCGAGTCCCAGCGCCGCACCTTCGGATGGAGGTTCATGTCGAAGGCCGGGACAGGGCCGCTCAGCATGAGCGCCCTCTGTTCGGCGTCTATGTCCTCGATCCGCAGGAGCGCGCCCGGCTGGCCGTGCAATTCCGACGCGTCGTCGAGCACCTCCACCTGATCGCCGATGCGCAGTCCCAGCACATGGTCTCTGCCGAGGCTCTTCACCCTAAGCTTCGCGGCATCGCCCGTGTAATTGAACTCCTCTACCGCGACTACTATCGAGCCGTTGTCGCGGGACCATTTGAAGGTCGCCCCGGCGGTCGTTCCGACGGCGCCGCCGGCGTGGATCTCGACTCGATAGAGCTGGTTCTCGGCGCCGCGATAACGCGCGTCGGGCTCGATCGAGCAAAGCGCGTCCTGCTCCTCGGTCGGATTGGCGCGGGCCCTCAATCGGCCGGACCCGAACGGGATCCGGATCTCGTTGAACGCCTCCTGGGCATCCGGATCGACCACCAGCCGCACCTGCCAGCGGACCTGGGCGCGCCCGCAGGTGTCGACGCCGTTCAGGGCGCTCTCGCGGATATAGGGGTCCTGGTCGGCGGAGACATATTCCTCCCACACGTCCAGATAGGCGATCCAGATGTTCTGACTGAGGTCGACGGGATTCT
>DATLMR010000209.1:0-34223 GCA_035537555.1 Blastocatellia bacterium
CCAAGTCGCTTGCTAAGCTTGGCCTCGGCTGCATTGATATTCGGCCGTTCGCTTTCGGCAATGCTGGCTGCTGGTGTGGAAGACTCTTCTTTTCGTCCCTGTGCTTTCTTAACAAGTCTCTCTGTCTCTCTTACAGAGAGTGATCCGATCATGATATCCGATGCCAGCGATACTTGTGCCTCTGCGGAATCAAGAGATAACAAAGCGCGCG
This sequence comes from Blastocatellia bacterium, assembly GCA_035537555.1. Classification (GTDB taxonomy): domain Bacteria; phylum Acidobacteriota; class Blastocatellia; order UBA7656; family UBA7656; genus DATLMR01. Next base: position 212 of record DATLMR010000209.1, read on the forward strand.
CGTGCCCCATCGAGATCGACTCATCTTCGACTAGGTTCTGTATCTCTACCGGGAGTCTTAATAAGCGGAGGGAATTAGTTATCGACGTTCGATCCTTCCCTACTCTTCTAGCTAATTCGTCCTGCGTGATTCCGAGTCTCTCGACTATACTCTTGTAAGCGTTAGCTTCTTCAATTGGATTTAACTCTTCCCTTTGTATATTCTCGATCAACGACAGCTCGATAGCATTATCATCTGATATATCCTTAATTATAGAAGGAACTCTTTGCAATCCGGCTCTCTGGGCAGCTCTCCACCGTCGCTCGCCTGCTATTATCTCGAACCGATCTCCCCTTCTCCTCACAACGATGGGCTGAATGATTCCATTCACCCTTATAGACTGTGCGAGCTCTTCAAGCTTTTGATCCTTAAATACGTGGCGTGGTTGATGTTCAGCAGGATCAATCTGGTCGATATCCAGGTCAGTAAGGTCGTGCTCCACCGGATTTATCTGGGTGAATAGAGCACTAAGCCCCCTGCCCAGTGCCTTTTTTGACATTATTTATAATCTCCTTAGCTAATCGAAGGTAGCTTTCCGCCCCTTTCGATTTTATATCATAGAGGACAATTGGCTTTCCGTGACTTGGAGCTTCTGCCAACCGCACATTTCGAGGTATTATCGTAGAAAAGACCTGCGAGCCTAGGAAATCGCGTAGATCAGAAACTACCTGGTTTGATAGATTCGTCCGCTCATCAAACATCGTCAGTAGAAAGCCTTCGATCGTAAGGCTTGGATTGAGGCTCCTGCGAATCTTAACGAGAGTATCCCAGAGTTCTGATACGCCTTCGAGGGCGAAATATTCGCATTGAATAGGTATCAAGACGGAATTTGAGGCTGCGAGAGCGTTCAAGGTGAGCAATCCCAGGCTCGGCGGGCAATCTATCAAAACATAATCGAATTGATTACCGAAGGTTTCAAGCAACCTCTTTAATTTAAACTCTCGATGCTCCAGATCTACGAGTTCTATTTCTGCCGCGACAAGGACTTTTTCAGAGGGTATGACTTTGAGATTAGGTAACTCCGTATTCAAAACGATGTTATCTAGAGGCTCATTCAGTACCAGGGAGTGGTAAAAGCTTCTCCTGAAGGTACCGCGTAAACCCAAACCACTGGTGCTATTACCCTGAGGATCGGCATCTATTATCAACACTTTCATGTCGGCAACTGCCAGACTTGCCCCCAGGTTTATCGTTGTGGTGGTTTTACCTACCCCTCCCTTCTGGTTTGCGATAGCTATGACTCTATCCATTGCTTTCGTACAATAACATATTTTTTTCCGGTGACAACTACTTTTCGGATTTCTAATTCCTTTAAAAGTCTTTTAGCCTCTCAAGGGTTTTTATTCAAGTTCCACGTGAAACCTTGGTCATTGACTAGTCAAATCGCCGGTAAGCAACTGAGGTCACGAAAGTCTATTCCAGGCTATTTCTTTAGCTTGTTCCACGTGAAACTGGCTAGAACAATATCGAACGATAATCTTTTATTACTCACCATTGGCTGAGACATAGCGAGGCATCGACCTTTGAAGCCTATATAAGCTCCAGCTCAAGCCTTCAGCAAACCATTTGAATTTAGGTTTGAAAATTTATGAACTGAGTCAAATTACTGGCAAAACAATCGTTATTATGCTATTTTTGTTCGCTTTAGAAGGATAGTAAAACGATTAAGTGACACGCTTTGCACGCATATGGCACTTACATTATTAAGGAGACAAGCATAGATGGCAAATGAAGGCAAAGTTATACAGGTGATTGGACCTGTTGTGGACGTGGAATTCGAAGAATCGACACTTCCGCCAATATATCAAGCCCTAACTGTAGTGAGTGAAGGATTCGACGTTCCAGACCCGAGAGAAGTGATTATCGAAATACAGCAGCATCTCGGAGAGGGCCGCTGCAGATGTGTTGCGATGCAGCCGACCGAGGGACTAATTAGAGGTATGAAGGTAATCGACTCAGGCAAGCCGATAACAGTTCCCGTAGGCCCGGCCACGCTCGGCCGCGTTCTGAATGTTACGGGACAGCCGGTCGATAAACTTGGACCGGTTGAGTCAGATTTTCATTATCCCATACACCGCCACGCTCCTGATTTCCAGGACCAGTCAACTGAACTCGAAATATTTGTCACCGGAATTAAGGTAATCGACCTTCTAGAACCATATCTAAGAGGAGGGAAGATTGGTCTTTTCGGCGGCGCAGGAGTAGGGAAAACCGTCTTGATCATGGAATTGATCAACAATGTCGCGATGAAACACGGTGGTTTTTCAGTTTTTGGAGGAGTAGGTGAGCGCACGCGCGAGGGGAATGACCTAATTCGCGAAATGGTAGAATCGAAGGTAGTTAACTTCGGAGAGTCCTTTTATGATCACATGGAGAAGACAGGGGAATTCGATCTACAACATGTAGATATGAGCGCAGTCGCCAAATCAAAGGCGGCGCTGGTCTATGGGCAGATGACCGAACCTCCAGGAGCACGTTTGCGAGTTGCTTTGACGGCCTTGACAGTTGCTGAGTATTTCAGAGATGAGGTTGGAACCGACGTTCTATTATTTATCGACAATATATTCAGGTTTACCCAGGCAGGTTCTGAAGTGTCGGCTCTGTTGGGACGAATGCCGTCAGCAGTCGGTTATCAGCCAACCCTGGCAACTGAAATGGGCGAATTGCAGGAAAGAATTACCTCGACAAATAAAGGATCTATAACGTCAGTTCAGGCGATCTACGTTCCCGCTGACGACTATACAGACCCGGCTCCGGCGACAACGTTCGCACATCTTGACGCAGTAACTGCTTTATCGCGCCAAATTGCGGAACTGGGAATATATCCGGCGGTTGACCCGCTCGCTTCAAATTCTCGGATTCTCGATCCCAGAATCCTTGGCAACGATCACTACGATACAGCCCAGCAGGTCAAGCGTATCTTACAGAGATACAAAGACTTACAGGATATTATAGCTATTCTGGGGATTGATGAACTGTCAGAGGAAGATAAGCTTACGGTCGCTCGCGCCAGGAAAATTCAGCGGTTTTTATCTCAACCTTTCCACGTAGCCGAGCAGTTTACCGGCTTAAAAGGGAAGTTCGTTCCGCTTGAGGACACTATCCGAGGCTTTAAGGAATTGATTTCCGGCAAGCACGATGACCTGCCAGAACAGGCATTCTATCTTGTAGGTGGAATCGAGGAAGCGGTCGAACGAGCTAAATCTATGTAGGGAGAGCTGAGTTCAAGTGAAGGCGGCCATAATAATCAGATTATGGCCGCTCAATGCAGTGATGAATCTTCCGCGGTGACCTGGGCGCATTTACTACACCTTCTTGAAACTAAAGGATAGAGAATAAACGAGATGGCAGACAGAATTTTACTTGAGATCGTTACACCCGAGCGTAAAGTACTTGAAGAAGAAGTTGACCGAGTTGAAATCCCGGGTTTAAACGGTGAATTGGGCATACTTCCGGGACATACTGAATTGATATCCCAGTTGAAGCCGGCCGGATTACTCACTTACCATATAGGTGATATAAAAGGTGAGGTCGCTGTAAGTAATGGGTTTGTCGAAGTAAGCCCTGATCGGGTAGTAGTGCTGGCCGATAAAGCCGAACGACCTGAAGATATCGACCTGGCAAAGGCTCTTGAATTAAAAGGCATAGCTGAGAGAAATTTACAACATGCGATGACAGACGCGGACGGCGATATTGACCGGGCAATGGTCGAACTGGAAAGAGCGTCTATTGAGTTGCAATTAGCCGAGCGCGCTCGCAGATAAAAACTCCTCTTTTTATATTAAAGACTGTAAATAAACACTTTAGTCCATCAAAGCTTGGCTCACATTAATTACCTGGCGTGGCCCACCGGGGATTGATAAACTCGCTCATATTATGATATGGTGTCGAGGTTTTACCGGTGGCATTTTCCGCTAAAGATAGAATCTCTAGGTGGTATCCAATTGACATCTTCTCAGATACAAATTGACCTTCTTTCCTCAATACTCACGGCTATTTCAAAGCGGGTGAATCATCAAAGCTTCAATACTTGGTTCAAGCCCATCTCATTTGCCACTAAAGATGAATCAACAATCTACCTGAAAGTTCCTAACGAAATTTTTCGTGATTGGATTACAAGTAATTATTTCGATGTCTTGGAAGAATCGCTGCAGGAACTGGAGATGGATGCCTATAAGGTCAATTTTCTGATTGATGAAGGTTATTCACCAAACGGGTCAAATGGCCATAAAGGCCCTGAGGTAGCTGTAAAAGCGCCGAAACCCCCTCCAATGAACGGGCAGGATATTCAGAATTATGGTATCGCAAAGCTGATAGAGATTGAGCCGGTCGAGCTTCCTCTCAACCCCAAATACTCCTTTGAAACATTCGTAGTCGGATCGTGCAATCAATTCGCGCATGCGGCGGCCCTGGCTGTTGTCGATATGCCGTCGAAAACCTACAATCCTCTATATATCTATGGCGGAGTCGGGCTCGGGAAGACCCATCTAATGCATGCCATCGGCCAGGCCATAAAGGGAAGAAACAACAATTTACGGCTTACCTATATTTCGTCCGAGAAATTCATGAACGAGCTTATCAATGCGATAAGGTACGATAAAACCATTACTTTCAGGGAAAAATATAGAAATATAGACGTGTTGCTTATGGATGATATCCAGTTCCTCGCTGGAAAAGAGAGAACTCAGGAAGAGTTCTTCCATACATTCAACGCGCTTTACGATGCCCAAAAGCAAATAGTGATTTCCAGTGATTGCCCTCCCAGAGAGATTCCTACTCTCGAAGAGAGGCTGCACTCAAGGTTTGAGTGGGGATTGATTGCCGATATTCAGCCGCCGGACCTTGAGACGAAAGTCGCCATCCTCAAGAGGAAAGCGGAGATTGAAAAGATTGATCTTCCTGACAATGTGGCTCTATTTATCGCAAGCAAGATCAAATCCAATATAAGAGAACTGGAAGGATCTCTAGTTAGATTAGTAGCATACGCCTCTCTCAAGGGCAACCCGATCGGGATCGAGCTGGCTCAGGACGTGCTCAAGAATATCATCGATGAAGAAACCGACGGGATATCGATTGAGTTAATTCAAAAAACCGTTGCAAGCCATTACAGCCTAAAGATCAGCGATCTCAAATCGAAAAATAATTCCCGAAGCATAGCCGTTCCAAGACAGGTTGCAATGTATCTATGTAAGACCCTTACGAAAGCTAGCTTACCCGAGATAGGGAGAGAGTTTGGAGGAAAGCACCACACGACGGTCCTACATAGTATCAACAAGATAGCTCTCCTTTATGACGGAGATCCGTTTTTCCACAGGCTTATCAACAGCCTAATTACTGATTTAAAATGACTTACTTACTTTTTCCACAACTACCCCTTGTGGACCCCCTGTGGAACCTGTTGAAAAGTGTTGGACTTAGCAAAAGGATCCACAGGATGCGCATCTTTTGCACAACTTTTGCACAGCCTTTTGCACAGCCATTATTGACGATTGCCGTAGTGTTTTCAATGAGTTAGATAAAAGGGTCCACTTTTCCACAGGACCTACTACTACTACTATATAAAATAAGACTTTTAAAATCTTATTAGTAGTAATAATACTCCCGAGATAGACTGAGAGGTGACATATGCAATTCAGCCTGAATAAAGCAGTCCTTTTAAGAGAATTAAACTTACTACAGGGAGTCGTAGAGAAGAAGAACACGATCCCCATTCTGTCGAACGTGCTGATTGAGGCGGCAAGCGAATCCTTGATCTCTCTTGTTGCGACCGACCTTGACGTCTCCCTTCAAACCCAGTGTTCGGCTGACGTCACAAAGCCCGGCGCGGTTGTACTTCAGGCCAAGAAGCTCTTTGATATAGTCCGAAACCTTCCTGATGCGGACATCCACTTCATCAAAGAGGATAATGAATGGGTAAAAATCGTCTGTGGTGCTTCGGAATTCAAGATCGTTGGGCAGGCGAAGGAGCATTTCCCTTCAACTCCCCAGATGAAGGAAGGCGGCCGCACGCTTCCGCCGGCTATTCTCAATAAGTTGATCAGCCATACGATCTACGCCATCACCCAGGAGGAGTCGAGATACGCCCTGAACGGCTCGCTATTCATCCTTACCTCCGATAAGGCTCAGATGGTTGCGACCGACGGTCACAGGCTGGCCCTGGCTTCCAGCTCGATTGAGGGTAATGGCGCGGCTGATTCGAGCGAAGAGTTGAAGGTCATAATCCCCAAGAAGGCTCTAGGCGAACTGATGAAGCTGACCTCGGGATCCGAAGAACCAATGGAGTTCGCAAAAGACGATAATCATCTCTTCTTCAAGGTCGGTCATCGCCAGCTGACCTCAAGAATGCTTGCGGGGCAATTTCCCAACTACGAATTGGTCCTTCCTAAAAATAATGATAAATTAGTACCATTGAACGCGGATAAAATAACGCAGGCAATCAAGCGAGCCGCGTTAATGGCTGACGAGAGAAGTCATGGAGTTAAGTTCGAACTCAGTGACGGCAGATTGAATATCACTTCCCAGAGTGCTGACGTGGGAGAAGCGAAGGAAGTGATTCCCGTGGACTATACGGGAGAAGTGCTGACGATCGGGTTCAATGCTCAATACCTGCTCGATTTTCTCGGAGTCGTAAGCTCGGAACAGATAGCTTTCGAGTTCAAGGATGAGCAGAGCCCGGCCTTGCTAAAGCCGACCATGGCAGATGAGTACGAGTATAAATATGTGATTATGCCGATGCGTCTGTTGTGATGGGTTCAGGAGGTTTTATCGGAACAGATTTGAACCAGATGGCGAGCGCACCTAAGAAGCGAGTCTTGATCGTCGACGACAACAAGTCAATCCGCGCGATGGTGGCGGATTACCTGAAGGGCAAAGGGTATGAGGTCATCGAGGCGGTTGACGGCATTCAGGGCTTTGAACGCGCCCTCTCTTCTTCGCCTAACGTTATCATCCTCGATGTCGTCATGCCGAACATGGACGGATTGAAGTTGTGCCAGCTACTTAGAGACAAGGGCGTCAAGACTCCAATAATAATGCTGACCGAAAAAGCCACAGAGGACGACAAGGTGAGAGGCTTCTCTCTCGGCGTAGACGATTATCTTGCCAAGCCTTTCAGTTCTCTTGAGCTGGAGATGAGAATAAACGCTCTACTCAGGCGATCTATAGGTGAGTATCAACAAGCTGAGACGAAAATAATAAAACATGGCGGGCTCGAGATCGATCTTGACCGCCACGTGGTCACTGTAGATGACAAGGAGATACTGCTCACGCCGATCGAATTCAATATCCTGAAGCTTCTTGCCTCGACTCCGGGTTACGTCTATTCGAGGCAAGACCTGCTTAGCGTGATCTGGGATACGGCTTACGAGGGATACAAACGCAATATTGATCCACACGTCAATAGACTCCGAACCAAGGTTGAAGAGAACCCAAAAAAACCAAAATATATTCTCACCGTGTGGGGTGTCGGGTATAAGTTTAATGAAACGCTCCAGTAGTAATCCTCACGCAAGATTCTTTGGTCGGGAGAGGCCCCTCCCTTTACCCTATAAAATCGTCCGCCAGACTACGCTTGCATAGGAGCAGGCATATTGATTTCTATTACTATAAAGTGAATACTGCGGTATGTTGCCGGCGGTGGGCTCATGCTGTATTCTTGTTCCAGAAGTTATAGACAGGCGAATAATCGATGTACGACTTGATAATAGTAGGCAGCGGCCCCGCGGGCCTTGCTGCGGCATTAACCGCAAAGCGGCACGGTCTCGATTTTCTGATGCTCGAGCGCGGAGTCCTGGCTAATACCATATATGGATACCCTGTAGCCAGGCCCCTGTTCTCAACATCGGATGAGGTCGAACTTGATGCGGGCGCTTTGCCGAGAGACAAAAAGCCGACCCGCGAGGATGTTCTCGATCACTATGAAGACGTGGTCGCGCGCGAGCACCTCAATATCAAAACCGGTTGCGAGGTGAGCAAGATAATTCCAACCTCGGAAGGCATCTCCGTCGAGACGGCCGACGGAAATTACAGGACCCGCGCGGTCCTCGTTGCAGTCGGAGGGTTCGGAAGGAAGCGAAAGCTCGATGTTCCGGGCGAAGACGATTCGAGGGTCTCTTACAGCTTCGTGGATGCGGCTCCCTGGGCAAATAAAGATGTTCTCGTAATCGGCGGGGGCAACTCCGCAGCCGAGGCCGCACTCTTTCTGGCGGACGCGGGAGCGAATGTGACTCTATCAATTCGCCGCCCGGCGCTCGATGTCACGGAAAGCGAGATTGCCGGACCGGGCGAGATAGAAGATGGTCCGAAAGAGATAAAAGCAAGGATAAAGCCCTGGGTCCGCAAGCCTCTCGAAGAGGCGACATCTAAGGGACTCGTAAAATTGTTGGCTTCTTCGAAGCTCGTAGAGATCGGGCAAAAAACAGCCATGTTGAGTGTGACAGGGGCGGGAAGCGAAGTGAGAATAGAGATTCCATGTGATCATATCTTCGCGTTGATCGGCGCGGACCCGGACACTCGCCTGCTCGAGGATGCTGGCGTAGAGATCGCTCGCGATGGGCGGCCGGTTTACGATATCGAGACTTGTAAGACTAATGTGCCTGGAATATACGTCGCGGGCCATATAACGAGAGAAATGCATATGAAGAATGCAATCAAGGGAGCCGAAAGAGTCGTCGCTCTGATGGCGTCAAAGGCATTTGAGAAGGGTTTAACCTCATAATGAGTTCATACACTGAACGTGTTGGTATAGTATAAACAGATGATTTCGCTAGATGATCCTGTACCGGAGAGAGGCGAGAGCTCGGCATCGAGCTCAAACGGCGGCACCGTAGCCGTCGGGGAGTCGCCCGCGCACGGAACCGCATCAGCGAATGCCGGGGCTAGAAGGGCTCGCGCTAGCGAGGAAAGTCCATCTAACGAGAAGGTCGTGAATCAAGAAGTTTCAACAGGGATAGAGCCGTCATCGTCGGCCGCGCCGCGCCGCCAGAGCGCGCAGTGGTGGTTCTTCGCCGCCGCTTCGGCAGTTTTATTGATAGCTCTTACGTCCGGCGGAATCTACCTATTAACCAAGCGCCCATCTACTGTCGATCAGCTCGTGATCTTGACCGTGCCATCGGGCGCGGAGATCAAGCTCAATTCCAGAGACTACGGCCACTCTCCCGTCAAACTGGAACAGGTGCCGATCGGAACTTACACTCTCGAAATCACCAAAGACGGTTATGAGCCTATCATCGAGCAGATCCCGATAAATGATTCGCGGCCTCTCGAACGCAAACTGAAGCCGCTTCCGCCCACCGGGGGGATCAGCAACCTTTCTCCGGCAGAACAGATAAAGCGATTCCAGCAACTGGCCCAGGAGGCCTTCGAGCGCGGGCGCATCGGCATTCCCTACCCGGACAGCGCGTTGAATTACGTTATCTACATCCTGAATTACGATCAATCGAACCAGTTTGCGATAGAGATGAAGGACCGGATAGGGAAGGTCCTGCGCCAGTCCGCGCAGTCCGCAGTCGCCCGTGGAGACATGGCGCAGGCGCAGGATACTTATGTGGTCCTGGTGGATAACTTTCCCGAGGACGAGGATTCACGGGCCGCGTTATCGAGGGTGGAGAGCCAGCTCTCTTCGCGTAAGGGCGAGATCAAAGACCTTCTGACGAAGGCTCAAGAAGCATATCGCGCCGGGAGTTTCGTGGAGCCCTCCCGAACGAGCGCGTACTACTACTCAAAACAGGCCCTCGCAATCGATAAGCAGAACGGGCAGGCCCGGGCCATCAGAAGCCAGATAAGAGACAGGCTCGTGTCATCTGCCGAGCAGGCCCTTTCGAAGGGCGATGAGGAAAGCGCGGTCAGGCAGTTCGAGCAGATACTACAATACTTCCCTGAAGAGAGGGAACTGCGATCCAAACTCCGCGAGATCAATACGAGAAAAGAAGCCGTAGTTACCACGGTAAATGACACGGCGAATCGCCGTGATCAGGGGCTCACCGACTTCAGGGCCGGTAAATATGCGGAAGCCATCCCCCACCTCGAGTTCGCCGTCGTAAACGGGAAAGGCACTCAGGAGGTGGTATTCGCTCTCGCCAGATCCTTCCATATGCGTGGACAGCTCGATCAGGCCGCCCAGTATTACAGGCTTATCAAGTCCTCCGATGACGATGCCTACCGTTCGGCCATCGCCGCTCTTGGCGACATCGCGTCTCAGCGTGGAGACACGGCGACAGCTCTTGACAGGTATAAACAGGCGAGGTCTCTTGGCGGCAGCATCCTCTATTCAATCGAATTTCTAGATGACCGAATAGAGCGTATCGAAAAACGCCAGCAGGAGAAAGCATCAGCGCCTATCCCTGTGACCATACAGGTCAAGCATCTGCATGGCAGCCTCCGCGGATCGTGCTCCGGAACCCTGACGGTCGATTCGACCGGCGTTCGCTACGATGGAAGCGAAGACCAGTATTCTTACAACCTGCTGGGAACGCACGTCGTTATATCGAAAGACCAGATGACCGTTCAGTTCGGGCCGAAGAGCCAGAAGTTCAAAGCCTCTCGCGGGGACGCCGAGCGTTTCAGAGACGCCCTCAACCGTTACCAGCTCTCTAATAAGTAAGATCTCCTATCGACAGGAAAAAAGCCGCCGGATAAGTCTCTATACCTTCCTGCTTTAATCGTAGGTACCCCGCGCGGGGAATTGACCTTTTAAGTTTTTAGTTTATAGTTGCGCCTGTCACATTCGCTGGTGACTGATGAATGAAAAAGCGCTTCAAGCTTCCATATATCCTGAATAACTCACCGGCAGAGGCTTCCCTGACATGGCGTGGGCGCAAAGCTGCCGGGGCATCTCGATTCTTAATATATCGCGCGCGTGGCTGCCGAATCGGGCAGCTATATCGTTTCGGTCAGATCGCGCCCGGGCTCGGGTGATTTGAAAAACTCGGCTACAAGGCTGTCTATGCTCTTGAGCACCTCGACTGGAAAGCAGACCCGATCTATCTCGTATCCGCGCATGCCTCGAACCACCTCCGATACTTCACTGATCTCGCGAATCACGGGTTGAGGCCCGGAAGTCTCGACGTATATCAGGCTCTTGGGGTCCACGCCTACCGGAGAGTAGTAGCCGTAATAAGGGATGTCGCCAGCCCGGTCGGTTATCAGGTAATAGTGCGGATCGAAGCCCGCGTCCGAAACTATTTCGCGCGCCCGCGCCCAGAATTCATCAGGCTGTTTCATGGGTAATTCAAGATCGATCGCTTTGAAAAGCTTTCTATCTATGAACCTCTTCGCCAGGTCGGACAGTATGTGATCCTTGTCGTGCGACCACATTTTCACGTGGAAAGTGACGTCCGTGTCATCTATCCGCAGGTACTCATCCGTCGTGACTTCCCCTCCAGTCAGCATCTTCTCGAATCCGGACCCGGGCAGGCGAAACTCGAGCATACCTTGCTCGATCAAGTCGCGCGCCCGATTGAGGGTCGAAACAAGAACGGCTTCGGCCGATCTCAGAGTGCGGTGGAAGTAGACCTGACGGAACATGTAGTAGCGCGCCTGAAGGTACTCTTCGACCGCGTAGAGACCCTTAGACTCGACGTACACGCGGTCGGATTCCTCGTCAATCTTGAGCGCGTGCAGTACCCATTCGAGATCGTAGATGCCGTACTTCGCGCCCGTCATCAGGCTGTCGCGAAGCAGGTAATCCATCCTGTCACAATCGAGCTGGGACGAGACGAGCTGAGATATGAACGAAGAGCTGTAGCTTCTCTGATAAACCGAGGCCAGCTTTTCGGGCAGGGATGAGTCGAAGCTTTTGAGAATATGATTCACTTCGGTCCCTTCATCCAGGACGATCCGTCGAGTCCAGTCTTCATGATGAAAATCGAAAACCTTCTCCATCACGTGGGAAAAAGGGCCGTGACCGAGGTCGTGCAGCAGAGCCCCCGCGCGCCCGCAGACGCGCGCCTCGCTGCTGATTTCGTGGCGAGCTGACAGAAGGTTCAGCGCCCGCGTCATCAAGTGCATCACGCCCAGGGAGTGCGTGAACCGGCTGTGCTCTGCGCCCTGGTAGGTGAACAGGGCCAGCCCGAGCTGCTTGATGCGGCGAAGCCTCTGGAACTCGGCGGAATCTATCAGCTCGACTATGAGCTTGTCATCGGAGATAGACTCATCCAGGGAGATGATGTTGTGAAGCGGATCTCGGTAGTTTCTTTGAGCCAACTTGAACCCTGTTGAGATGGCACGCGGCGGTCATCCCCGCGAAAAGCGGAAATCAAAAGGGGAGAAAGCTGTAGTCGATAGCCTCTCCCCTCCGGATCTGCTGGCATATGATAAGTGCGCCCGGCATGACTCGAACATGCGACCCCCTGATTCGTAGTCAGGTACTCTATCCAACTGAGCTACGGGCGCAAACGCTTTACAGTTGACTAAAGCGTCGTTTTGTCAAAAAGGCATTATCGCAAAGGCTTCGAAAAATTGTCAACCATAGGCGCAACGGTCTACCTTCAAGCCGTCGGTTGCGCCGGCGCTGAAACCGGTGTTAGAAAATTTGTGATGAGAGAAGAACATGCGTCCGACGATTTCGAAATCGTCCCTTATGTAATACAGAACCTGAAGGCCGTTTACGGCGTCCCCGAGCTCGAAAGCGGCCTCGACCCCCTCGACGTGCTTATCCAGACCATACTTTCTCAATCGACGACGAACGTGAACAGCCACCGCGCTTTTGAAAGCCTTAAGAGCCGCTTTCCTTCCTGGGAGCGGGCCAGGCGCGCCAGAGTCGCTTCAATCGAGGCGGCCATAAGGTCCGGGGGACTGGCGCGTCAAAAATCGGTCAGAATAAAGAGCCTGCTTAACGAGATTCACGCGCGGCTCGGCTCCCTGGATCTTTCGTTTCTACATACGGCCTCTCTCGAAGAGGCCGCGAGCTTCCTCGCGAGCTTCAAAGGCGTAGGGCCAAAGACCGTTGCCTGCACGCTGCTGTTTGCATGCAGACGACCCGTCTTTCCGATAGATACGCACATCTTTCGAATATCGCGCCGCCTCGGGCTGATACCTGAAAAAGGATCGGATGAGGACGCTCATCGAATGATGTCCCGTATTATCCCCTCGGACCGATACTACGAAGTACACGTCAACATGATCAGGCATGGCCGTAAGGTATGCCGCCCCTCCAATCCCTCATGCGACCAGTGCTGCCTCATCGATTATTGCCGGTATTATGAAAAACCGTGAACGCGGGCCTCTCCGTTTTTCCTCGTGTTCTCGCGGGCCCGGGCTTGTGGTAAACTTTTCCGTTATGAAAACGGTCGGAGAGCTTTACATAGACAGCGTCAGGATAAGCCCCAATCTGGTGCTTGCGCCTATGGCGGGAGTGACCGATTCGTCATTCCGCCGCCTCATCAAGGAGCTGGGTGGAGTGGGCCTCATCGTGACCGAGTTCATCTCTGTCGAGGGGCTCACGCGAGGTAATATGACTACCCATCGCATGATGAAGTTTCTCCCCGAGGAACGCCCGCTCTCCATTCAGATCTTCGGACACGATGAAGAGCGAATGGCGCAGGCGGCGGAGATAATCGAAGAAGTGGGCGCGGACATAGTCGATATCAACTGCGGCTGCCCGGCCAAGAAAGTGGTGAAAGGCGGAGGCGGCTCTTCTCTCCTGCGCGACCTTCCGCAGCTGGAAAAGATCCTGCGCCGCGTGCGTCGCGCCGTCTCGATCCCTCTCACGATGAAGATTCGCACGGGGTGGGACGAATCTTCCATCAATGCCGTCGAGGTCGGAAAGCTGATCGAAGATTGCGGCGCGAACATGATCGCCATTCACGGGCGGACTCGAATGCAGGGGTATAGCGGCAAAGCCGATTGGGGCGTGATAGCGGCGGTGAAGCGCGCCGTGAAGATTCCGGTCATCGGGTGCGGAGACGTGGTCACGCCGGAGCAGGCGGCGCAAAGGCTCGACGAAACGGGAGTCGACGCGGTGATGATAGGCCGGGGCGCGATCGCCAATCCCTGGATATTCCGCCAGACGTCCGATCTTATGCGAGGGGAAGCCGTCTATGAGCCTTCCCTCTCCGAGAAGCAGAGAGTGCTGCATCGCTATTACGAGCTGCTCCAGGGCGAGATGTCAGAAACAGGGCTTTGCGGCAAGCTGAAACAGATGTGCGGCTACTTTACTCATGGCCTGCCCGGCGGCGCGCGTCTGCGCGAGCGGGTATTTCACTCTCAAACGATCTCCGAAATTTTCGATACGGTCGATGATTATTTCGCTACGATGATCGAGCACGGCGTGCCGCCCGAGGCCCTGCGACCTAAAGAGAGTGCAGAGCCCGCCGTCGTCAAACAGCCTCGCGATCCGAAATGCCTGGAGTTCACTCGCCTTGCCGGATGAGCGGCGCTTGCCCGCCCTATAGCAGATTCTTATCGCTCGCTGCCCGGCCCACGCGAGCAATTGCCCGCGCAACCAGGTCGGCTGCCACCGTTCCTATCGTGGTAACGTCCGCCTCGATCATTCCCGTCGATAGAGCGAAGATCGTGTCGCCGTCGAACATCGTGTGAATGGGCCTGATGGAGCGGGCCATTCCGTCGTGAGCCATAGACGCCACCTTGCGCGCCTGAGCCTTTGTGAGAGCGGCATCCGTGGCGATGATCGCAAGCGTCGTGTTTTCGATGCCCGAGAAAGAATTCGCGCTCGATTCCATTGCCGGTCCCTCCGCGAGCGAGCGCGCGGTGTCGACCCATCCGCGCCCCCCGGGAAGTCGCGCGCCCGCCAGTATGCGCCCGCTGTCGGGATCGACCACGTCTCCAAAAGCATTGACCACTACGAGCACCCCGACAGTTGCGCCGCCCGGAATTCCGGCCGCCGCCGTCCCTATGCCGCCGGGCGAAGCGTTTTCAGGCCCGAGCAGCTTGCCTATGCTCGCGCCTGCTCCCGCGCCCACCTGTCCCTCCCGGACCGTATCTCTTGAAGCGAGCTCGCAAGCCTGATATCCCATTCGAGCATCCGGTCTCGTGCTGGAGTCACCCACCGCCAGGTCGAATATGACCGCGGCCGGAACGATAGGCACGCGCGCCACGCCCGCGTCGAACCCTATCCCTCGCTCTTCGAGAAACCGCATCACTCCGCACGCCGCGTCGAGCCCGAAAGCCGAGCCTCCGGCAAGCACGACCGCGTGAACGCGCTCGACGAGGTTGCCCGGGTCGAGCAGGTCCGTCTCCCGAGTCCCCGGCGCCGCCCCCCGCACATCGACCCCCGCCACGGCCCCCTCCTCGCCGCATAAGACCACCGTGCATCCGGTCCTCGCTTCGCGATTATCCGAGTGGCCCACGCTTATGCCCGGAACGTCGGTGATGGAGCCCGGGAGGGATGATGCCGCCCTTGCCGGTGCGCGTCGGCGAGTCCGACCGGGTAATTTCTTCATACCTGTTCTGCGGTCAGTCATTGCAACGTATGTTATCGGATCGTAAACCTCTTTTCTAACGATCTGCGCGCCTATTTAGCCCGGCATAAAGATTGCCTAAGGAAATCTCGTAGCTGGCTGCGTATAACAGACGCCGGAGTCGTAACCGGCCCCAGGAGCGGATGGTATGAAGCTGAACAGACTCAAGACCTTTTTCACACTGGCGGTCGTGACCGCGATGCTTTGCCTTCAAGCCGAGGCCCAGAACCCGCGCGCCGCCTCAGAGGGAGTCGGAAAGCGGGCCGCGCTGCTTTCCGCAATCAAGAGCAGAGCCGGTGGCGCGCCAAAGCGCACTTATGAGCCCGTCGTTCTGGGCAATTCCCGGAGCTTCGTGATCGAAGGCCGCGTCGCCGCGGCGGGCAAGGGCCGAATAGAGATCAGGACGCCGCAAGGGGCGCTCCATCGCTTCGACGCCGATGACCAGACCACGTACCTGCAATCGGGAGGGCTGGTCTCGATCTCGACTCTGCCGGATGTGAGCCTGCGGCTCTCCGACCTGCGCGCGGCCGACCGTGTGGAGATAGTGGCAGAGCGCGAGGGGCAGAGGAGTGTCGCGCGGATCGTTACGCGCATAGCGAAGGCCAGGGGTCAGTGAGCAATGGCCGCACTCGCGGGTTCATAAGAAATTCTCTCCATGAAATCCTCCTGACCCTATCATAAGCATGATCGGCATTCCCGAGTGCTGTCTTATTGTGTGGGAATCCAAAGGCGTTTATAATCCGAGGGCTCCAGTATGAAATTTCTGCCCGGATTTAAATATGCAATCCTCCCCAGAAGCTTTCCCCGATATGCACGTCAAAGGCGGGCTTATACGAGCGCGCTTTCTTTTCGTCCTCCTCAATCACGGCCCTGAGGTCTGGGCCGACATCCTCGCCAGTCTGCCGGAAGAAGACCGCTCCGCGCTCAGGGACATAATCACAGACAACTGGTACGCGCTCGGCCTGCTCGATCGCGTGGACCGGGCGATCGCCGAGAAGCTGAACGGAAAGCCTGAAGATGTCTTCGAGTCTCTGGGAGAGTTTTCCGCCACGTCGAGCCTTTCAGGACCTTACAGCAGCCTGCTCAACCCGGACATCCACAGCTTCTTGAAGCAATCGGCGATGATTCACCACGCGTATCAGGATTTCGGATCGGCCGCCTACGAATCGTTGAGCGATACGAGCGGGCTGCTGACGATAAAGTACGAGACCGCGCCGCCCCTGAGCTTTTGCGCGAGCGGGACCGCTTACTTTCGCCACGCCATCGAGCTGTGCGGCGCGCGAGCGGCCCGCGTCACCCACACCAGGTGCAGCGGGCGCGGCGACTCCGTGTGCGAGTTCTATTTCACCTGGCAGCCCTGATCTCTGACCCGCGTAAACGGGCGACCGTACTTTTCACCGATCAATCTTTTACCGGCCGGCTTCCACCTCTCGGCCTTTTAGTCTCCCGCCTTTCGCTGCCCCCACCCGCTCGATACTAGACCCGGGCGCTCCCGGGCATTACTCTGAAGCTCAGCTCTACGCGCCTAGATTGGCTGGTTGAAATTGGCTGGCAATTGGTTCTTTACAGGATAGATTCTAGGTTTATTATGGCATGGTCATATAAGCCATTAATGGAGCGAGGAACCCGTGCTCTTCGAGTTGAATCGTGAAAATCACATCCCTCTTTACGCGCAGATCGTCGTGCAGGTGCGCGATATGATAAACAAGGGGGCATTGCGAGTAGGCGACAGGCTGCCCGCGAACAGGGAGCTCGCGAAAAGCCTCGGGGTCAACCGGACGACCGTTTCGACCGCCTACGCGGAGCTGGCGGCCGACGGGCTGATCACCTCGCAGGTCGGGCGCGGCACGTTCATAAGCGGCGTCCCGGCGATAAGAGCGCGCAGGGAAGACCGGGCGCAGCCGCCGAGCATGCCGTGGGCCGCCCTGCTCACCGAGCAGCGGCGCGAGAACTGGCTCGACGGGATGCTGATGGCAAACCCGTCGGGCGGCAATATCTCTCTTGCCTACTCTCTCCCGTCCGCCGACATGTTCCCGCTCGACGATTTTCGCAAATGCGTCGATCGCGTGATGAGGAGGGAGGGCCGAAGCCTTCTCCAGCTCGGCAGGAGCAGCGGCTACGAGCCTTTGCGAGAGCACCTGTCCGTGCAGATGGCTCTGATGGGAGTCAAGGCCGAGCCCGAGGAGATTCTCATAACGAACGGGTGTCAACAGTCTCTCGATCTGATTCGCCAGATACTCGTGGGGCCGGATGACGAGGTCGCCCTCGAAAACCCGACCTACCCGGGCGCGCTCGGCATCTTTTGCGGCCCGGCGTCGAAATACGTCAGCGTGCCGGTCACCGAGCAGGGAATGGACCTCGACGTGCTCGAAGATATTCTCTCCCAGCGCCGCCCGAAGCTGATCTACACGATTCCGAGCTTTCACAATCCGACGGGCGCGACCATGGGCATGCAGGCCCGGAGGCGGTTGATCGAGCTGGCCATCAGGCACCGGGTCCCCATCGTCGAAGACGATATCTACGGCGAGATGC
Source organism: Blastocatellia bacterium (assembly GCA_035537555.1). GTDB lineage: Bacteria > Acidobacteriota > Blastocatellia > UBA7656 > UBA7656 > DATLMR01. The sequence goes on from DATLMR010000209.1 coordinate 18,199, forward strand.
GATACGAAGGGGCGATGCTTCCTCCGCTCAAAGCGCTCGACGAGTACGGGATTGTGATCTACATCAACAGCTTTTCGAAGGTGAGCTTTCCCGGGTTACGCGTCGGCTGGGTGGTCGCTCCCCGGATGGTCATAGACCACCTCAACAGGGCGAAGGAGCGTTCGGACCTGCACGCGAGCCTGATGACCCAGGCGGCGATCCACGAGTTCTCCAGGCACGGGCTGCTGGCCAGGCACATCAAGCGGGTGAAGCGCGCTTACGCCGAAAGGCGCGATTGCATGCTTGGGGCGCTTGAGGGGCACTTCCCGGACGAGGCCCGCTGGAACATGCCCGAAGGCGGCATGGCCTTCTGGGTGGAGCTGCCGGAGCATCTCAGCGCGAGTCAGGTCCTTCTCCAGGCGGCCGAGCAGGGCGTGATCTTCAGCCCCGGCGAGGCTTTCTATTGCAGCCTGCCCCGGCAGAACATGATGCGGCTCAGCTTCACGATGGCAAGCCCTCCATTAATCGAAGAGGCGATCAAGCGGCTCGGCCGAGTCATCGAGGCCCGAATGTCGAGCCTCAAGAAACAGAAGGGCCTTCACAGGGCCGAGGCCTACAGAGCCCTTGTCTGAACGCCTGTGAAATTTTGTCGAGCGGAGAATCAGAGATGATAGACGATGTTGATCTGAAGCTGCTTTCGATAATTCAGGAGGACGCTCGGACGCCCGTAGACGAGATCTCGTGCCGGACCGGCATCGAGCCCTCGGTCGTCGGCGCGCGGATCGAAGAGCTTGAGCGGCGCGGGGTCATTCGCGGATACCACGCGCGCCTGAGCCCCGAAGCCGTCGGCCTCGGCCTGACCGCCTTCATCTTCGTCAGGACCGACTGGCACTCGGACGTGAGGGATACGGCCGAACACCTGGCCCGCATCCCGGAGGCTCTGGAAGTCCACCGCATCGCGGGAGAGGACTGTTACCTGGTCAAGGTTCAAGCATCGGGCATCGAAGAGCTGGGCCGCCTGATCAGGGAGAAGTTCGATTGCATAGAATCCGTCAGCTCGACGGAAACGACCGTGGTGCTCAAGACCGTCAAAGAAGGGAACGCGCTGCCGCTCAAAAAGCCCGCCCCGCTGCTGGCGATAGTATAGAGAGAAGCGCAAACGGCCGGTTAAAGCTCAGGAGAAACAAGAGAATGGCTCAGCAATGGGAGCGGGGAGATTTCACGATAAGCACCGATAAGTCGCGGCTCGACATGGAGGTCATTCACGCCTTCCTCGACAGCTCTTACTGGGCCGCCGGAAGGCCCATGGAGGTCGTTCGCCGCTCTATAGAAAACTCCGTGGCGTTCGGCGTCTACAGGGGCGAGCGGCAGGTCGGCTTTGCGCGAGTCATAACGGACTACGCGACCTTCGGCTGGATAGCCGATGTCTTCATCCTCGAAGAGTTTCAGGGGCAGGGCCTGGGAAGGTGGCTCACCGAAATTATAGTCGCGCACCCGGAGCTCCAGGGGTTTCGCAGATGGGTGCTCGCCACCAAAGACGCGCATGAGCTCTATAAGAAGGTCGGGTTCACCGGGCTCGTGCGGCCCGAGCGGTGGATGGAGCGTCACGACGAGACCGCGCGGGAGAGTCCCGATTACTGGGCAAAAGACGCGGAGAAGAGAGCCGAAAAATAGCGGCCGGTCGTCAACCTGAGAAGTTTTTAGCGGAGTTATATGGAGTTATATTTCTATGGAGAATTTCATGCCCACCGGGCGGACCACCTTGAAGCGCCTGCCGAAGCGCGGCTTCTACGACAGGCCGCTCATCTACGAGATCCTGGACGAAGGCTTCATCTGCCACGTCGGGTTCGCAATCGATAACCATCCCTTCGTCATTCCGACCGGCTACGCCCGCGTCGATGACCGCCTATACATTCACGGCTCCGCGGCCAGCCGCATGCTGCGGACCCTTGAAAAAGAGGTCGAGGCCTGCGTGACCGTAACGCTCCTGGACGGGCTCGTGCTCGCGCGCTCGGCCTTTCATCATTCGATGAACTACAGGTCGGTTGTCGTGTTCGGCAAGGCCTCTGTCGTGAGTGAGCCGGGCGAGAAGATGGAGGCCTTGCGCGCGCTCTCCGAGCACATAATTCCAGGCCGGTGGGACGAAGTGCGAGGCCCTTCCCCGGAAGAGTTGAAGGCGACGCTCGTGCTGGCCCTGCCGCTGTCGGAGGCGTCGGCCAAGGTGCGCACGGGCCCTCCGGTCGACGATGAAGAAGACTACGAGCTTTCCGTATGGGCCGGAGAACTCCCTCTTCGCACGGTTGCCGGACTTCCAGTAAACGACCCCCGGTTGCCTCAAGGCATAGAGCCTGCCGCCTCCGTGCGCGACTACAGGCGCCCAGGGAAGGGAAGCGGGGAATAAGGCCTCCGTCGCGCCTTCTCCTTGTGCGGCACACACTCGCGTTGGAGATTTGATGAGCGCTTCAGTGGTTATCGTGTTTTTGATATTGAGCGCGATCTGGGGATCGACCTGGCTTTTCATCAAGCTGGGGCTTGAGGATTTGCCGCCGCTCACTTTCGCGGGGGTGCGATTCGTCATAGCGGCCGTCCTGCTCTTCGCCTTCGTGCTCTCGCGCCGCGTGCCGCTCCCGCGCGCTCGAAAAGACTGGAGCCTCATGGCCGTGACGGGCCTCCTGGCTTTCACCGTCAATTACGGCCTGCTCTTCTGGGGCGAGCAGTACGTCTCCTCGGGGCTCGCGGCCGTGCTGCAAGCGACGATTCCCGCCTTCGGCCTCGTCATCGCGCACCGGTACCTTCCCGGCGAGCGCATTACCGCCGTCAAGATCGCGGGCGTGCTGCTCGGCATCGCGGGGGTCGGAATCATCTTTTCAAATCAGGTGAGCCTCCACGGCGCGCTCGCCCTGATCGGGAGCGCGGCCATCGTGATCGGAGCGCTCGCGGTCGCCTATGCCAACGTCCTGGTCAAAGCGCGCGGAGGCCACCTCGACCCGGCCGTCCTCGCCTTCGGTCAGATGGTCTTCGGCCTCATCCCTCTCCTTATCGCCGGGGCCGTCACCGAGGGTAATCCGGTCAATTTTAACTGGACCCCGAGGGCGTGGCTCTCGGTCGTCTACCTTGCGCTGGTCGGCTCGTCGCTTGCCTTCCTGCTCTATTACTGGCTGGTCAGGAACATGGACGTGACGAAGACCATGCTGATCTCGCTCGTGACTCCTCTGATCGCGGTCACGCTCGGGATGCTCGTGTTGGGCGAGGATTTGACGTGGAGAGTCGTGACCGGCGGCGCGGCGATTCTATCCGGCATAGGCCTGATTATTTTAAGAAGCATGCCCGCCGGCATGACCAGGAGCCTGCTCAGGAGAATGCGCAATGCAGAAAACTGACCTTGTTACGACCGAAGTTACGACCGAAGCGTCGAGAGTCGAAGAGTCGCTCGATCCCGTGGATCCCGCCGCCTGGGAAGAGATGCGGGCGCTCGCGCACAAGATGGTGGACGACATGATGGGCTACCTGGAGACGGTCCGCGAGCGGAGCGTGTGGCAGCCGGTCCCGCGGGATGTGCGGGCGAAATTCGAGAGCCCCGTTCCGCGAGAGGGGGAGGGCGCGGAAGCGGCTTACAGGGACTTCGTGCGCGACGTGCTGCCCTACCCCGTGGGAAATATTCACCCGCGCTTCTGGGGCTGGGTGAACGGCACGGGGACGCCCTTCGGCATGCTCGCCGACATGCTCGCGTCGGCGATGAATCCCAACGTGGGAGGCTTCGACCAGTCGGCCATCTACGTCGAGACGCAGGTGCTCGATTGGTGCAAGCAGTTGTTAGGCTTTCCTGGCGGCGCGAGCGGCATCCTGGTCAGCGGCGGCTCGATGGCGAACTTCGTGGGGCTCGCGGTCGCGCGAAACTCGCGGGCCGGCTTCGACGTGGCCAGGGAGGGCGTGCTCGCGGGCGGGCGGCAGATGGTCGCCTACGGCTCGCGCGAGATGCACAGCTCGATTCAAAAAGCCGTGGAATTGATCGGAGTGGGCAGCAATTTCCTCAGAGCGATCCCGGTGAACGGCGATTACGAGATCGATGTAGACGCTCTGCGAAGCGCGATCTCTGAGGACCGCGCTCGCGGCCTTGCTCCCTTCTGCGTGATAGGAAACGCCGGGACCGTGAATACGGGGGCCATTGACGACCTATCCGCGCTCGCGCAGGTATGCGAGGAAGAAGGCCTCTGGTTCCACGTCGACGGAGCCTTCGGCGCGTTCGCCGCCCTCTCGCCGCCGAACAGGCCGAGGCTCTCGGGGATGGAACGGGCCGACTCCCTCGCCTTCGACCTGCACAAGTGGATGTACATACCCTATGAGGCCGGCTGCACGCTCGTGCGCGACGGCGAGCTCCATCGCGCCGCTTTCGCGGCCACCGGAGCTTACCTGTCGCCCACCACCAGGGGCGTGGCGAGCGGCCCCGTCTGGTTCGGCGAGCTGGGCGTACAGCTCTCGCGAGGCTTCCGCGCGCTCAAGATATGGCTTTCGATAAAAGAGCACGGGTCCGAAAAATACAGGCGGTTGATCGAGCAGAACATAGAGCAGGCCCGTTATCTTGCGGGCCTCGTCGAAACGGAGCCGGAGCTCGAGCTTCTCGCCCCCGTGCCTCTGAACATCGTCTGCTTCAGGTACTCGGCGGCGGGCCGCGGAGACGAAGAACTGAACGCCCTGAACCGCGAGCTATTGATCCGCTTGCAGGAGAGCGGAGTCGCCGTGCCCTCGCACACCGTATTGAACGGGCGATACGCGATTCGCGTGGCGATCACCAACCACCGGAGCCGTCGCGAAGACTTCGACCTGCTCGTGAATAAAGTCAAAGAGATCGGCCGCTCGCTCTCTCAGGATTTCGAGAGAACTCCCGCGCGCCAATAAAAAGCCCCGGAAGCCTTATGTTTCCGGGGCAGGGGAATCGATAACTTGCTCCTTTTTAGTCCCTCTGTCACCTCCCCAGAAAATCGGTGAGCAGGCTGTGAAAGTGGTGGACGCCGTTTTCGCGCTTAACCGAATAGCGCCCGTTTCTGTACGTGCGCGAGCGCAGGTTGCGCTGCACCGTCTCGCATATGCGGATGTCTTCGATTTGAATCTCGTCGCTGAACTCCCGGGTGCGCGCGAGGGCTTCCTGAGTCTCTGAGCGGTTGGGGTCGCGGAAGAACCATTCGAAGACGGTGAGCGTGCGCGCGGGGCCGAGCGGCACGATCAGGTTGGTAGAGTAATTGTCCGGGTAAACGTTCAGCATCAGGTTTGGAAATATCCAGAAGTATTGCGCCTCGTCTCCGTTCGCCCCGTCGCCCTTGCCTATGCGCCCGCCCTCGATGCGCCTGATCGGTGAATGCTGGATCGAGTAATACCGCTTCGTCTCCACGCGGTACTGCTGATAATCGAGCTCGCGATTCAGCGACGGGTGCACCAGGGGGATGTGATAGCCTTCGAGGTAATTATCGACGTAGACTTTCCAGTTACAGTCCACGTACCAGTCCCTGCGCGCGGCGAGCCGCATGCCGGACATGTCTCGCGTGGAAACCCTCCGGGGCAGGTCTTCCAGAACATCTTCAAGCGGCTCGGAACCCGTATCCAGATTCACGAAGACGAGCCCGTTCCAGGCTTCGACCTTGAACCGGGGCAGGCAGACCTCTTCTTTGCTGAAGCATTCGACTCCGTCGAACTCGGGAGTCGCGAGCAACCGGCCGTCGAGCGCGTAAGACCAGCCGTGATAGCCGCACTGAAAAGCCTTTCGCCTGCCTTCGCCCGCCGCGACGGGGCCCGCGCGATGCCTGCATACATTCGAGAACGCGCGAAGGCGCTCGTCCGCTCCGCGCGCGACGATTATGGGCTCGTCGCCTATGGTCGCCGTGAAGTAATCTCCGGGCGCGGAGACCTGCTCCGTGCGACCCACGAGCTGCCACGTGCGCGAGAAGACCTTCTCTTTCTCCCTTTCGAGAAGCGCCGGGTCCGTGTACCACTCGGACGGCAGAGTCGAGGCGCGCTCAAGCCGCCCTTCGAATGAAAAATCGTGCGTCGTCAACCGGGCCTCCAGCAATCGATAAGTAATTAGGTGAAGATGATCTCACGCCGAGGGCGCGCGAGCCACTCGTTTCAGCAGGCGGAACGCGGGATAGCTGGCCGCGAGCAGCAGGAGCGAATAGACGCTGTTGCGCGTATCGCTCGCCACCGCGCCGGCCAGGAAAGCGACCGAGCCGATCAGGGCGAGGCCCGTCGTCCACGGGTAACCCCACACGCGATAAGGTCGCTGCCGCCCGGGCTCGCGCCGCCGCAGCACGAAGACCGAGATGAAAGACATAGTGTAATTGGCTACGAAGAAGAAGGCGAGCGCGGCGATGACCTTCTCGAACGTGCCGCTCAGGACGAACAGGACGGCGACCGCCGTGCTGACGAAAAGCGCCACGGTCGGAGTGCCGCCTTCGTTGACTCTCGCGGCGCTTTTGAAGAACAGGCCGTCGCGGCTCATGGCGAAAAGCACGCGGGTCGCCATCAGGTGATAAGCATTTATGCCGCTCAGCATCGAAAGAATCGTGAGCGACCTGATAATGGTGTCTCCTCGCGCGCCGAAGATTGCCTCGGCCGCCGCGCCCGCCGCCAGCTTCTGCCCCGCTATTTGCGAGATCGGCAGAACGTAAAGCAGGGCCAGATTGACCATCAGGTAGATCGCTATGATCGCGAGCACGCCCCCGAACAAAGCCCGCGGAATGTCTCGCGCCGGATTGCGCACCTCTTCCGAGAAATAGACGACGCCCGCCCATCCGTCATAGGTGTAGATCACGGCTTGAAGAGAGAGCACGATCGCCACCGCGAGCGGCAGGCCCGTCGGCGCGGGCTGCGAGGGCGCAGCCGAGCCGTGCCCTCCTCCTAGAACGAAGCACGCCGCGACGAGCGCGACGAAGGCGAGGGCCTTGAGCAGGCTCGTCAGGTTCTGCACCCCGCTCCCCCATCGAAGCCCCCGCCATTGCAGCAGGGCGAAGGCGATCACCGTCGCAAGCGCGATGGAGGTCGTCTGTCCCGAAAGGCGCGGAAAGAGCGCGCCCGAATATTCGCCGATGACGATGGAGACGGCGGCGGCGGTCCCGCAGGTCGATAGCCAGTCGCTCCAGCCGACGATGAAGCCCGCGTACTCGCCCAGAGCCTCGCGGGCGAAGACGTACTGGCCTCCCGAGCGCGGAATCATCGCGCCAAGCTCGGCTATCGACAGCGCGCCGAGCAGGGCGTACAGCCCGCCCGCGGCCCAGACTCCGATAAAGAGCCACGTCGAAGGCAGCTGCGTCGCCACCTCGCCGGGCGTGCGCAGAATGCCCGCGCCGATCGTGTTGCCGATTATCACGGCCAGGCCGAAGCCCACGCCCAGAATATTGAGCAGACGGCCACGGCTTCGATCTCCCGATGGAGCCTCGGTTGCGGGTCGCAAATCTTCGTCACCTCCCTGTAATCGGCGAAGCAATCGGCGAAGTAATCAACGGAGCAGTCGGCGAAAGGCGAGCACAAGAATATGCGCCCATCTATAAGGCGTCAACCTTTTCGAGCCGGGAGAGAAGTACCGCGCCTATCGATCCGGAGCAGCGGGGTAATAGCGTGTCGATGCTCTCCCGCTCCGGAACAGAGATGAGAATCCCTTGCAGAGAGACCGGTTCCGCAGTAGAACATCAGAGGCGGTCTACTTTCTTGACGAAATAAGTGATACGTCCGCGGGCGATTATAAGCCGCCCGCCGGGCCGCCCCGCATCCACAAAGGGCGAGATATGAAGAGACAAAGGGAAACCTGCTTTGAAGAATCAGTCTTGATTCTAATGGAGACAAAGACATGAACAAATATATCGCTGAGCTCTTAGGCACTTTCGTACTTGTATTTGCCAGTTGTGGGACTGCCGTTCTGGCTGGAGAGAAAGTCGGCTTCCTCGGTGTCTCGCTCGCTTTCGGCCTGTCTCTGCTCGCAATGATTTATGCAATCGGGCCTGTTTCGGGCTGCCATATCAATCCCGCGGTCACTGTGGGAATACTCATCAGCAAGAAGATGGACGCGAAGTATGCAGCCGGTTATATAGTGGCTCAGATCCTGGGCGCGATTCTGGCGGCGGCCCTGCTGTTGCTCATCGTCAAAGGCGCGCCGGGCGGTTATGATCCGTCCGTGGCAGGGTTCGCCGCCAACGGTTATGGCGAACACTCTCCGGGTCATTACAACTTGCTATCGGCATTCCTGGCCGAAATAGTGCTGACTTTCTTTCTGGTGTTCACCGTGCTTGGGGCGACTGACATCAAAGCGCCTGTCGGTTTTGCCGGTATCGCCATCGGGCTGGTGCTCACCCTTATACACCTGGTGGGGATACCCGTGACCAACACTTCAGTCAACCCGGCGCGCAGCATTGGGCCGGCCGTATTTGTGGGGGGATGGGCCTTGAGCCAGCTATGGTTATTTATTGTTGCGCCCCTTATCGGCGCGGCTATCGCGTCGGCAGTTTACCTGGTCACGCACAAACCGACTGAAGTGATCAGCGTCAAAGAAGCCGAGCAGGCACTCGATAGCGAACAGGCTGAGAGGCGGTCATAGTGAAGATCTAAGGCTATCTGCTGTTATCTGCCGTACCGCGCACGCTGCCGGTCAGGGCGATGCTTGACACGCCCTGACCGGTGTGATAATTCAACGGCACTTTGCCTCGCCGCTTAACAATCCTTGTGCTGGCCGCCGCCGTGATCGCGGGCGGGCGGCGACCCGAAGGTTTTTCTCGCCAGCGCGAGTCCCCGCTCCCGCCGCTCGAAGCGCGCCTTCAAGAGACCATCAGGCCCGAGCGCTGTCGCCGCGAGCACCGCATCTTCACCCAGGAGCCGCACATGGCCGGGTCGCATCGGAATTACGAGCTGGCCCGGTACGTGGCCGAGCAGTGGAAGGCCTACGGGCTCGAAGAGGTGAAGATCGTCGAGCATCCCGTTTACCTGCCGTGGCCCGTGCGTTACGAGGCGGCCCTTGTCGAGCCGGTTCAAGAGAAGCTCTCTCTGAAAGAAGAGGGCATCCCGGAAGATAAAGACTCATACGCCGCGGATGCGGGCATCCCTTACTGCGCTTACTCTGCCGACGCGGATTTGACGGCCCGGGTGGTCTACGTCAACAGCGGCAACCCGGAGGACTACGACCTGCTGGAGCGGCAGGGCATCGACGTGCGCGGAAAGATCGCTCTCGCGCGCTACAGCGTGCCTTACAGCTATCGCGGCTTCAAGGCCCAGACCGCTCAGAAACGCGGCGCGGCCGCATTGATCATCTACTCGGACCCGGCCGACGACGGATACAAGAAGGGCGAAGTTTACCCCTCGGGGCCGTGGGGGCCGGAAAGCCATCTGCAACGCGGCAGCATCGTCTACGATTTCAACCTTCCCGGCGATCCGCGCACGCCGGGATGGGCCTCGCTCCCCGGCGGCCGCTTCCTGCCCGCTAAAGACGCGGTCTCTATGCCGACCATAGCGGCGGCTCCGATGTCTTACAAAGACGCGCGCAAGATTCTTGAGAACCTGGGAGGCCCGCCCGCGCCGCTCTCCTGGCAGGGGGGACTTCCGATCACTTATCGACTCGGCCCGGGACCGGCGAAGCTTCATCTCGTGATCGACAACGATGAGGAGGTGCGGTCGATCTGGAATGTCGTGGGGCGGCTGCGCGGAGCCGAGCGCCCCGACGAATGGGTGGTCCTCGGCAATCATCGCGATGCGTGGGTCTATGGTGGAGTCGATCCGAGCAGCGGAACCGCAAGCCTGATGGAGACGGCTCGGGCCTTCGGGGAGCTGAAGCGGAGCGGATGGCGCCCGAAGCGCACCCTCGTCTTCGCCTCCTGGGACGCGGAAGAGTTCACTCTGACGGGCAGCACCGAATGGGGAGAGATGGAAGCCGAGCGCCTCAAGGCGGGCGCGCTCGCTTATCTCAACGTCGACAGCTCGGCTTCGGGAAATAACTTCAACGCCTCTGCCGTGCCCGCGCTCGCGGGCTTCCTGCGCGACGTGGCGCGGGCCGTTCCCGACCCCGGCGGCGGCTCCATCTATGACGCGTGGCGGCGCTCGGGGGAGAAGCGCGAGACGGGTGAGCCGGAAGTGGAGATGCGGCTCGGCTCCGGGTCGGACTATACCGTCTTCCTGAACTTTCTCGGGGTCCCGGTGGCGGACCTGACGTTCGACGGCCCGTATGGCGTCTATCATTCCGTCTACGACAGCTTCAACTGGGTGGACCGCTTCGGAGACCCGGGATACTTCTATCACGCCGCGATGTCGAGATACTGGGCCGTCGCCGCTCTGCGCCTGTCCGAATGCGTCTACGTGCCGCTCGATTACGCGGCCTACGCGCGCGAAGTACGGGGCTACATCGAAGAGACGAGCCGCGTGGCGCGCGAGCGCAAAGTCCCGCTCGATTCGAAGGCGGCGGTGGAGGCCGCGGCGCGGTGGGAGCGCGCGGGCCGCGCGGCCCTGGACGCCGCGCGCATGGCTGTAGAAGCGAACGACAGGGCGCAGGCCGAGCGCGTTCACCAGGCGCTCATGAAAGTCGAGCGCGCGCTGCTCGACCCGGAAGGGCTCGCGGGCCGCCCGTGGTTCAAGCACCTGATCTACGCGCCGAGGCCGACTTACAAGCCTCTGGTATTGCCCGGTCTCACCGAAGCGATTGAAGCGGGCGACAGCGTCCTCGCCGCCGCCGAAGTCAGGCGGCTCGCGCGCGCTCTGGAACGGGCCGCCTCGGTACTCGAATCCGTCCTTCCGCGAAAGGCCGTTTCGACGAAACCGGGCGCGACGCAAAAGTGATCGCTCCGAGAAGAAGTGATCGCTCCGGGAGGCCCCGTGAGCTACCAGTACCCAGACAGCCCCGTCTTTTACCGAAAGCTGAACCGGCGATTTCCGAAGATCGCCTACGGGCGCGGCATCTACCTCTTCGACGAAGACGGGAAGCGATACCTCGACGGCTCAAGCGGAGCGATGGTCGCAAACATAGGGCATGGAGTGGAGGAGATAGCCGAATGCGTCTCCGAGCAGCTGCGCCGGGTCGCCTACGTCAACGGGACCATCTTCACGAGCGGCGCGGTCGAGGAACTGGCCCAGGAATTGAGCGAGGTGCTGCCCGGCACGCTCCGGTACAGCTACTTTCTTTCGAGCGGCTCTGAGGCCATCGAAGCTTCGGTCAAGCTGGCCCGGCAGTTCTTTTGCGAGCGCGGGATGGATTCCAAGTGGAAAGTGATCAGCCGCGCCCCTTCGTATCACGGCAATACTCTCACGGCCCTTTCGCTCTCGGGCCGCGAGCACTACCGCGCGCTTTACGCCCCTCTGCTCACCGGCTTTCCCCGAATCCCCGCGCCCGACAACTACAGGCATCCGGGCTGCGAGGCCTGCACGGGAGAGGCGCTCGAAAGAGAGATACTCAAACAGGGGCCGGAAACGGTGGCGGCCTTTCTCGCCGAGCCAGTCATCGGATCTTCGGCGGGGGCGATGGTCCCGCCGGTCGAATATTACGAAGAGGTCGCGGAAGTATGCAGGAAGCACGACGTGCTCTTCATCGCCGACGAAGTGCTCGCCGGGATGGGGCGCACGGGCGCGTGGTTTTCGTTCGAGCATTTCGGCGTCGTGCCTGATATTCTGGCAATCGGGAAAGGCATAAGCGGAGGCGCGGCCCCCCTGAGCGCGGTCGTGGCCACGCGCGAGATCGTGGACCGGCTGGCATGCCGGTCCGGCTACTTCAATCACGCGCAGACTTATTCGCACACGCCCGCGACCTCGGCCGCCGGCCTCGCTACCGTGCGCTATTTGAAGAAGCACAATCTGGTCGAGCGAGCGCGACAGTTGGAGGAGCCTTTTTTCGAAGAGCTCGGCAGGCTCCGGAGGTTCTCCGTCGTGGGCGACGTTCGCGGCATCGGCCTGCTCGCCGGGATCGAGTTCGTCAAGGATCGCGAGACCAGAGAGCCCTTCCCCCGCTCGAACAGGCTCGCCGAAAGGCTCGCGGAGCGGGCGCTTGAGAACGGCTTGATCGTCTGGCCCAACGCGGGACACGTCGATGGCGCGAACGGCGACCTCATAATGGTCGCGCCGCCTCTGACCGTTACGAAGGGGCAGATTTCAGAGCTCGTTTCCCTGCTGGAGCAATCACTGGAGGAGGTACTATGAGCGGCGCGCGGAGGATTACATACACGACCATCGGGTCGTCGGAGGACTTTCATCACGACTTCGAAAAAGCGATAGTAGATATCAAGCCCGGCTTCGGAAAGCTGCGCCCGAACATGATCGCGGGCGTCACCTACGTCAATCGCGGGGCCGGAGCGACGACGGGCGCATGGCCGGGCGTGAACCCCTTCGGGGGGTGGAAGGCTCCCGGCTCGACCGGCCCCGCCGCCCTCGGCCCTTATTACCTGCTCAAGTTCCTGCGCGAGCAGAGCAGGGCCATCAATCCGTAGAGCGAACCGGGGCCGGTCGAGAAACGACGAGCGATCTCACCTTGCCGGCCCCGGCCCTCACCTTCTAGAACCTGATCTTCAAGCCGAGCTGAATGTTGCGCGGCCCTCCGCTTCCGACCACCGGATTGGCCCCCGCCACGTCGGGAGTCGCCGTGACCAGGCCGAACGTCTCGGGGAACGAGAGATCGTTGTTGAAGAGGATCGACGGATTGGCGAAGTTCGGGTGATTCAGGATGTTGAAGAACTCAGCCCGGAACTGAACGCCCACCGTCTCTTTCGGCCTCCAGGTCTTCACCAGAGAGAAGTCCCAGTTGCGATAGCCGGGGCCGCGGAAGATGTTGCGCCCGGCGTTTCCGAATGTGCCCGGAGCGGCAGGGGCTAAGACGCGCTCGAACGGGATAGGCCCGGTCGTCGAAAAGTTCGGGATCGAGGAAGGGTCGCCGATCAGGTTCCACCTGTCGCTGAACTCGCCCGTGAGGCTGAAGTCATTGCCGAAGTCGATGGCGTTGTACGGCGTCCCCGTCTGGATCGTGACGATCGAGTTGACCTGCCAGTTTTCGAGCAGTTGCAGCGGAGACCTCACGCCGGGTAGATCGTACGTAAGCGCGAGCGTGAACCTGTGGCGGATGTCGAGATCGCTCGACGCGCGCTCGTCCCTCTGGTTGAAGCTGTTTTGCGGCTGCGCGGCCCTTTGCAGAGACGCGTAGTCTATCGCGTGCGACCACGTGTAGCCGAGGACGTAATTGAGCCCTTTGTAGGTCCTCTGCGTCATCGTGAGCTGCAGCCCGTTGTAGAGGGAGTTATAGCTGTTCTCGATGAAGTTGATGTAGCCGAGGAACGGGAACCTCGAATTGAAAGGACGCCCGTCCTGCTCGCAGTTTCCGCAAGCCTGTTCCGCCGGCGAATTCGGATCGACCTGGTTGATGTCGCGAATGCCGTAGAGCTTCGAGCCTTTGTTGCCGACGTAGGCGAGCTGGATAGCCGCGCTCTCCCAGAGCGCCTGCTGGATGTTGACCGTCCAGTTCGTGACGTAAGGCGTTCGCAGGTTGCGGTCCACTCCCAGAATGTCGCAGGGGGTGCCGCCCCGGCTCGGGTCGCAGTTCGGCGCGACGTTGAATATGGGGCCCGCGGCGTTCCACCTGAGCCCCGCGCGTTGAGTCGTCGCCGCGCCTACGATGGTCCCGGGAATGTTCGAGCCTATAGCCCCCGTCGGTATCGCGTTCAGGCCGGGCGTGGTCGCGTTGTTGACCCCGTTCTGCCCGAGGAAAAGAGCCAGGATCGGAATCTCGTAGGTTATGCCCGCGCCCGCGCGGATGACGGTCTTGCCCTTGCCCCACGGGTCCCACACGATCCCGAAGCGGGGCGCGAAGTTATTGTGGTCGCCGTCGTAGGGCGCGTCGATGTTTACGCCGACCTGTTGAAGGCCCACCTCGGGATCGAAGTTGCCGATAAGGTCGTTCTTCTCTTTTATGACTCCGCTCAGGTCGTAGCGCAGGCCGTAGTTGATCGTGAGCCGCGGGCTGATCCGCCAGTCGTCCTGAACGAAAGCCCCGAAGGAGTTGATCGATACCTGGCGTCGCGAATCTCCGACGAATAAGTCTCCGCGATCCGGGAATCCCGCGAGAAAGTCCTCAAGAGGCGTGCTGTCGGGATGAGCGTTGCCGCCGTTCTGGAATCGAATCCTTCCCTTGCCCCGGCGATTGCGCAGGTTGTCGGTCGTGCCGTGCCGGACTTCGGCCCCGAAGCGATAGGTGTGCTTCCCGAGATTGTAAGAGATGTTATCGACGAACTGCCACGTCTGGTTCGGCGTCGTGAGCAGGGGCCATCCGCTGTTGCCGCCGAGCTGGGTGAAGCCTCCGATGAGTATGGTCGGCATGCCGAAGTTGACCGCGTCGGTCACGCCCACGTTGATGCCGTACGTCTCGACCGGGTTCAAGGTGTTATCGGCCGTCGTGATCGCCTGCCAGAAACGGTTGTAACCGAACTTCGCTTCGTTGACCCATCGCGGGCTCGGAGTCCACACCCAGTTGACGCCGACGACCTGGGCGTTCAAATCCGACTGCGAGCGCCACTCGGGCCTGAGCACCACGATGTCCTGCTCCGTTTGCAGGCTGTCGCCGAAGAAGTAGCGGCCGGAGACGTTGTTCTTCTCGTTGATGTTGTGATCGATCTTGATTATGAAATTATCCATCCGGTTGAGGTTCGGGAATCCCAGGTTGAGCTGAGACGGCCCGGCCGGGTTCCTCCCGTCGTTTCCGGGAAAGAGTCCGGGGAAAGAGCCGTTGCCGCTAAACGAGCCCGTGCCGATCAGGTTCGCGCTCAGAGGATTGACCGGGATGCCGCGGCTCGCGAGAGAAGCGATCGCGTCCGGAATGCTGTTCTCAGGATCGCCTCCCAGCGGCACGGTGGCGGGCGTGGAGACGAGGTTCGAGTTGCTCACGAACCCGCGCACGCCTTCATACGAGCCGAAGTAGAAGGTCTTGCCGCGCTTGATCGGGCCTCCGAAGCTGCCGCCGAACTGGTGCTGGCGGAGGGCCTTCTTGGGGTCGGGCTCGGTGTTGAAGAAGTTGCGCGCGTCGAACGCGCTGTTGCGGTGGAAGTAATAGATCGACCCGTGCAGGTCGTTCGTCCCGGACTTCAAGCCGAGGTTGATTATGGCCCCCGGCTTCCAGCCGTACTCCGCCGGAGGATTCTCCTGCGCGTTGAACTCCTGGATGGCGTCGATCGGCAGGATCGTGCCCGGAGTCCCTTGCACGCCTTCGGCGTTGATGACGGTCGTGCCGTAATAAGGATCGTTGTTGTCCGTGCCGTCCACTATGAAGTTGTTGTCTTCGGGCCGGTTTCCGTTCGAGCTGATCGACAGGAAGCCCCCGCCCGTCGACCGCTGAATGCCGGGCCGCAAGACCACGAGGTTCTGAAAATCGCGGCCGTTCAGCGGGAGATCGTTTATGGCCTGATTCGAGAACGTTCCGCCCAGGGTGTTGTTGGTCGTCTCGATGACGGGCGCTTCTCCTGTTACCGTCACGGATTCCGAGACCGCTCCGGCGACCAGAGTCAGATCGATCCGCAGGTCTTTAGCGACTTCCAACTGGATGGAGTTGATCTCGACCCTCTTGAATCCCGGCGCTTCGCCCGTGATTTTGTAAAGCCCGGGCGCGAGGTTCGGCGCTACGTAATCACCCGCCTCGTTGGTATCGATAGCGCGCGCGACGCCCGTCCCCACGTTCGTGATCGTTACCCTGACCCCTTTCACGACCGCGCCGCTCTCGTCGGTGGCCGTGCCGAGGATTCGGCCCTGGTATGTCTGAGCGAAACCCGTGGCGCAAATCATGATTGTTGTAAGCCAGATAGAGAAACTTCTAAGGTATTTCATATATCCTCCAGCACGACAAGATCAACCGATATTTGCGGCGACCATACCCCGAAGCATGCCCAAAGTCAATTGATTTCTTCCAGGGCGGCCCCGTGAAGATTCGAACGCGCGACGCCGTGTCGGGCCTGCCTTTGCGGGGCTCGCGGCAGGGCGGCGCTTTTTATGATCCTGTCGCACTTCATAAATTATTCTTATTTTCGGAAGCGCGGGCGGACCTGTCACATTCTACGATTGAA
>DATLMR010000210.1:0-6584 GCA_035537555.1 Blastocatellia bacterium
GCGAACGGGACCGAGAGCGGCAGCGAAAGCAGGATGGTCAGGGGGTGCACGACGCTTTCGAACTGCGACGCGAGGATCATGTACATGAAGATGACCGAGAGCAGGAACGCCCAGATGAATTCGGTGAACGTGCGCTCGAGCTCGCGCGCGCGGCCCGACACGCTGGTAGTATAGGCGGCCGGCAGGTCCATCTCCTTGACCGCCCCCCGCAAGGCCTCGAGCCTGTCGGCGAGCGCGTAGCCCGGCGCGACCGAGGCGCGAAGGCTCACCTGTCTCTGCCGGTCCAGCCGGTCGATACGCGACGCGCTCTGCGACTGCTCGATCCTGACTACGTTGTCGAGCCGTACCAGCCCTCCGCCCTGCCTGGGCACGTAGAGCCTCGAGATCGACTCCGGGTCGTTGCGCTCGCCTTCCCTGACGCGCAATTGGACATCATAGTCGTCGTTTACGGCCGCGTCGCGGAAGCGCGAGACCTGCTGGTCGCCTCCGACCATCAATCGGAGGGCCGTCGCTATGTCGGCGGTCGAGACTCCGAGGTCGGCGGCGCGGTCGCGGTCTATGACGACGCGCAGCTCCGGCTTGTCGAGCTTCAGGGTCGTATCGGCGTCGACTATGCCCAGCTCCGACGAGCGGGCCCTGAGGGCTTCGGCGTAATTGGAGAGCGACACGAGGTCCGGCCCGCGCAGGACGAAGTCTATTTCAGAGCCGCCGCCGCCGATGTTGAATGAGGGGGCGTTCCGGACGCCCGTCCGGACATCCTTGAATTTTCTCAAACGGCCGCGCACCTGATTCATCACGTCGCGCTGCGAGTAGTTGTTTCTGAACGCTTCCAGCGGATCGCCCTTCAAGAGCCCGCGAAACAGCCGGGTGATAGAGAAGAGGCGCTCCTCGTGCGGCGCTATGCGGACGTAGGCGGTCCCTTGATTGATACCTCCCAGAAATCCGCCGCCCGCCGAAGAGAGCACCAGGCGGACGCCCGGGACGGCGCGCAATTCGTCTTCGACCGCGCGCATCACCTGATCCATCGCGGCGAGGTTCGCCCCTTCGCGCGCGTTGATGCTCACGTCGAACTCCGCTTCGTCCACGTCGCTCGGGATGTAGTCCTGCTTGACCACCTTGTAGAGCGGGATGACCGAGAGTATGACCAGCGCGGCCAGGGTGGCGACCACCATGCGGTGGTGGAGAGATATTTCGAGAACTCGCGTGTACGTCCTGTCTATATAGCCGTAGAAACCGCTCCTCGACTGAGCCCCGTCGTGCTCGCCCGCGTCTTCCGAGCGCAGAAGGCGGGCGCTCATCATCGGCGTGAGCGTGAAGGAGACGAGCAGGCTCACGAGGATCGCGACCGCCGCCGTAATGCCGAATTGATAAAGGAAGCGGCCCGATATGCTCGACATGAAAGATACCGGGATGAAGATGACCACGAGCGACAGAGTGGTCGCCATGACGGCGAGCCCGATCTCCGCCGTGGCGGCGCGCGCGGCCTCGAACGGCTTCATCTTCTTCTCTTCGACGAACCGGAAGATGTTTTCGAGGACGACGATCGCGTCGTCGATGACGACGCCGACCATCAGCACGAGCGCCAGCATCGTCACGCTGTTGAGCGTGAAATCGAGCGCGCGCATCATGCCGAACGTGGCGACGACCGAAGTCGGGATGGCCACGCCCGCGATCAGGGTCGAGCGCCAGTTGCGCACGAAGAGGAATACGACGAGGCAGGCGAGGATGCTGCCCAGGACCAGGTGGAGATTGATCTCGTGGAGCGCGGCGTAGATGTAGCGCGACTGGTCGCGGATCACCTCAAGCTTGACGTCGGAGGGGAGCTGGGGAGCGACCTTCGCAAGGTTCTCTTTGACCGACTCGATCACCTCTATAGTGTTGGCCCCGGACTGGCGGCGAATGTCGAGGATCACGGTCGGCACTCCGTTCAGGCGCGAGAGCGACCGCTGCTCCTTGGTGCCGTCTTCGGCGATGCCGATATCGCGCACGCGGATGGTAGACCCGTTGCGCGTGGCGACGACGAGATCGTTGAAGTCCTCGGCGTTTATGACTTTGCCCATGGTGCGCAAGATCTGCTCGCGCTGGCCCGCGTTGACGTTGCCGCCGGGCACGTCGGCGTTCTGCGCGACCAGAGCGCTGCGGACGGCCGTGATCGGAAGCTGGTAAGCCGCCAGCCGCTCGGGATCTATCCAGATGTTTATGGCTCGATTCAGTCCGCCGACTATGCCGACCTCTCCGACCCCCGTAGACCGCTCGATCTGCACCCTGACTATCTTGTCCGCGAGCTCCGTAAGCTCCCGCACGGACCGGTTGGCCGAGAGGGCCACGGTCAGGACCGGCGAGGAGTCGTTGTTGAACTTCGCGACGACGGGCGGGTCCGCGTCTTCCGGCAGGCTGCGGATAACGGTCGCCACGCGGTCCCTCACGTCCTGGGCCGCCGTGTCGATGTCCCGGTCGAGACCGAAGGTGGCGATGACGAACGAGCTCCCGGAGCCCGAGACTGAGCGAAGCTCCTGCACCCCTTCGACGGTGTTCACTACCTCTTCGATCTTCTCGGCTATCTCCGTCTCCACCTCTTCGGGCGAGGCGCCGGGCAGGGTCGTGCGTACGCTGACCGTCGGCAGATCGACAGACGGGAAGCGATCTATGCCGAGCTGAAAGTAACTCGACGCGCCGACAACCACGAGCGCGAGTATGATCATCGCCGCGAAGACGGGCCGCTTAATACATATTTCAGCAAGTTTTTGCATAATCTTCTCGGAGCTTCCAGCTACTGCGCAACCTCGACCGGCTGGCCGGACTGAAGATTGCCGGGGTCTAAAACGATCGTCTCGCCGACGCTCACGCCGGACAGTATCTCGATCCAGTCGTCCGTGCGGCGTCCGAGCGTGACCTGCTTCTCCACTGCTTTGCCATCCTGAATGGAGATGACCTTGTCGATGCCCGCGAAAGTGACGACCGAGTTTTTCGGGACGGCCACGGTCAGGCTGCTGCTATCGGTCACGATGTTGGCCCGAACGAATGAGCCCGGCTTCAGGAGGCCGGTGTTGAGGACTTCCCCTTCGACGATGAGCGTGCGGCTCTCCGTGCCGAGGGTCGGGCTGATGCGCGCGATGCGGCCGGAATAGACGTTCGGATCGCCTTCGACCGTAACCCGCATCTGCTGCCCGATGCGAACGCTGCGCGAATCGCGCTCCGGCACTTCCACCCGCAGCTTCAAAGGATTCATACGGACGATCTTGACGACCGGCGCTCCGCCCGCCAGGTATTCGCCGAAGTTGACCAGCTTCTCCTGGACCACTCCGTCGAAGGCCGCGTAGACGTTGGTATCGGATAGCTGCTTGCGGGCGATCTCGACTTCGGAGTAGCGCTGCAAGACGACGGCCTGGCGATTCCGCACCTCTTCCACGGCGTCCTGGTAGCGGCTCTCGGCTACCTTGTAGGCGGCTTCAACCGAGTCGAGCTCGGCCCTCGAAAGCACGCCCTGCCGTACGAGCTGCTCCGAGCGCGCGCGCTTCAGCTTCGCTTCTTCGAGCACGGCCTGGGCGGCCCTTACGGTTCCCGTCTTCTCCAGGTCCACGCGACTGTTGGAGCCCTCGGGCGACAGGCCGACCCGCGCGCGGGCCTGAGCCAGAGCCGCTTCCGCCTGCTCCACGCGAAGCTGGTAATCCGCCGGGTCGAGCTGGGCGATCAACTGCCCTTTGCGGACGTTGCTCCCGAGATCGACCGTTATCGACCGCACGCGGCCCGGCACCTTGACGCTGATCGTCGCCTCGTCGAAGGCCGCGAGCGCGCCCAGCGCCGTGATGCCTCGCTCCATCGGCATCTCCGATACCTGCGTGATCTTGACCTGGCGCGGGCCTACATCGCCGCCGGGGCCTTGCTTGGCCGAGACCGGAGTGCTGCTCTTGCAGGCAGCGGACATCAACGCCGCCATGGCGAGCGCCGCGAGGGCGGCAGAGCCTCGCCTGTTCAATACTGAGGTGCGATATTTTTTAATCATGCTGTCAATTAAACTGGTACACATCCCGCTATGAATAATACTCCTTAATACTTTCGCGTTCACAGGACCAACCGAGGATTTTTTCCGGAATCTCCCCTTGCACGGTTCTTGAGGCAGGAATGATTAACGAAAACAATCGTCCATCATGTTTCCTTTGCCGGTTGTAAAAATCGACGGCCTTTATTTTTACAACTCCTTCAATCTTGAGCATTTGCCGCCTCATTGCTGATACGGTGAAAGGGGACCGGGGGTTACACGCAACTTGAGCCGCCGGGCCATCCGACCTCCGTCGCGGGCGTGTCGCGCTCGAAGACCTCTCCGAAACGGCGCGAGACGCGGGAAGCCACTTCGCCCATGTCGATCTTCCCGCCGAGCAGGCGCGAGAGCGAGGTGACTCCTTTATCCGTGATCCCGCATGGAACGATGAGGCGGAAATAATCGAGATCGGTATTTACGTTCAGGGCGAAGCCGTGGCTCGTGATCCACCGGGCGATTCGCACGCCGATGGCGGCCACCTTCTCGTTGCCGACCCAGACTCCCGTGAGCCCCGCGATCCGCTCTCCCCTGATCCCGAAGTCCCCGATGGCGCGAATCAAGACCTCTTCTATGTCCCTCACGTAGCGATGGACATCGCAACGGTCCGGCTTCAGGTTCACGATGGGGTATCCGACCATCTGGCCCGGGCCGTGGTAGGTCACGTCGCCGCCGCGCCCGGTTTCATGGACTTCTATCGAGAGCGACCGGAGCCTCTCATGATCGGCGAGAATATTGGCCCTGTCCGCGCCCCGCCCCAGTGTGAATACGTGCGGGTGTTCAAGGAGCAACAACTGCTCGGGGCCTTCCCCCGAGCGCAGCCGCTCTACCGCGCGGGCCTGTAGAGATAGGCCGTCCGAATAATCGATCGATCCGAGTCGTCTGACTTCGCAGACGCGGCGAGGCAGGGGTGCTTCTGTTGCCATCTTGATTCTAGGAGCGGTCAAAGGAGCGGCTGCCCCTTTGACCGTTTCATTCCCTGGTTAGGAGGTATAGCCGGCCGCTTCGATAACGTCACGCAGGGCCGCGAGGAACTGGTCGGCAATCGCGCCGTCGATCACCCGGTGGTCGAAGCTGAGGCTGAGCATGCCGATCTGCCTGATCGCGATCGCGTCGTCGATGATCCAGGGCCGCTTCTTGATGACTCCCACGCCGAGGATCGCCACCTGCGGCTGGTTGATGATGGGAGTCCCGATCAGGCCGCCGAATACGCCGGGGTTCGTGATCGTGAAGGTGCCGCCCTGGACCTCGTCCGGCTTCAACTGCTTGTTGCGGGCGCGCTCCCCGAGGTCGTTCACGGCGCGGGCGAGGCCGAGCAGAGACTTCTCGTCCGCGTGCCTCACCACCGGCACGATCAGGCCCCAGTCGAGGGCGACGGCCACGCCGACGTTGATGTCTTTCTTGTAGACGATCTGGTCGCCCCAGACGGCCGAGTTGATGATCGGGAACTTCTTGATGCCCTCGATCACGCCCTTGATGATGAAAGGCAGGAACGTGAGCTTGACCCCCTGATTCATGTACTCGCCCTTGAGCTTGTCGCGCAGCTTTGCAGTCTCCGTGAAATCGACTTCGATGAACGACGTAACGTGCGCGGAGGTGCGCCGGCTCTCGACCATGCGCTCGGCGATGCGCCTGCGCATAAGCGACATCGGCTCGATCTCCACGCGGTCGCCTTCGCTGTAAGGCGCGGGGCCGATTTCCGCCTCTTCCGAGGGCTGGCGCAAGGGCTGGGGCGCGCGAGCGGGCGCGGGCGCGGCAGGCTGGGCCGACGCTTCGACAGGCGCGGCCGGCTGCGCGGCCCCTCGATTTTCGATGAAGCTGAGGATGTCATTCTTCGTCACGCGGCCGCTGATGCCCGTGCCTTCGATGCGAGAGATATCGACGCCCTGATCCTCGGCGATCTTGCGAACGAGCGGAGAAGACCGCGTGCGGCGCAGCTCCTCGGGCGACCCGGGAGGGGCCTGGGGGAGAGCCGTCACGGCCTCGCCCTGCTGATCGCCCGCGTGACCCTGTGCCGAAGCATCCCCGGAGGGCTGTGGGGCCGCTTCTGCCTTCGGCTCGGCGGGCGCCGGAGGCGCTTGCGGAGCTTGTGGAGCTTGCGGAGCTTTTTCCGGGGCCGAAGCCTGAGCCGGCGGCTGCGGGGCCGCTTCCTGCCTGGGAGCTTCTTGTTTGGGGGATTCTTGTTTGGGAGCTTCCGCCGCCGGGGCTGCTTGCGCGCCTCCGCCGTTTATGACGGCCACGACGGCGTTTACGGGAACGGTCTCGCCCTCTTTGGCCCTTATCTCCGACAGCACGCCGGAGGCCGGAGAGGGGATCTCGGCGTCAACCTTATCGGTTGAGATCTCGAAAAGCGGCTCGTCGCGTTTCACCGTGTCGCCGATCTGCTTGAGCCACCTGACAATCGTACCTTCTGCGATCGATTCGCCCATCTGGGGCATTTTGACTTCTTCGCTCATATCTCTCCCATCTCTCCAACAATTTCGTCGTTGCGCTTGCTGTCTCAGTACGCGGCCAGCGAACGAGCTGCTTTCAATATGTCGTCCACCTG
>DATLMR010000211.1:0-11322 GCA_035537555.1 Blastocatellia bacterium
CACGGTGGATTGCTCATTGTTCATGGAGAAGTATTTATGCCGGTAACCAGTAACGCATTCAATCGCGCGCGAAATATCGCTTTCGTCGTCACGATATTTTCCATCTTCCTTTCACTGTCCGGCACGGCGCGGATGCAGGGCAAGAAGCCCATCACCAAGCAGGGCCTGGTTCAAGCCGTGAAGATCAACGGGCTATCGACACAGGAGCTGGTGGCCCAGATCAAGGCGCGCGGAGTAGCCTTCAAGATGACGGCCGATGACGAGAACGATCTTCTGTCGGCGGGCGCGAGGCCCGAGATCGTCGACGCGGCGCGAAGTAATTACCGCGCCGAATCCTCGCCTGCCAGCTCCGGCGCGACCGCGCCCAGACCCGCGGCAAACGTGCCGAGCGGGCCGCCTCTGTCAAAAGGAGAGATAGTCACCCTGCTCCAGAACGGGGTCGCGCCCTCGCGCGTCGAGCAGCTGGTGGAAGTCCGGGGAGTCGCCTTCAGCCTGACACCCGACATCACCAAAGAGATCACGTCGGCGGGCGGCAACCGCTCTCTGCTCGGCGCGATCACCGAGAGGGCGACCGCCGCCCCGGCGAACTCCTCCTCGTCGAAAAGCGTGGCGAGCGCCGGCCCCGATTACGACGAATACACGGACCAGGCGATGGCTTACATGCAGGCCAACGATTCTTACAACGCGATCCTGACCTTGCAGAAAGCGGTCAGGTTGGATTCGTCGAAGCCGACCGCTTACCAATTGCTCGGCATCGCCCAGCTTTATGGAAATAAGAACATAGCCTCCGCCGAGACCTCGATGCGCGCGGCCATCGAGCGGGGCGGCGCGGCCGTCTTTCGCGTCTATCACGATCACGATAAATTCTTCAATACCTATTGCCAGGGCTCTCTGTTCATCACGAAGACGGAGATCACGTTCAAAGCCGACGACGGCAAGCATACGTTCGAGGCCACCGACTCGATAATCAAAGAGGCAAAGCTGAACGGCTTTGTCGGATCGGAACACGGAGCCTTTCATTTGAAGGTCATCCAGGCGGACAACAAATCCAAGACGTACAATTTCGCGCCTGCGACCACACAGAAGGCGGAATCCAACCTCATAATCAACCTGTTCCAGGCTTATTGAAAACAGGGCCGGGGGCGAACGAGTAAAGGGAGAGAGTTCAACCAGGGGAACACTCACAAAGCGGAGGGCATAATATGATCGGCAACACTGTTGGCACGTACAAAATCACGGAAAAGATAGGCGAAGGGGGAATGGGGGCGGTCTTCAAGGGCGTGGACCTGATGCTCGAACGCGAGGTCGCCATCAAGATGCTGCGGCCCGAGCTCGCCAGCCAGCCACAGGTCGTGGAGCGGTTTCGCTCCGAGGCCGTCACTCTGGCGAAGCTGAATCACCCCAACATCGCCACGCTCTACAGCTTTCTCCGCCAGGGCAACGATTTCTTCATGGTCATGGAGTTCGTGCGCGGGCAGACGCTCGACGATGCCATCAGGCAGTACGGGGCGATGGCGTGGGACCGCGCCCTCGGCCTCTTCTGCCAGGCCCTCGAAGGGATCGACCACGCGCATAGATTGGGGATCATCCATCGCGACATAAAGCCCGCCAACATGATGCTGACCGAAACCGGCTCGATAAAGGTCATGGACTTCGGCATCGCCCGCGTGCTTGGGAGCGCGCGGCTCACCCGGCAGGGCAACATAGTCGGGACGATCGAGTACATGTCGCCGGAACAGGTCCGGGGGGAGGAGGCCGACGCCCGGTCAGATATTTATTCTCTGGGCATACTCCTTTACGAGATGCTCACGGGCAGGGTCCCATTCGAGAGCCAGAGCGAATTCGAGCTCATGAAGGCTCAGATAGAACAGGCCCCCACGCCGCCCCGGACGTTCGCCGCTCATCTTCCTCTGCCCATCGAACAGGCCATCATGCGCTCGCTCGCGAAGAAGCCCACGGCCAGGTTTCAGACGGCCGGCGAGTTTCGCGCGGTGCTGCTCGGCGCGCTCGCGGGCGCGGCCGCGCCCCTGGAAAACACCCCCCGAGTCGCCTACGCCGCGCCCGCCACCCGGTTCAACGAGCCCGCTCCCGCAAAAACATCTCCGCAGGAAGGGCAAGCGAGATCGGCTTCGGGAGAGATGCCTAAAGAGACACGCCTGGCCGGCGGCTCGGGCGCAGCCCCGTACGCAAACTTTGACCAGACGCTCAACCAGATGAAAGACACGCGCCTGGGAAGCTTCGACACTCACCCGGCCGCCGGTCAGCAGACCTCGGGGCAAGGCTATCCGGCTAACGCGCAGCCTTCCCTTCTGAGCAAGCTCAACTGGAAACACTACGCGGGAGCGGGAGCCCTGGTCCTCGGTCTTATTCTCGCTCCTCTCGCCTTCATGGGAGGCGGCGCGAAGGAGACTCCGTCCCAGCCTTCTACCGTCACGCAACAGCCCGCGCCGCCGCAAGCGCCTCCTGCTGTCCAGTCGGCTCCTCCGCCCACGGCGCCCGCACCGAGCGTGACGGAAAACGCCCTTCCCGCCGGGGTAGAGCCCGTTAACAAACAGGCGGGCGAAGCCTCCGACTCGAATAAACCTGCTCGAAGCCGCGCGGGTCGCGCTGAGAGAGGGGCGGAGACGCCGGTTGCGTCAGAGCCCGAGAGGAGATCGCCTCCCCCGCCTCAGCCTACGCCCGCTCCGCGTAAAGAAGAGAAGCCTGTCGTGGCCCAGGAGCCCGAAAAGAAAGACGAGAAAAAGATTGAGAAGAAAATAGAGAAGGTGGGCGGGCTCTTCAACAAAGTGAAAGGCATCTTTGGGGGAGGCGATAAGAAAAAGAAAGACGAGAAGAAACCCTGATCGGGTTCAGACGTTCGAAGCCATCGATTCACACGGCAAAGCGATCGAGCGGCTCCTTCACCGGCACGAGCCACGCCCCGGGAAGGCGATATTCGCATGAAGCCTGATGACATATCGCCCTCGCGGGGATCAAAGGCCCGCGCGCTTCTTTACTGGCTCAAAACTCGACCGTTTCTTTGTAAGTCGGAACGACCGCGTCCCAGCCGAGCTCTCGCTCGATCTTATCGCGCAGGGCTTGGGCGGAATCCGGCTCGCCGTGCACGAGGTAGGTCTTGCGGGGCGGCTGCTTGAATCCTGAAAGCCAGCGCATCAGCTCGCTTGAATCGGCGTGGGCCGACATGCTGCTTACGCTCTCGATCTTCGCTCTCACGGGTACCATCTGGCCGTGAATCTTCACCTCGTTCTCGCCATCCTGCAACCTGCGCCCTCTCGTGCCCGCCGCTTGATAGCCGACAAAGATGACCGTCGAGTTCGGGTCGGGCAGGTACTGCGCGAGGTGGTGCACCACGCGCCCTCCCGTAGCCATTCCCGATGCCGAGATGATGATGGCGGCGCCCGCCTGCTGGTCCAGGGCCTTCGAGCCTCCCCTGCCCGAAACGAGAGTAAAGTTTCGCGTGGCGAGAGGGTTCTTGCCCTGATTCGTGACCCGCACCATCTCCGTGTCGTGATCGGTCGCGTGCTTTTTGTAGAGCTTCGTCGCCGAGGCCGCCATCGGAGAATCGACCGCGACCGGAAGAATCGGAATGCTCCCCTCATCTTCAAGCTCTCTCAAATAGTAGACGAGCATCTGCGTCCTCCCGACGGCGAAGGCCGGAATGATGATCTTGCCCCCTCGCTCCACCGCTTCGACTATGACGCGCCTGAGCTCTTCTTTGGGATCGCCGCCTCTGTGCAGCCTGTCGCCGTAGGTCGATTCGACCAGAAGGTAATCGGCTTGATCGACCTGTGAAGGGTCGTTCAGAATCGGCTCGTCGTACCTGCCCACATCCCCCGATAGGAGCACCCTCACGGGGTCGCGGCCCGGCTCCGAGATTTCCGCCAGGATGAAGCTCGAGCCGAGAATGTGGCCCGCGGGGATGAAGGTGGCGGTGAGGAACTTGCTCAATTTCTGAGGCCGGTTGTAATCGACCCTGTGTATCTGCTTGAGAGCCGCGCGCGCGTCGAACTCGGTGTAAAGGGGCAGCGCGGGGCTGTGCTTCGAAAAACCCTTCTTGTTGGCATACTCCGCGTCCTCTTCCTGAAGCCTCGCCGAATCCGGCAGCATAATCTCAAGCAGATCCGCCGTGGCTCCGGTCGCGTAGGCCGGCCCCGTGAACCCGTCTCGCACCAGGCGCGGCAGGTATCCCGTGTGGTCTATATGCGCGTGCGTGAGCAAGACCCAGCCGATAGATTTCGGCTCGATCGGCAGAGCCTCCCAGTTCCTCTGCCGCAACTCCTTCAAGCCCTGAAATAGACCGCAGTCGATCAGGACCCGGCTCCCCCCTACCTCCAATAGATACTTCGATCCCGTCACCGTCCCCGTCGCACCCAAAAATTGTAGCTTTGCCATGCGGCCACACTATCAAATTTCATACCTCAACTTCAAGCATCCCCGCCTCCCTTCCATCCTAAAAATAATGCTTGACTTAATACCGGTTCGTAGTATGCTTAACAGCGTTAAGTGAATTCACGGCGTTAAAGAGGTTCTCGAAATGGGATCGAAAGAGCGGCGAGAGAGGCAGAAAGAGTCATTGAGGCAGGAGATACTGGATGCCGCGCGCGATCTATTCGTGAACGAGGGCTACGAGAACGTATCGATGCGCCGCATAGCGGAAAAGATAGAGTATTCGCCCACGACCATCTATCTTTATTTCCAGGACAAGTCAGAGCTTCTCTTCAACATATGCGAAGAGACATTCGCGCGGCTATCGAGCAGGCTCGAAGAGATAACCCGGGGCGACGAGCCGATCCAGTGCCTGAAAAAAGGGCTCAATGCTTACGTCGAGTTCGGCCTCCAGTACCCGAATCATTACCGGGTCACCTTCATCAATCATCCGACGCATGGCATCGATAAAGAGCGCTACATGCACGAGGGCTCGATGGGCATGAACGCCTATAGCCATCTTCGCCTCGGCGTCGAAAGGTGCGTGCAGGCGGGGCTGTTTCGCGTGACCGATATAGACCTGATAAGCCAGAGCATGTGGGCGGCCGTCCACGGAGTCACCGCTATCCTCATAACCAAGCCTCACTTCCCCTGGGTCGATAAGGAAAAAATGATATCCCTCGTTATCGACAACATCATCGAGGGCTTGATGGCTTAATTTTTTTTGCCTGACGGTTAACACCGTTAAGATCGTGACGCGCGTTAATGCGTCACGGGTCGGGTTAGGAAGGGAGAGCAATGGCATCACTGGCGCGGCGCAACCTATTTCACGACAGAGTCAGGCTGGCGGTGACTCTGACTGGGATCGTGTTCGCGGTCGTATTGATCACGGTGCAGCTCGGCCTCTTCTTAGGTTTCGCGATGACGGCCTCAAACATCATCGACAACTCGGGCGCGGACCTCTGGGTGGCGGCCAGGGGCAACAGGAATTTCGACCAGGGCGCTCCCTTCTCCGAGCGCAAGCTTTACCAGGTCAGGGGCGCGGGCGGGGTCGCGTGGGCTGAGAAGTACATAGTGCAGTTCGCGAGGCTGAAGCGGTCGGACGGGGGAGAAGAAGGGGTCGGCATTATCGGCTTCAATCCCGAAACGGGAATAGGCGGGCCGTGGCACCTGACGGCGGGCAAGGTCTCGGACTTGAAAGCCGCCGACACGATCATCATCGATGAGATATACCGGGAGAAGCTCGGCATCACGTCTCTGGGCCAGGCCGTCGAGATCAACAACCACCGGGCGAGGGTCGTAGGCTTCACGCGAAACGTTCGCTCTTTCACGACCAACCCCCGCGTATTCACTTCATTCAAGAACGCGCAGAACTATGCGAGGTTGAGCGAAGACCAGACCAATTACATCCTCGTCAAGAGCGCGGCGGGCCTGGACCCTCTGGTCCTCAAGCAGGCGCTGGCATCCCGGCTCGAAGATGTCGAGGTGTACACGAATTCCGAGTTCGCGAGAAAGACGCAGGTTTACTGGCTGTTCTCGACGGGGGCGGGAGTGGGCATACTGGTAGCCGCGTTGATGGGCCTGATCGTGGGAGTAGTCGTCGTGGCGCAGACGATCTATGCCACCACGATAGATCACATTCGCGAGTTCGGCACTCTCAAGGCTATGGGAGCGTCAAACGCCTACATCTACCGCGTGATAATCAAGCAGGCGATCATCAGCGCGGCCATCGGCTACGCGCTCGGGATGGGCGTAAGCCTCGTCGTCGTCAGGATGAGCAGCAACGGAGGCGCGTCCGTTCAGATGCCGTGGCAGATGGCGGTGATGATGCTCGGGCTCACCCTGTCGATGTGCATGGGCGCGTCGATGATCTCGGTCAACAAGGTTACGCGAATCGATCCGGCGATGGTCTTCAAAGGGTAGGAAGGCCGGAGGGAGTTATCGAAATGGAAGCGGCGATCTCGGTTCGGAGTCTTACGAAGGTTTACTCGGCGGGCGCGTCGGCCGTGCGGGCGCTCGACGGGGTGGATCTCGATGTGAAGAGCGGCGAGATAGTCTTGCTGATGGGGCCTTCCGGAAGCGGCAAGACCACGTTGCTGTCGATTATGGGATGCATACTGCAAGCGTCGAGCGGCAGCGTCCGCGTGCGCGGGCGCGAGGTCGTGGGGCTCACGGAGAAAGCCCTTCCCGCCATACGCCTGGATCATATCGGGTTCATCTTCCAGGGCTTCAATCTCTTTCCGACTCTGACTGCCGGAGAGAACGTCGAAGTCGCGCTCGACCTCAAGGGCGTGCGGGGCAAAGAAGCCAGGCGCCGCGCCGCCTCCCTGCTCGAACAGGTGGGCCTCGCGGAGAAGTACGGCAGCTTCCCGGCCGACCTGAGCGGAGGGCAGAAGCAGCGGATCGCGATAGCGAGGGCGCTCGCGGGCGAGCCGGATATTATTCTCGCCGACGAGCCCACCGCGGCGCTCGATTCACACAGCGGCCGCCTGATAATGGAGATCCTCAGAGACCTGGCGCACGGCCAGGGCCGCGCGGTCGTCATCGTCACGCACGATAATCGCATACTCGATTACGCCGACCACAAGGCTTACATCGAAGACGGCAAGCTGGCCGCGCCGGTCGATCCGGAAAACAGGAAGCCCGAAGAGGTCATGGCCGCGAGTATGCCCTTGAGCCTGCTCTCGGCTGGTGATCGGACGAGGCCTGTCGCATAAGCGACGGAGGAAATCATGAAAAGAACGATTCTTTACACGGTCACGATAATCATCCTCCTGGGGTCGCTCTCCGCTTACGTGATTACGAGCCGGGGCACGGCGACGCAGGGAACC
Organism: Blastocatellia bacterium; assembly: GCA_035537555.1. Lineage (GTDB taxonomy): Bacteria > Acidobacteriota > Blastocatellia > UBA7656 > UBA7656 > DATLMR01. The sequence goes on from DATLMR010000211.1 coordinate 7,257, forward strand.
ATGTCGGTCCTTGCACAACAGGAGTACCCCTCGCGCGTCGCGGCTCCCGGGCGCGTCGAACCGGTCTCCGAAGAGATCAAGGTAAGCTCGGAGATTCGCGGGAAGATCAAGTCGGTCCTCGTCGAAGAGGGCGACGCGGTGAAGAGCGGGCAGGTGCTGGCCGTACTCGAAAACGACGACTTTCGCGCCCAGGTAGCTTCGGCCGAAGCGCGCCTCGCGCAGCGAAAGGCAGAGCTTCGCCTCGTGCTTAACGGAGCCCGCGACCAGGAGCGCCGCGAAGTATTGGAGTCGGTAAAAGAGGCTGAAGCGATGCTCGAAAACGCCGGGGCGGAGATGGGGCGGCGGCAGTCGCTCTACGAAAAAGGCGTGATCGCTCGCGAAGAGAGCGACCGGGCCGAGCGCGAATACAAAGTAGCGAAGGCGCGTTTCGATGCGGCCCGCCAGAGGCATGCGCTCATCAACGACGATGCGCGCGAAGAGGACTCGTCCAGGGCGCGGGCGGATGTGGCCGTCGCTCAGGCCCAGCTCGACGAGGCCCGCGCACGCCTCGAGAAGACCTTCATCCGCTCGCCCATCGATGGAGTCATCTTGCGCAAACATCTCAACTCGGGCGAGAGCGTGTCCGATATGCGAGAGATGCCCATCATCACCGTCGCCAACGTATCGACCCTTCGCATTCGGGTCGATGTGGATGAGACCGACGTGAGCAAGCTTCTGCTCAATCAGAGGGCCTACGTCACGGCCGACGCGTTCGGCACGGAGAAGTTCTGGGGCCGCGTGGTCCGAATCGGTCAGGCGCTCGGAAAGAAGAATATTCGCACGGACGAGCCGAACGAACGGGTCGATACGAAGATTTTGGAGACCCTGATTGAGCTTGAAGACGGACACAAGCTGCCCTCGGGGCTCCGGGTCGATTCCTTTATCATCGTCGCCGAGCAGGCGCGGTGAAAGAGTTAATGAACGAAGATCCCCGAAGAGCCGGGGGATGCGGATTACCAATTTCACTTTGCCGCAAGGTCAAAGTCTTAAAGAAAGGTTGAAAAATGAAAAGCAAACTCAATTCGATGTTTCTCGCCCTCGTCATGCTTACCGGAATAGTCTCTGCCTTCCCCGTATTCGCGCAGGAAGTATCTCGCTCGATAAAGTTGAACAGGGACGGGAAAGTCGGGGACAAGGCGCTCAATAAGGGCGAGTACACTCTGAAGTTCACCGAGGACAAAGAGGGCGATCTGCTCGTGATGAAGGGCAACAAAGAAGTCCTGAAAACCGCCTACAAGATAACGCAGCTTGGAGCGCCCGCGCCGGATACGTCGGTCATCTTCACGGCCGCAAACGACGGTAGCTTTCAGGTCAAGCGAATCGAGTTCAAGGGCAAGACCGCGGCCGTGGTGTTCGAATAGCCCGCTCGGCCCGGAGCCTGCAATCTTCGTTTTTGGGAAACTCACTTCCCAGGAATGGACAGGAAAATTTCAGGCGCGGTGAGGCCAATCGAATAAGCCACGTTGTACGGCCATTTAAGATAGGGGATGCGATGGCACGCGGATTGAACCGTTAACCGGTTGAAATGGGAAAAGACCACGGCATCCCCACATACGTCAGGTCGCGCTCGAGTCTCCGAGCGCGACTTGATGTATGGACAACCTCCGCCGACACGCATGGTAGATTTGGTTATCGCGGGGGTGCCGTGTAAACTGATTTTTACGGTGGGCCAGGACGGAATCAAGCGACGGACGCGACGAGGAAGCGCGGTCTCAAATCGAGCGGCCCGCTCAATCCGGCTTCCGAAATTTATGAAACGACATCTTAATAGCTGTCGTATGAGCCTGTGATTACCAGACACGACGAGCAATCTAAGGTGATTGACTCCGCGATTTAGAGCGGATCGCAAGGAACGGGTGAGTATCTGGACATTGGTTTTGAGAGGAATCTTATGAATTCAGTTATCGGAATAGTTGGCAAATATAGCCGTGCGCTAGCGGCGCTTTCTCTTGCGGCCCTGCTCGGAGCGTCGCTCCCGCTTCCGGCCTTCGCGCAGGAAGGGGTGGTGGCTAAGAGCCAGCAGCCCAAGCCTCCCGACACGCCGCCGCAGCCGAAGAAAGACCCGCCGAAGAGCGATGTACAGAGATCGCGCGAGCAGCAGGAAGAACAGGGTGAGGTTCGCCCCGGAAGGCAGACCGAGCGCGAGCAGCGTAGCGTTCCGGCGCCGGGACAGACGCCCCCGAGAACGACTCCCCAGACAACTCCGGGGCAGGCTGTTCCGGCCCCCGGAACGCCGACCACGCAGAACCCTATCACGCAGCCGCTCGCTCTTTCGCCCGAAGTCACAAAAGCTCGCGTCGGCGTCAGCCCCGACCTGACCACGCTTTTGACGCTACAGGACGCCATAACAATGGCGTTGCAGAACAACCTTGATATCGAAGTGTCGAGGCAGGGAGTGCAGGTGGCGCAGTATAGTCTCTACGCCTCGCGCGGAGTTTACGATCTGCTTTCGAGCGCGGATATCCGGTACGGAAGCCAGACCTTCCCGGTGGCGTCGATCTTCGCCGGCGGCGACGCGAGCTCGGCCGTCACGAACAAGAATTTCATTTATAACTTCGAGACGAGCAAGAATGTCGAAAGCACCGGCGGCTTCTACGACGTAACGTTCGACAATACGCGCAGGACGACGAGCGCGACTTCTTCGACTCTGGTGACGCAATACAGCCCAACCGTCAATTTCACCTTCACCCAGCCGATCCTGCGAAATTTCAGGATCGACCAGAACCGCCGGACCATCCAATTGCTTCAGCGATCGCTCGATCGCTCGGACAGCGAATTCCGCCAGCGCGTGATCGAGATCATCAGCTCCGTGCAGCGCGCGTACTGGGACCTGGTCTTCGCAATTCGTAACGAGCAGATCGCGCGCGACGCGGTGGAGCTGACCCGCACGCAGCTTGAGAACAACCAGAAGATGGTCGAGGCCGGAACGCTCGCGCCCATCGAGCTGAGATCGACCGAGGCCGCGCTCGAGAGCCGCAAGGAGCAGGTCATCATCGCCCTGCAATCGATCACCACGGCGGAGAACCAGTTGAAGGGGCTGTTGATCAAAGACCCGAACGACAAGCTCTGGTATGCGGCCATCTCTCCGACGGATGAGCCGAGGTTCGGCCAGGTCGCTTTCAACCTCGAAGAATCCGCGACGCTCGCGCTCAGGAACCGGCCGGAGCTCGAGCAGCTGCGGCTCGAAGCGCAGCAGAAGAATATCGACATCAAGTTCTACCAGAACCAGACGAAGCCTCAGCTCGACCTCGTGGGCAACTACGGATCGACGGGCCTCGCCGGCACGCCCTCGACCCTCGTCCGTGGGGGCTCCCCCGGCGGGTTCGATGATTTGACGCAGGGCCTGATCACCAACCTGAACCGGGCCTTGAGGAATCTCGACCTCTCTACGTTCAACCCCGTTCCGCCTCCGGCGACTCCGGCGGCGAGCGTCCCGGACAGGTTCAACGGGGGCTATTTTCAATCCTTGCGCGGCCTGTTCAGCAACGACTTCAGGACGTGGGAAGTGGGCGTGCGCGTCAGCTTCCCGTGGCGCAATCGCACGGCTGAAGGGAACCTGGGCCGCGCCCTCGCGGAATCCAGGCAGATAGACGCCAGGCAGCGCCAACTCGTGCAGACTGTCCAGATAGAAGTCCGCAACGCCTTGCAGTCGGTCGAGGCCACAAGGCAGAGATTCGAAGCGGCCCAGGCGAACCGCATCGCCGCGGAAGCACAGTACACGGGTGAGATCGAGAGGTTCCGAGCGGGCCTTTCAACCAACTTCTTCGTGCTGGAGAGACAGAATGATCTTTCCATAGCGAGGGGTAACGAGATTCGCGCTTTGACCGATTACAACAAGGCGCTCGCGGACCTTCAGAGGGCTACGGGGATGACGCTCGTCAACAACAACGTGCAGGTCACGGCCCTGGCTCCGCAGAAGTAAAGACTTTCCCTCTCCTTATTCTCCTTGATCCTTTACCAGGGCGACTCCGCAAGAGTCGCCCTTTTATCATGCCGGCCAAAAGAGTTAAAGCGCGCATCCGCCTCC
>DATLMR010000212.1:0-13732 GCA_035537555.1 Blastocatellia bacterium
AAGCCCCGCTCGCGCGTCGGAAACGGCTTCCGTCTTCGGTCCTGTTCGGATAATAATACTCGGTCGCGATGAGCAGCCCGGAGGTCGAGCGTATAGATGGCCGGCCGGAAAAAAAGTGAAACAGAGGCGGGCGCGAATGGCTACAGGTTCGATCCGTCGGAGGCGGTCGCGCACCTCTCGGCGGTAGACGAGCATCTGGCATCTCTGATGCGCCTCGTCGGCCCGTTCAAAATGCCGATTCGGAGCATGCATAATCCGTTTGAGGCTCTCGCCAGAAACATCGTCTACCAGCAACTCCACGGGACGGCAGCCGCGGCGATCCACGCGCGGCTCCTCGCCTTGTTCAACAGAAAGAGCCGCCTCGGCCCGCGCGACATCCTGGCCGCGTCGGAGGAGGAGCTGCGAGGCGCGGGCCTGTCGCGGGCCAAGGTCGCGGCATTGAAGGATCTCTCGGAAAAGAGCCTCGCGGGCGTCGTCCCCGGGCTTGCGCGGCTTGAAAAGATGAGCGACGAAGAGATCGTGGAACGGCTTTCCGCCGTGAGAGGCATCGGTCGCTGGACCGCCGAGATGCTCCTGATCTTTCGACTCGGGCGTCCCGACGTGCTGCCGGTCGGAGACTTCGCCGTTCGCAAGGGGTTCGGCCTCGCTTACCGCATGGGCCGGTTTCCGACTCCGAAAGAGCTGGCCCTTTACGGCGAGCGATGGCGGCCTTTCCGCACTGTCGCAAGCTGGTACCTGTGGCGGGCTTCGGAGCTTCCGCCGGAGGCGTTCGAAGTAGACGCATCGAAGAAACAGCCAATCCAACGCAAGAGGAGATGAATGAAAATTCTGGTACTGGGAGCGGGCCGAATGGGGTTCGGCGCGGCCTTCGATCTCATCCATAATTCGGGCGTGGAATCCGTGACGATTGCCGATGTGGAGCTCGACCGCGCTAAGGCAATAGCGGAAAGGGTCGGCGGCTCGAAGCTGGTCGCGAAGCAGGCGGACGCTTCGGATTACGGGCAGTCCGTCGAGCTGATGCGCGGGCACGATGCGGCCATAAGCTGCGTCACCTATCCCCTTAATCTCCAGCTTGCGCGTGCCGCGGTCGAAGCGAAGGTGAACTTCTGCGACCTCGGAGGCAACAACGATGTCGTGGCCGCCGAGCTCGCGCTCGATCAGTCGGCGCGCGAGGCCGGGATAAACATCATCCCCGATTGCGGGCTCGCCCCCGGCATGGTATCGGTACTGGTGGCGCACGGCTCGGAGAGATTCGATAAGCTCGACGAGGTGCATATGCGGGTGGGAGGCCTGCCGCTCGACCCGCGCCCTCCCTTCGATTACCAGATCGTCTTCTCGGTCGAAGGCCTGATCAACGAGTACGTCGAGCGCGCCCGTGTCGTGCGCGACGGGAAGATCGTCGAAGTCGATTCGATGACCGAGTTCGAATTGCTCGACTTCCCTCCCTTCGGGATTCTGGAGGCTTTTCAGACCTCCGGCGGCACCTCGACTCTCCCGGAAACGTTCCTGGGCTCGATAAAGGAGCTCGATTATAAGACGATCCGCTACCCGGGCCACGGCGAGAAGTTCAAGGCTCTCATCGAGGCAGGCATGATGAGCGGCCAGGAGATCACGGTCGACGGCGCGCGCGTGAGGCCCCGGCGCGTTCTCGCGGAGATGCTCACCCGGTTGTTGCCCTCCGACGGGCCGGATGCCGTGCTCGTTCGCGTGGAGTTTCGCGGCGCGCTCGCGGGCAGGAGACAGCAGCTACGTTACGACATCGTGGACAGGTATGACGAGGCCACGGGCCTGAGCGCGATGATGCGGACGACGGCCTTCCCCGCCTCAATCATCGCGCAGATGATGGCGCGCGGCGAGACGACTGAAAAAGGGGCCATACCGCAGGAGAGGTGCGTGCCGCCCGGCCCTTTCGTCGAAGCCCTGGCCGCGCGCAATATCAACATAGTTGAAACGTCTACGGAAATCTAAAGGCGAGGAGATCGACTCTATGGAGATCAGGAAGATAGAGACGCAGGCCGCGCCCTCGGCCGGGGGCCATTACTCACAGGCCGTCGTCCACAACGGAATCGTCTACGTTTCGGGACAGCTCGGCTTCGTGCCCGGATCAGAGGAAAGGCTGCCGGGCACGATCGAAGAGCAGACGGAGCAGGCGCTCGAAAACGTCCGGGCGATACTCGAAGCGGCCGGTAGCGACCTCGGCCGGGTTCTGCGGATGACGATCTACATCTCGGACATCGAGCTCTGGGGGCCGGTCAATCAGGTTTACGCGCGAGTGATGGGAGAGCACCGTCCCGCGCGCGCGGTGATTCCCGTCAAGGAATTGCATTACGGCTACCAGATAGAGATCGAAGCGATGGCCGCCATCTGAGGGAGCTATGGCAGAGAGCATTGATCATAACGCGATGCTTCGCGTGGCCATCGAAGAGGCGCGGCAGGGGCTTGCCGAAGGCGGGATCCCGATAGGCGCGGCCCTGTTTCACCGGAGCGGGCGGCTCCTCGGTCGCGGGCATAACCGGCGCGTGCAGGAGAACGACCCCTCCGTTCACGGGGAGACGGATGCCTTTCGCAAAGCCGGGCGGCAGACCGATTATCGCGACACCATCATGGTTACCACGCTCGCGCCGTGCTGGTATTGCAGCGGGCTCGTGCGACAGTTCAAGATAGGCGCGGTCGTCGTGGGCGAGTCGGCTACTTTCTCCGGAGGCATAGACTGGCTGCGGGAGAACGGGGTCGAAGTCATAGACCTGAACTCTCAAGAATGCAAAGACCTGCTATCCGACTTCATAGCCGCGCGCCCCGAGGTGTGGAACGAGGACATAGGAGAAGGGTCGCCTTAGGCCATAAAGGTCCGCACCCTTGCCCTCATAAATCGCCCGCCGTAACCCGAAATGGCTGGCCGAAAGCGGCCGGCAATTGGTCCTTTACAGAAAACCGTTATGCAGTAAGATGGCCTGGTCGCTTGAGCCAATCCTTTGAAGGGCGGCTGCTCTTTCCGGGATCGCCCGGCGCTTTATGAGAAAGGACCGAGATGCCGATCTTCCCCTTCATGCAGGTCGATGCCTTCACCGACCGGCCCCTGGCTGGAAACCCCTGCGCGATCGTCTTCGACGCCGACGAACTCGACGAGCGAGCGATGCTCGCGATCGCGCGGGAGATGAATCTATCCGAGACATCGTTTGTCGTGCGCCCCGCGAGCGCGGATTTCGCCGCCCGTTATTTCACCCCGGCGGAAGAGATCCCGCTCGCCGGACACCCCACCATCGCCACCGTCTTCGCTCTGGTAGAGTCGGGCCGCCTTGTTCTCGAAAGCGACCGTACATCTATAAGCCTCGAACTGCGCGTCGGCCCCATACGGGTGGAGATCGAATCCGAGCGGGGCGCGGTCAAGCGCGTGATTATGTCTCAGAAGAGGCCCGAGTTCCTGAAGACCTATGACCCGGCGGAAGTCTTGTCGGTCTTCGGCCTCTCCGCCGGAGACGCCTTGCCCGGCGCGCCAGTGCAGACCGTGAGCACCGGCACCCCGCAGTTGATGATACCCTTGCGCGGCCTAGAACCGTTGCGACGCGCCCTGCTGGACGCGAAGGCTTACGGCGAGCTTCGGGCGTCCGGGGACTTCTTCAGCCCGCACCTGTTCTGCCTCGAAGGCGCGACGCCTCGCGGGCGAACCTGCGCACGCCACTTCGGCGTGCCGCCCGATACGATGGAAGACCCTTTCACAGGCTCCGCCACCGGCGGCATGGCCGCATACCTCTGGCATTACGGGTTGATAGATCGACCCCGCTTCATCGCCGAGCAGGGCCACTGGATGCACCGGCCCGGCGAGGCTACGGTGGAGATAATCGGCCCGCCCGACGCGATCGAGACGGTCAAGGTGGGCGGCCCGGCCGTGACCGTCATGCGCGGCGAGCTTTTCTTTTAGAGCTTGAACGCGCCCGCGATTCAGGCCGAACCGATCAGGAGAATTTATTCATGTCCAAGAGCTTTAAGAATATCGAAACGAAATTGATTCACGCGGGCGAGGCCTCTCCTCGCATAAAGGGCGCGGCGGTCCTGCCGATATTTCAATCGGCCACGTACGAGTATTCGGGAGAGACCAGCTATCACGATGTCAGGTACATCCGCCTGAACAACACGCCCAACCACCTGGTCCTGCATGAAAAGCTGGCCGCCCTCGAAAATGCCGAGGCGGCAATCGTCGCCGCGAGCGGCATGGCCGCCATCACCACCACGCTCCTCACCGTGTTGAAGGCGGGCGACCATCTGCTCGCGCAGAGCACTCTTTACGGAGGCACGCACGATTTCATCACCAGGGATTTCGCGGGCTTCGGCATCTCTTTCGACTTCATAGACGCAAGCGACCCCGGTTCGTGGAAGAGCAAGCTGCGCCCGAACACCAGGGCGATATATGTCGAGACCATATCGAATCCCACGCTCGAAGTGGGCGACCTGTCGAAAGTCGTGGAGTTCGCGAGAGAGAATAATCTGGTCTCGCTCGTCGACAACACCTTTGCGAGCCCGGTCAACTTCCGCGCGGCGGAGTACGGCTTCGACGTTTCTCTGCACAGCTGCACCAAGTATCTCAACGGCCATTCGGACATAGTCGCGGGCGCGTGCATCGGGCGCGCGGACCTGATAGAACGGGTCCTGCATAAGCTGAATCACATGGGCGGGACGCTCGACCCTCACGCCGCCTTCCTGCTTCATCGCGGCATGAAGACCCTGGCCCTGAGGGTCAGGCACCAGAACGAGAGCGCGATAAAGATAGCGCAATTCCTCGAATCGCACCCGGCGATCGCGAAGGTGAATTATCCCGGCCTCGAAAATCACCCCGGCCACCGGATCGCGCGCGAGCTGTTCGACGGCTTCGGAGGCATGGTGAGCTTCGAGGTACGGGGCGGACTCGAAGCGGCGGAAAGGTTCATTCAGAGGGCGACCCTTCCCATCGTCGCCCCCAGCCTCGGAGGAGTCGAGACTCTGCTCACGCGACCGGCCTCGACCTCGCACCTCGGGATGCCGCGCGAGGCGCGCGAGAAGATCGGCATCACAGACAGCCTCGTCCGCCTCTCGGTCGGAATAGAGGCGACCGGCGATCTCATCGAAGACTTTGACCGGGCCCTTAACGAGGTCGGATAAAATCATGAAACAGCTTATGAGGCTCGTCTCCGTGAACGTGGGCCTGCCGAAAGACGTGGTCTGGAAGGGCAAGGAGGTGAGCACGGGCATCTTCAAGGAGCCGGTCGGCGGCCGCGTTCGCGTTCGCACCCTGAATCTCGACGGCGACCGGCAGGCCGATCTCTCGGTCCACGGCGGCCCTGAAAAAGCCGTGTACGCCTACCCGTCCGAGCATTACGAGCGCTGGCGGGCCGAGCTTCCCCGAATGAATATTCCGTTCAGCATGTTCGGCGAGAACCTGACGACGGAAGGATTGTTCGAAGACCAGCTCAACATAGGCGACCGGTTTCGTATCGGATCGGCCAGGTTCATGGTCACGCAGCCCCGCATGCCGTGCTACAAGCTCGCGATCAGATTTCAGCGCGACGACATCCTCAAACGCCTTCTGCAGAGCGGCCGCACGGGCTTTTATTTCTCCGTGCTCGAAGAGGGAGATGTCGGGGCCGAAGACGAGATCGAGCTCCTCTACCGGGACGCAAACAACGTGACCGTCGCGGACATAACCAGGCTTTATACCGACCGGAAAAGCGACGCCGCTTTGCTTGAGCGAGCCGTTCGCGTCGAGGCTCTGCCGGAGAGCTGGCGTGATTATTTCATTCGCCGGACGGAGTGAAAAGCTTTGAGAGCTCTTCGATCAATTCGGCCCACGCCGCTTCTTCCAGGGCCGGATCGAATAGAGGGGCCAGGCTCTCGCACCGCTCTTCAAGCTCGGCTAGAAAACAGGGGTCGCTCTCGGCCCGGCGCAACAGCTCCGCGAGGCCTGTCGTGTCGCCGGTCGTGAAATAGCCCGGGTAATCTTCCCCGAGCAGCCCGACCGAGCCCGCGATGCGCGACGACAGAACGGGCGTTCCCGCGACTACGGCTTCCGACACCACGTTCGCGCCGCCTTCAAGGCGCGACGACAGGACGCAGAGGCGGCTACGCAGGAGGACCCGGCGGACGCGCGCCGGAGGCTGCTCTCCCAGCCACAGATAACGCGGGTTCGTTTCCATCTCGGCCCGCGCACGTCGCGCCATCTCTTCCGACATCGCTCCGCCCAGATGCACCACGCGAATGCGCGAGGATTCGGGAAGCAGCCGCGCCGCCCGTCCCGCGCGAAAGGGGTCTTTGACTGCGCGCAGGTGCCCGATCACGCAAACGTCGAAGAAGCGGCGCGAGCGTGAAGCCTTGCGCGCGGCCTCCGGCGATTTCTTCCTTTGTTCCGCGACCGACTGGAAGATGACGCGCGCCTTATCGCGCCACTCCGGGCGCAGCTCTTCGCGCGCTTTCGGTTGCAGCACGATGATGCGCGTGGCGAGGTCGAGTGACTCCCGGGCCCGCCCGCTTCTCTTCAGGTCGATATAAAGGTCAGTCCCCGTGAGGGCGACGACCAGAGGACTGCCCGGCCGCCGGCGCTGAAAGCGTGTAATAGACCGGTGGCTGCGGCGCGCGTGCAGGGCTATCAGCAGGTCCAGAGGCTCGCCTTCGTATTCCTGGCCTATGGTGACGCGGTGGCCGGACCGCTTCAGAAACCCCGCCCACCGGAGCGCCGTCACTCGATTTCCATATCGCGATCCCGGGGGGGCGGGCGTGATTATGCCAATTCTCATCTTCGTCACGGAATCGCGCAGGTGCGAAACCCGGCGAGCACATCGCGCCGGTCGGGCTTGTAGAAGTTGCGAAACTGGTTGCGGATCAAAATAGACCGGGTCGCCCAGCATCCGCCGCGCAAGACTTTGTGGTCGCCGAACCAGGGCTCGGAATACTCCTCGTACGGCCCCGCCTCGAACCCGGGGAACGGGTTGAAATCGGTGGAGGTCCATTCCCATACGTTGCCGATCATCTGGCGGCATCCGAACGCGCTGTCGCCTCCGGGCATGGCCGCGACATCGACGACGTTCATCGCGCGCCAGTCGAGGTTGGCCCGCCCGGGAGCGGGAAACTCGTCTCCCCACGGATACCGCCGCTTGCGCCCCGAAAGAGTTCTCCCGTCGGCCGAGGGCTCGGAGGAAGCGGCCATCTCCCACTCCGCTTCCGACGGGAGGCGACGGCCGGCCCACAGACAGTAGGCGGAGGCTTCGTGCCAGTTGACGTGGATGACGGGAAGGCGGCCTTCGAGCGAGATCACGCGGTCGAAATGGCGGCGAGCCCATCCGTCGTTCGGGATTCGCTCCCAGTAAACAGGCCGGCTCGCTCCCGCCAGCTCGCGCCAATGCCAGCCTTCCTCGCTCCAGAACTCGCGCCGCTCGTAACCTCGGTCGTCGACGAAGGCGGCGAACTCCGCGTTCGTGACCGCCGTCTTCGCGATCGAGAAGGGCGGGACTTCGACCGCGTGCTCCCACTGCTCGTTGTCGAAGGCGAAGGGCGACTCTTTCGCGCTTCCGAGCATGATCTCTCCGCCGGGGACGCGAGCGTCGCCCGCGACCTCGATCGATCCAAGAGGCGGGGCGGCTTCGCTCGCTTCAGCCCGGGCGAGAGCGATGCGAGGCGGAGGGTAGCCCAGCGTCTGGCGAGTGTACGTCAGGGCTTCCGCGTGCATGCATTCGTGAAAGAGCGTGAGATGGAGAAAGTAATTCTCGTCGTATCGGCCCGGCGCACCGGGCGCGGCGGAGACGCCGTCCGCGACCCGGTCGAGCACGGATTGCATGTAGACGAGCGTCTCTCCGCGCGACGGCAGAGGGATGTCCCATCGCGTGTCGTGGCCCACGCGGGCCGAATCGTAGAGCGCGTCTCCGTGCTCGATGATCGGCCCGTCGCCCCGCAGGTGTCTGAGCACCCAGTACTCTTGAAACCAGGCGACGTGGCCCGTCTCCCATAGCAGGGGATTGATGATGCTCAGGCGCGGCCCCATGATCTGCTCGTCGCTCAGGTCTTCTACAAGCTCGAGCGTGCGCGCGCGCGCTTCTCTGAGCGCGCCGGCCAGCTCGGCCGTCGATGGGGCGATGCGTACCGGGTTCATAAGGCTTCTCCCTCTTCAAATCGAAGTGCGGTATGCGCGCAGGCGATTGCCGATCCAGTCGGTCGCTATCACCAGAGCGTAAATGACGATTATGAGCGTACTGATGCGAGAATAAAATCCAAGTTGAATGTTGTTGTAGATGGCGAGCCCGAGCCCGCCGCCGCCCACGAGCCCGAGCACGGTCGACACGCGCAAGTTCATCTCCCATCGAAGCACTGTATAGCTCACGAGAGTAGGGCGCACCTGCGGAAGGATGCCCCACACCAGAATTTGCAGAGGGCGCGCGCCGCTCGCGCGCAGGGCTTCGAGCGGGCGCTCCGGCGCTTCTTCCAGGGTCTCCGCGTAGAGTTTGCCGAGCACGCCGCCCGTGTGCAACCCGATGGCGAGAGTGCCCGCGAACGGCCCGAGCCCCACGGCCAGGATGCAGACGAGGACCCAGACGAGTTCGGGTATCGACCTGAGGCCGTTGAGCGCGAGGCGCGTCGAGGTGTAGGCGAGCCGGCGCGCCAGCCGTTCCGCTCGCGAGTGACGCCCGGCCGCGTCGTCCCGGTGAAGAATCAGCCTGGATGTAGCGGGCAGAGAGAGCGCGGCGCCTATGCCGATCCCGAGCAGAGTGCCCATCACGGAGATCCCGATGGTCTGCGCCAGAGGGACCCCGAGCGAAAGAATAAAAGCCGGATCCACGTCGGGCGGCATCATCGCCCGAATGAAACGCGAGACGCGCGATAGCAGTTGAGAATCGAGCAGAGAGCCGTTGAAGAACCCCGTGGCGTAGAAGCTCCACGCGAAAGCCGCGAATACCAGCAGCGAGATCCCGGTCTCCCCCTCGCGGACCAGCCTGCGGAATAAGCCGGGCGAATCGTCGAGGTGCTGGTGGGCGAGCGAGCCCGGGGGCGCGTTGGCGTGCAGGCGTGCCCGCAGCCACCGGCTTATCGCTTCGGTCGCGGCGACGAGAATTACCAGCGCGAGGATGAGCGTGAGCACCTGGCCGTAGTCGAAAAGCCGCATCGAGATATTGATCTCGTACCCGATGCCGCCGGCCCCGATGAATCCGAGCACCGAGGCCGCGCGCACGCAGCACTCGAAGGTGTAGAGCGTATAAGCGATGCTTGCGGGGGCCGCCTGCGGCCATATTGCGCGCAGGAAGACTTGCGCCCGCGTCGCGCCAGTCGCGTGCAGGGCTTCGAGCGGCCGGGGGTCCACGTCCTCGAATACGTCGGCGTAGACCCGGCCCATCACTCCGCAATAGCTGACCCCGAGCGCGAGCGTGCCCGCGAGCGAGCCGAGCCCGACGGCGACGACGAAGAGCAGGCCCCACATCAGGTCCGGCACCGCGCGCAGGAATCCGAGGAGGGCGCGAGCGGCCCTGCTCATCAGGGAGAGCATGAAGGTGAAAGCGCCGGTCTTCTCTCCGGCCATCAGCACTCCGCGCTCCCACAGGCTCCTGGTTGCCAGCACGCCCAGAGGCAGCCCGACCGCGATCGAAAGCGCGGTGCCCGCGAGAGCGATCCCCAGCGTTTGCGAGGCGGCGGCCCCTACGACGCGCAAAAAAGGGAGGGAGAGATCGGGCGGAAAGAGACCTTTGATGAATGTCCACACGCTCTGGATCGAAGCGGGATCGAGCAGGGCCGAGGGGCGAATCTCGGCGGCCCTCCAGCAAATGACGAGGGCAGAGGCATAGACGGCCGCCGCGACCAGGCGGCGAACCGTCAGCAGGTCCTCTCCGCGCGGGGCGCGAGCGAGATTAACGGCCACAGTTTCGTTGGAATTTCGGGTCACTACAGTTCGGGTCGTCCGGCCGCTCGAAATCGCTCGACGCGAGTTCGGATGAAGAAGGGTACCGAGAGTAGAGGGCCTCAAGCGCTTCGGGGCTGACCTCGGCAGAAGGCGCATCGAACGCGAGCCGCCCGTCTTGGAGGGCGATCAGGCGGGGGAAATAGCGCAGGGCCATCTCGACGTCGTGAAGGGTAACGACCAGGGTGCGCTCCTCCTTTTCGGCGATGTTCAAGAGCAGAGAGCCGATGGATTCGGTCAACGCGGGATCGAGCGAGGCAAAGGGCTCGTCTGCCAGTATCACGTCCGGGTCCTGCATCAGCACGCGCGCGATGGCGAGCCGTTGCTGCTGCCCGCCCGACAATTCATCCGCGCGCGCGTACCGCTTGTCGGCAAGCCCGACCGATTCGAGCGTGGCCGTGGCCTGTTCGACCTCCTGCCTGCTCGGGCGAATCGCGCTCCGCATCGTGTGCAGGAGCGACCAGCTCCCGAGCCGCCCGCAAAGAGTGTTGTCGAGCGCGGAGAGCGAGGAGACGAGGTGGTGCTGCTGATAGATGGTGCCGATCCTGCGGCGCATCGCGCGCAGGTCGCGCCCGGCCAGGCTCGCAACGTCGCGCCCGTCGAAGCGCAGAGTCCCGCTCGACGGGCGAAGCGTGGCATTGAGCAATCGGAACAGGGTCGTCTTGCCCGCGCCCGAAGGGCCGACCAGGGCCAGCCGCTCGCCTTTTCGCACGTCGAAGCTCAGGCCCGCGACGGCGTTCAGCGGGCCCGAGCGCGTTTGAAAACCCTTCGTGACTTCGTTCAGGGAATAGATCACTTCATCAGCCCCGCATCCTTTGCCGCCTGCCGCAGCTTGCTGTAATTGCCGTCTTCGGCTTTCACGTACTTGGCCGCGCCGAGCAGGTCGAGCAAAGGCTTGTGCTCGGGATTATTCGGGTCGAGCTTCAGGAGGGCCTGGCTGAAAGCGTCCCCGAGCTTCGGGTCGAGGCCTTTGCGCGCAACCCATACGTAATCGTAGAAAGGCGGGGTCGTATAGAAGACCTTAACCTGCGCGGGGTCGATCTTCTTTTCCGAGACCATCTTTTGATACACGGCTTCGTCGAGCGCGCCCGCGTCTACTTTCTTGTTCGCGACGGCGAGGGCCGTGGCGTCGTGGCCGCCGCTGTAGATCGCCTTGCTTATGACCCCGGGATCGACTTTCGCTTCCCGCATGAAGTATTCGGGCATGAGGTGTCCCGAAGTCGAGTTGACGTCTCCGAAGGCGAACGAGTGGCCCTTGAGGTCGTCCAGGCTATCGATGTTGGTGCCCTCGTTAGTGATGAAGAGGCTGTGAAACTCCTGGTCTCGCGTGCGCTGGACGAGAGGCTGCACGCCCGCGCGGGCGGAAGCCTGGACGTAGGTGAAGCCTCCGAGGTAAGCGATGTCCACCTGATCGTTCGCGACCGCCTCGACGACGGCCGCGTAGTTGGTCGGCACGGTGAAGTCGACCTTCGCGCCGGTCTCCTTTTCGAGGTAGGAGACGAACCCCTGGCTCTCGCGCATGATCTTGCCGGGGTCGGTCGTCGGGATCATGCTGAGCCGCAAGGTTCGCTGCGGCGCGCTTGAGGGCGAATTGCCGCCGTTACAGGCGAAAGAGAAGGTGAAAGCCGAGAGAAGCGCTAACGCGAGAGCGAAGCGCGAGCGAATGCTGTTGGGAGAATTTGTCATCTGTCGATTCTTCCTTCGTTTATTTAGATTTGCCTTCAAAGCCCGTTACAAAATATTCGCGGCGGTAAGGGCCGCCCTTGAGGCGAGAAGGCAAAGTCTAAAAGAAGAATCGACTTCGCCCCTCACCTGACGATCAGAGAGCGCGCCTGGCGCTCCACCACGCGGCCGATGATCCCGGCGCTCGGGTAATTCTCGCGCAGGCGCGCGAGCAGGTCATCGGCGCGCTCCGGCGCGATCGAGATCAGCAGCCCGCCCGCCGTTTGCGGATCGAAGAGGAGGCTGCGCATCTCTTTGCCCACCTCACTGCTTATCTCGATGTCTTCGCCCACGTACTCGCGGTTCGTACGGTCTCCGCTCGTGAGCAGCCCGAGCCCGGCGAGCTCCATCGCGCCTCCGATAAGAGGCACGCTCGCCGACTCGATCTCTATCGTGACGCTGCTCCCGCGGGCGAGTTCCCAGGCATGGCCGAGCAGGGCGAATCCCGTAATATCGGTCGCGCCCCTCACGTCGAACTCCTGCATGGCGAGCGCGGCTTCCTTGCCGCGAGTGAGCATCGTCTTTATCGAGGCGTTGGCCACTTCCTTGGAGGCTTTCGCGAACTTGATGCCCGTCGAGACGATCCCGGTCCCGATGGGCTTCGTCAGTATCAGAGCGTCGCCCGGCCGCGCGCCTGAATTGGTCGCGACCTTTCGGGGATCGATCACGCCCGTCACGGCGTAACCGAACATGATCTGCTGGTTATCGACGCTGTGGCCTCCGAGCAGTACCACCCCGTTATCCGTCAGAACGTCGAGCCCTCCCCGCATGACCTCGGCGAGGATCTCGAAATCGACCCCCTTTTTGGGAAAGCAGGTGATCGCGAGCGCCGTGATCGGGGTCCCGCCCATCGCCCAGACATCGTTGATCGAATTGAGCGCCGCGATGCGCCCATAATCGAACGGGTCATCGACGATGGGAGTGAAGAAATCGACCGTCTGCACGAGGGCGAGGTCTTCGCGTAGGCGGTATACTCCCGCGTCGTCGGCCGTGTCGAAGCCGACGATCAGGTTTTCATCGAAAGGCTGTTTCGGTAATCCGCCCAGAACCTGGGCGAGTGCGCCGGGCGCGAGCTTGGCCGCTCAACCGGCGCACGAAACCATTTCGGTCAATCGCATCTCTATTCTCCGTCAATCCGCGAATTGAACAAGCCGATATGAAGGAATCGGGCGGCTCTAGAGCCGTCCGCCGCGCCTCCCGTTCGTATCGGAAATACCGAGCTTCACGTAGATAAGAATCTCACATTCTCTGACAGTTTTCGACCCGATTCACGGGCGAGAGGTTTTTTACAGATTGATGACACTTTTAACACATTTTTACAGCCCCGCGCGCGCCGGTCGATTAGACTATAATGCCGCGCAATCGCCACACGGCCCGGAGGTCTATATGAAAACGACCGGCATCATGCTCTTGCTGCTCCTGTCGTCCGTCTGCTCAGCTCATCCGTTCCAGCAACCGCGGCCGCCCGGCGGCGAGCTGCCCTGGAAGATCACCGTCACCCCGCCCGGCGAGCCGGGAGAGGCGCTCGTAGTTTCGGGAACCGTATACGATTCCGACGGAGTCACGCCGCTCGCGGGTATACCGGTCTACGTCTACCACACGGACGCGAAAGGGTTTTATACTCCCACGAACGCGACCGACTCTAAGAACTCGCGGCTGCGCGGATGGATGAGGACGAACGGCGAGGGGAAGTACGAGTTCCGAACCATCAAGCCCGGCCCTTATCCGTCGGGGGGGCCGCCCGCCCACATTCACTACGTCGTCTCCGCCCCGAAATACCGGGAGAAAATATTCGAGATAGTCTTTGAGGGCGACCCGCGCATCGATGACCGGATACGCGCGCAGGCCGATAAAGAAGAGAGCATCTTTTCGATAAGGACTCTGGAGCGCGACGCGCAAGGGACCCTGCGCTGCGTTCAGGACATAAAATTGCGGCGCGAGTGACCTGCGCCTCGCGCGCGTTCAATTTACCCAGACCGCCTGCCCAGGCAATATAATAGCGCCTCCATCGATTCGCCGGAGGCTGAATTTATCCAAGGAGAGTGACCGGGTCATGACAAAAAGATTCTATTTCCATCTTCGATTAGCAGTATCACTTTTTTCATT
>DATLMR010000213.1:0-6183 GCA_035537555.1 Blastocatellia bacterium
TCTTCCTGACGATGCCGTTGGAAAAGTACATGCCCACTTGCGTTTGGTCTAAGGAGTCCTCGCTGGTCGGCGCGTAATGAATCTGTATGCCGAGCCGCATGCCTTTGGGGATGCGGACGGCCGTGCCTTCGGTGAGCTTGACCGTGTTCGTACCCGGCACCCATCCTGAAATCATTATCGTCCCCCTTGCCGACGGGTCGAAGTCGCCCGCGATGTAGCCTTCGGGAGGGGCCTGGAAGTTCGGCGGCACAAGATGAACGTTCGCGT
The DNA here is from genome assembly GCA_035537555.1 of Blastocatellia bacterium. Classification (GTDB taxonomy): domain Bacteria; phylum Acidobacteriota; class Blastocatellia; order UBA7656; family UBA7656; genus DATLMR01. The sequence goes on from DATLMR010000213.1 coordinate 268, forward strand.
GATGCACCTTTCTCGCGTTGCCCGGGCGGACCTGGATCGAGTTGATCCACGTGTTATCGGGAAAGACGTGATCGAAGACGAAGAAGACATAGAGGTCTTTGTCGCTCTTCTTGAGCGTGAACTGGCGCGCGGGCGAAACCACGAGGTCGGGCTGGCCGAAAGCCCATTCGTCCTTCCACTCCCTGCGCGGAGGCAGGTCTTTAGAATCGCCTTCTTTCGCCCCTCCGTCCACCCAGTCGCGGATCGTCGCTATCTCGGCATCGGTCAATCGCGGGTCTTCGTGATACCGCCCCACGGCCCCCAGCGCGTGAAACGGCGGCATCTCTCGCCTGACCGATTTCTCCTTGATGGCCCGCGCCCACGGCCGCACGTCTTTATACGTCACGAAGGCCATGGGAGCGACCCCGCCCTGGCGGTGGCACTCTTCGCACCGCTTCTGCATTATCGGCGCGACGTCTTTGCTGAACGTGACCTTCGCGGCGCGGTCCGCGCCGGAGCCGTCGGAGACGCCTCCCAGGCAGACGGCGAGCCCTGAGGCGGCCGCCATAGCGAGCACAGCGCTCCTGATCGTCGAAACTTTCACTTCTCTCTCCCTCCTTTCACAACACTTGAGATGGCGACTTCCGGCAGCGCGCGTGAGAGCGGAATGCATGAGCCCGTGCCCAATCGACGCCCGGCGGCTGGCGTGCTGCCCTGAATCATAAGCCTTGAGAATTCGGACATCAAGGCGAACTGGCTATCGGCGCGCGCCTAACAAAGCTGCGTACCAGCCACGGCCCGCCGTCGCGGCACGCGTGGTTGCGGAGTGCATAAGCCCGAAAATTCAAGTATCGTGCTTGTATGAGCGAAATCTACGTGAGCACAGACGTTGAAACGGACGGGCCGGTGCCGGGGCTCAATTCCATGTTGAGCTTCGCCTCGGCGGCTTTTCTGGCCGACAAGAGCCTCGTGAGCACCTTCTCCGCCAACCTGGACGCTCTGGAGGGGGCGCGGTCCGATCCGGTGACCATGGCCTGGTGGGAGACGAAGCCCGAGGCGTGGGACGCCTGCAGAAGGCACACGCAACCTCCTTCGCTCGTGATGCCGCAATACGTCTCCTGGCTGAAGGAGCTGCCCGGCAGCCCCATCTTCGTGGGCTATCCGGCCGCTTTCGATTTCATGTACGTCACCTACTACCTCTACCGCTTCGCGGGAGAGAGCCCGTTTTCTTACCTCGCGCTCGACATCAAGTCGTACGCGATGGCCATGCTGAAGACGGACTTCCACGAGGTCGTAAAAGCCAATATGCCGCAGCGCTGGTTCGACGACCTCCCTTACACCCACGTCGCTCTGGACGACGCGATCTCTCAGGGCGCTCTATTCTGCAATATGCTCGCGGAGAACACGAAGCGATGAGGACCTTTCGCCGGCCTGCGATATGAGTACACGTCTAATAAAAGTGATGGGCGGCCTGATTATCCTGCTCGCCCTCTATATCGGAGTTCACGCCGTCACCGCCCTCAGCGGATGGGAGCACAGAAATAAAGCGGCCCTCGGAATCCCCGACAGGACTCCATACCTGGAGCTTGCCGTCGCTTTATCCGGCCTCGCGGTCGGCCTCTTTGTCCTTCTCAAGAAGCCGAGACCGTAGTGGCCTCCGTATCGAATGAACATCGAACCGTCGCAAAGCGTTTCCTGATTGTGGCTATTGAATGGAATCTCTTGAATAAGGAGACCCCGATGCAGATGAAGCGAATATTTCTGGTGGCTCTCATGACTCTCTGCCTCTGCCCCGGCCTTCACGCACAGGCGCGCGGCGGAGAAGAGGGCCGCGCGGTAATCAAAGACGAGCAGGCGAAATCGAAGCTGCTCGGCGCGCACAGGCTCTCCTTGCAGTGGATAAGCTGGGACTATTTCGGCAAGGCCGTCGTCACCGAAAAGAACGGGACCCTCTCCATATCGGGCGAGCAGAAAGGGCGGGGGAACGGCGATTACCTGAAGATCAAAGGCGTCATCACCGAGGTCGATACGAAGGAGATAAGATTCAAAGGGACGATAGAGACCAAAGTGAGCCACATCAACCAGGGGACCCCCTGCAAGAGGGAAGGGGAGATGACCTTTCGCATCACGCAAAACAGGAAATACTGGCGGCTGCAAGAGATGGATAACCCTTGCGACAGCGCGACCGACTACGTCGATATCTTCTTTCGCTGATCGAATCGAAAAAAAAGCTTGACCCTGGAATCGATTCCAACCTTTATAATCTGCTCGTGGATGGCCGATCTATGAATCAACCTTTCCTGCGCGCGGGCGAGCTGGCGAAGGCGTGCGGAGTCAGCACGGATACTCTGCGCCATTACGAGCGGAAGGGAGTCCTACAGGCTCCCGTTCGGAGCCCGAACGGCTATCGACTGTACCCGGCCCAGGCCCTGGACCGCGTGCGCCTTATTCGCAAGGCGCTCTCGCTGGGATTCAAGCTTGACGAGCTGGCGAGAATCCTGAAAGCGCGCGACCGCGGCGGCGCGCCGTGCAGACAGGTGCGCGACCTTGCGGAGACCCGGCTTTCGGAAATCGAGGAGCAACTCCGCGAAATGACCGGCCTGCGCGACGAGCTGCGAGACATACTTCGGGACTGGGATGACCGTCTCTCCGGGAGGGCGTCGGACGAGCGCGTCGGACTGCTGGAATCTCTCGGGGGGCAGGCGGCCGCGCCAGGCAGCCTGGGTAGAAGGCCGACTCGAAAACTCAAGAGTAAGGAGAGAGGATGAAACACAAGAACTACACGACGGCGATCTTTCTGGCTGCCTGCGTCTCGGCCACCTCGTTGGCGGCCCTTGGGCAAGAGCCCGCTCCCGCGCGAGAGAAAAACTCGTGCCCGATGCACAAGAAGCACATGGCCGAAGCCCGGGACCGGCACATGCACGAGCTGAACGAGAGGGGCAACAGCGCGATGGGGTTCGATCAGGCGAAGACCACTCATCACTTCAGGCTGCTGCGGGACGGCGGCGCGATCGAGGTGGGAGCAAACGACCCCCGCGACCGGGCCAGCATGGACCAGATCAGGCAACACCTGGAGCAGATCTCGGGTATGTTCGCCGCCGGAGACTTCTCGACTCCCTTTGCCGTTCACGCCCGGACGCCGGACGGCGTCTCGGACCTGGAGCGGTTGAAGGCGGCCATTACTTACAGGTATGAAGAGACGGCGGGCGGAGGCCGGGTCCGCATTTCGTCGGGCGACCCGAAGGCTTTAGCCGCGATTCATGAGTTCCTCCGCTTTCAGATCGAGGATCATCGAACGGGCGACCCGCTGGAAGTGAGCAAGTAGAGACGCCGTTCAGCACGTGCGCCCGTGCGGTTACGATGAGCCCTGAGTATTTTGAAGCCTCAGGGCTCGTTCCTTCTTCCGCTTCGGGGAAGATCACTCGAAGGGCACGTGAAGGACGCCGCGCATGTAGCCGATCATCAGATCGCCGTCATAGCCTCCGAACCAGAAGCTGACGGGCCAGGGCGTTCGAGGGTCCAGCTTTCGCTCGGCCTCCTCGATCCCCTCTATCAGTCCCGTGCTCCCTTCGATGTGAAAGTTCCAGATTCGCTGCATGCCGAGGCGGCTCCGAATCCTGTCGCCGAAGAACTCGATGACATAGAGGCGGGTCTTGTACATCTCTTCGAGCGCTCTTTTATCCATGCCCGTCTCGGCCTCTTCCTGATCGACGTTCTTGATAAGCCCCTCGATATCTTTCGCGCGGTTGTTGAAGTACTCGGAGAAATCATAGACCCCTATCGCTTCCATGACTTCGAGGCTCGGCTCCAGGGCGGGCGGGAGGCCGAGCCGGTCCTGGTAAACTCCCGGCGGCAGCTTCCAGAGCGGCAGGTCGTGGGCCAGCACGTCTTTTCTCTGAATGCGCACGCCCGGATGGTCCGGGTGTCTGATGTCTATGATGAAAGGGTCAATCGGAAACTCGACGTTGTCATCCGATCCGACTATGTCGTTGCGCCCTTCGAAGGTAGGCCCCACGTCTCCCGAGTTGAAATCCCTGTCGAGCAGGTTGACCGCTCCGCCCACGAGAAGGCTGGCCGGCATGTACTCTTTGCCGTTGACCGTCGCGGACTTCACTTTAACGCCGAGGCTCAGCTTTCTCTGTTTTACGAGCCGCGGCCCCGGATTCCGAAAGTTCTTCTTCAGGTACTCTTCGCTCGGATTGAGCAGGACGTAATTATCGAGGTCGGTCTCGCTGGCGAGGGCCAGGGTATAGCCGCTGACTCCACGCTTCTCGTCGGTCGGGTCCGGGTCGGTAGTCAGCCTGCACATGAAGTAGCCTTCGAAGGCTATATCGAGCGTTTCCCAATTTCTCATCGTAATCTCCCGTCGCCTAACTTGTGATGATGCGCTGGAAGTTGGCGTTCATTCGCGTGATGTTCTCGCACATGAATTCCAATCTCTTCTGAACGTCCGCCGGCAGCTTGAGCTCTTTCGCCAGTTCGTCGAGGCGGTAGCCCTGGCGTTCCATCAGGCCGAGCCTCTTGACGAAGAAGTCCGGCAGGTCTTTTTCCGGCGGCAATCTCAGGAGAGACTCCGCGTCGGGCAGCGGCTGGTCTTTGTCGGGCACAAGGTCCCAGTTTGGCCCCGCGTAAAACGGGCCTTCGCCCGACGGCTGCCGCGTGATGATCTCTCCGAGCGGCCTTACGATCATCGTCATCATCGGAGCGAAGGCCGTCTCTTGAAGCGCGGTGCTGATATTCATGAAAGACTGGTCGCACGACTCGGGCGAGAAGTAGGCGTAAAAGCCGAGGAGCATGTAGATCATCGTGGTGTAGCTGTGATTGAAGAAGTCCATCGCTTCGAGAGCGAACGGGTCCGTGACGTTCTTTTCAGACGGATTGAGCACGACGTTCCACGCGGGCTCGAACGCGGGGTTGTCGCGATTGGCGGCCTTGAACTCTTCGAGGATCTCGGAAAAGATGTGGAAGTGGCTCGAATAGCCGGGCTGCGAATCTATGCCCTCCCCCTGCTTGAGTATCAGGTTGATCGCCGCGTTTGCGGTGCGGGCGTCCGTGACCGGGAACGTGAAGACGTTCATCTCGAAGTTGAACTGGAAGTCCTGGTAAGGCTCGCGGCTCGCGGTGCCTCGGAAGAGGTTGTTCAACTCTGCAAAGCCGTTGCAGTTGTTGATCGCCGCCTGTATGGCCTGGTAAAGCTCCTGGACCGATTTGAAGTCGATGCCCTGACTCAAGGATCTGGCCCGCAAGAATTGCAGGGGCTCTTCCGGCCCGCCCGTAAGCACGGGCTCCAGCTTCTTCGGCTCGAGCTCGGAAAGGTCGTAGCCCAGGCCCTCCAGGTACGGGTCGTCCGGTTTTTCGAACTTCACGAAGCGCCGGACCGCGCGCTTATTATATCGCTCGAGGCGAAACGGCAGATCGAGATGATCGAAGAAATCGGACATGAGCGGAAAGTCGGGGCGATATAGATAAGGCGCTTCTCCCATCCCTATCAATAGATTGTTCACGAGCCCGAGGTGCTCCATCTCCTGGCGCGCGATCATCAGGGTCTTGGCCTCCCACCGCCTGACCACCTCCGCCTCAGCCCGAGTGATGTCGGGCTCGTTCGCTTTCTTCAACGTGAGCGCGGCGTGCAGGTAACAGATCATTAGGAGGTGCTCGAGCTCGCTCGCATCTTGCAGGGCGCTGACCAGTTGCTTGCGCGTCGTGATGACGGGAGCATGCTCGGGAGGCGGAGGATTGCAGGGGTCCATCATTTTCTCCTTTTAGCTTCGGACAACTTTCGAGCGCGGCATTCGCCGGCCAATATGCGAACAGGGTTAACCTGAAATAGCCTTTAAGAAATCTGCTCTGAAATGAAGGCCACAAACAACTCCCGAATAGTATGAGCCGCATTACCCGATGTCAAGCAGACGAGAGTCGCGGGGGCGGGCGAGCATC
>DATLMR010000214.1:0-4465 GCA_035537555.1 Blastocatellia bacterium
TTCATCGCCTTCAGCCTGGTCAGCTACCTGACCCAGTACCACTACCGCAAGCCGGGCGACCCCATACTCGAGACCGTGCCGATAGCGGAGATGAAAGAGGGCGCGCTCGTCGGCCCGCACATACCGCGCATGCACGATATGCTCGCGCCGCTCGGGATCGATTTCCCCGAGCGTCTTCCTTTGAACCTGGCCTTTTTGATCGCGCTGGCGATGTGCTTCCTGGTTTACGTCTTCCTGTGGAAGACGAAGTGGGGCTACGAGCTGCGGGCGGTCGGAATGAACCCTTCCGCGGCGGAATACGGCGGGATTTCGATCTCGCGAAATATAATCGCGGCGATGGTCATCTCCGGAATGCTCGCGGGGATGGTCGGCATCAATGAGGTGCTCGGCTACCGCTACCGTTATTACGACGGGTTCTCCGCCCACTACGGCTTCACGGGGATAGCCGTTGCTCTGCTCGGGAGGTCGCATCCGGTCGGAGTCCTGCTCTCGGCCATTCTCTTCGGCGCGCTGGCGCGGTCGAGCCTCTTCATCGATATCTTCACGATCAAGATATCGAAGGATTGGGTCGTCATACTCCAGGCGATAATCATCCTGTTCGTGGCGTGCGAAGCCCTGTTTCGCAGCGGCGCGCGCCGTGTCTTTAGAAAGACCGTCTGAGAGAGATAGCCACCGCCTATGCTGATAGACATAATAAGCCTCTCGCTGCTCGCCTCGATGATCAGGCTCTCGACGCCCTTGATCCTGGCCGCGCTCGGCGGAATGTTTTCCGAGCGGGGAGGGGTAATCAACATAGCGCTCGAAGGGATCATGCTCGCGGGGGCCTTCACGGCCGCGGCCGTGACGGTTCGCGCGCAGAATCCCTGGGTCGGCTTGCTGTGCGCGGCCGTGGCGGGCGCGGCCGTCTCGTTGATTCTGGCCGTCGCCGCCATCGAGTTCCACGCGGACCAGGTCGTGGTCGGCACCGCCATCAACATCATGTTCCTGGGCGTGCCCGCGCTCGTGTCGGGGGCGCTCTTCGAATCGACCGGCTCGACCCCCCAGCTTCCCCGCGAGCAGACCCTGCCCGACTGGAACATCCCCGTGATCGGCAACATTCCCTTCATCGGGCAGCTCCTCTCCGGGCATAAGCCCATCGTCTATTTCGCGCTCCTGATGGTTCCGGTGAGCTACTACGTAATGTTTCGCACGCGGTTCGGTCTCAGGTTGCGCGCGGTCGGCGAGAACCCGGAAGCGGCCGACACGGCGGGCGTCAGCGTCCGAAGGATGCGCTATGCCGGAGTGATGCTGAGCGGGCTGCTGGCCGGAATCGCCGGGGCGTATCTATCGATAGGGCAGAACTCGCTCTTCACGCGAAACATGACGGCGGGGCGCGGGTTCATAGCCCTGGCGGCGCTTATATTCGGCAAGTGGCATCCAATCGGAGCGTTCCTCGCCTGCCTGCTGTTCGGGCTGGCGGACGCGGTCGCGATAAGGATGCAGGGGGTCGTTCCGATCCCCGTCCAGATGATACAGATCATTCCCTACGTGCTTACGCTCGTCGTGCTCGCGGGCTTCATCGGCAGGGCCACGCCTCCGCGGGCCATCGGCACGCCATACATAAAAGAGAAGTGAGGCCGAAAGACCTCGCGAATCGAACATCGCCCTGAGGGGTTTTAAAGGGGAGCGGTTTTGACGATTCCAGTGTATGAAAGAGCGGCGGAAGCCGCGCGCTATATCCGCGCCATGGCCCCGGGCCACGCGCCGCGAGTGGCTATAGTTCTGGGCTCAGGCCTCGGCGGCGTCGCGGACGCGATCTCTGACCCGATAGAGATCCCTTACTCCGAGATCCCCCACTTCCCGGCCTCGACGGTCGTGGGTCACGCCGGAAGGCTGATAGTCGGAACGTGCGGCGGCACAGAGGTCGCGGCGATGAAGGGCCGCTTCCACTTCTACGAAGGCTACCCTATGGACGAGGTGACGCTCCCCGTCCGGGCCTTCCACGAAATGGGTATTCGCTCGCTCGTCCTGACCAATGCCGCCGGGGGCGCGGCTCCCGGCCTTTCCGCCGGGGACCTGATGCTCATCACCGACCACATAAACCTGATGGGGAACAACCCTCTGTTAGGGCCTAACGACGACCGGTTCGGCCCGCGCTTCCCGGACATGACGACCGTCTATACTCCCGAGTACCAGGACGCGGCGCGCGAAGTGGCCCGCGATTCGGGCATCAGGCTGGTCGAAGGGGTCTACCTCGCGTTGACCGGCCCGACCTATGAGACCCCGGCCGAGGTCCGCATGTTCCGGGCGCTCGGGGCCGACGCTCTCGGGATGTCCACGGTCCCCGAAGCGATAGTCGCGCGCCATTGCGGCATGAAGGTCGTCGCGTTCTCCTGCATCACCAACGCGGCCGCCGGGATGCTCGATCAGGAGATCAACCACGACGAGGTCATGGAGGTGGGCGCGCGCGCGGGCGCGCAGTTGTCGGAGCTGATTATCAAGCTGCTGCCCCGCCTCGCGAGCGCCGAAGCGGGCTCCGACTAGGACGCGCCGGGGAGTGCCGCGACGCTGACGCCGCGCGCTGACAGGTGCTAGAATGAGCTTTATGATAATCGGCATCAGCGGCGGGACCGGGTGCGGCAAGACGACGGTCGCGCAAAAAATCATAGCTTCGGTCGGCGCCGGCAGCGTCGTCTACCTTCAGCACGACTCCTATTATCGAAACCTGGGCGACATGCCGCTCGACCTGCGGCACCGGGTCAACTTCGATCACCCCGACGCCTTCGACACCGAGCTGATGATAAACCACATCGAAGCGCTCAGAGCCGGAGAGAGCATCAAGCAGCCTATCTACGATTACGCCACGCACTCGCGCAAAGCCGACACGATTCACGTCGAGCCGCGACAGGTGATAATCGTGGAAGGCATTATGGTCTTCGGCCACCCTCAATTGCGCGCCCTCATGGACATGAAGATCTTCGTCGATACCGACGCCGATATAAGATTCATCAGGCGCCTCGACAGGGACGTGCACGAGAGGGGCCGCACCGTCGAGTCGATCATAGAGCAGTACACGAAGACCGTCCGCCCGATGCACCTGCAATTCGTCGAACCGTCCAAGCGCTATGCTGATATAATCATTCCCGAAGGCGGCCATAACAATGTCGGCATCGACCTCATTACAGGAAAGATCAAGTCGATCCTTTCCGCGTCAGCCGAGCAGGATGGCGCCCTGATCTCCCCGAAGGAGAGCGGGGAGCTTGATTCCGTCAATTGAGCGGGTCCGGTAAACGGGCACGTCGTTGAGAGCCCGGGGTAGGGAGTAGATCATGGGGAAGAAGAGCGGCAATGTTCAGGTGAGCGACGCGGAGCTGGTCGAGCGAGCGAAGGAGGCCCGGCTGGCTGCCCACGCTCCCTACTCGAACTTCGAGGTCGGGGCGGCATTGCTCACCGTCGACGGGCGCGTTTACACGGGCTGCAATATAGAGAACTCGACCTACAGCCTGACCATGTGCGCCGAGCGCGTGGCTATATTCAAGGCGGTCAGCGAGGGCGCGCGCGAAATCGTGAAAGTGGCCGTGGTGGCCGATCATGAGAACCTCACGCCTCCCTGCGGGTGCTGCCGCCAGATGATCTGGGAGTTCTCCGCCGACGAGACCGAAGTCATCCTGGCGAACCTGTCGGGCGAGCTGGAGAAGTTCGAGATCAAGGACCTCTTCCCGAAGGCGTTCGACGCGAGGTGGCTAGAGAGCGTCGGTTGACCCTCCGCTGCCGGTCATGCCTGATTCCGGAAAACCCTGAAAGTTGATACGCGTATTCCCGGCGAATCCCTCGCCCGCACGGAGACGATCCTTTGAAAAAGACCTTCATAATAATCATGTTGATACTCGCCCTGGTCATAACCCTGATGCCCTTCTGCGCCGCGGCCGCAGAGCGCGCCGACATCGTCGTGCGCGGAGGCGTCGTCGTGACGATGGATGGAGCGGCGCGCGTGATAGAAAACGGGGCGGTGGCGATCAGGGCCGACCGAGTAGTGGGCGTCGGCCGAGCCGACGAGATCTCCAGGCAGTTTGCCGCGACCCGGACGGTCGATGCCTCGGGCAAGGTCATCATGCCGGGGCTGATCAACACGCACACGCATATCCCGATGGTGCTGTTTCGAGGAATAGCCGACGACCTTGTGTTGATGGACTGGCTGAACAAGTACATATTTCCGGCGGAGAAGAACAACGTAGACGAAGAGTTCGTCAGATGGGGGACGCGGCTCGGGCTGCTCGAGATGCTGCGCGGAGGGACGACCACCTACGTCGATATGTATTACTTCGAAGACGCAATCGCGGACGAGACATCGCGCGCCGGGATGCGGGCGGTGCTTGGCGAGACGGTCATAGATTTTCCGGCCCCCGATAACAAGACCTGGGACGAGGCCCTTGCCTACGCCGACAGGTTCGTTCAGAAATGGCGCGGCCATCCTTTGATCACTCCC
>DATLMR010000215.1:0-7158 GCA_035537555.1 Blastocatellia bacterium
GAGCACTATCTGATCGATGGAGAGGCCGTCTTCGCGGTTCTGTATTCTTATCGTGTGCGTGCCGGTCGTCGCAAAGTAGACGACCTGTCCGAATACGCCCACGCCCCATCCGTTATCCTGCCATCCCCATCCGCTCAATCCGCAGCCCGAGCAATCCTCCAGGTTGATACCGTCACCTCCGGCAGCGCCGATGCGCCAGACCGGAGCGCCCCCCTGATCGACGCTGTCAGAGAACTGCACCAGGACGGAATCGTTGCCGTAGAAATCGTTCTGCGCTTTGCCTCGAATCCATAATCGATAGGCGCGGCCCGATTGCGCCTCGAACGTCATGTCGAAATACTGGCCTGGATTGGCAACCGCGTCCGCCACCTTCGGCCTGCCCGCGTCCGGAAGGTGCAGGCGCGAGCCGCCCGCCGCGACCGGATCGGCCACCACGGTCCACCCTCCTACTTTCACCGGAGCTTCCGCCGCGTAGAGCACGACCTCGCCTTCCGTAGGAGGCGGCGGAGGCGGCGTGTTCGCGTAAGTGAAGCCGCCCGCGAGCGTGCCGCTCAGGTTATTCGAGTTCTTGACTACAACATCGACCGCGCCTTCTGCATGCGCGGGAGTCTTCGCGGTGATCGTGGTATTGCTTACGACCGTTATATTGGTCGCGGGCAAGCCCGCAAAGGTCACGGTCGCGCCCGCCGCGAAGTTCGTCCCCGTGATCTCTACCGTCGTTCCTCCATTTATCGAGCCCGAGTTCGGCATGATGCCGGTGATAGTGGGAGGATTGGTCGGCGGCGGAGGGGTGCCGGCCGTCGTGAAGCTCCAGACCGGGCCGCTCGCCGTCACGTTTGCCATTGTCTTGCCGACTATTCGCCAGTAATACGTCGTTCCGGGAAGCAGCGTCGGGAGCTGATAGGTTTCGTCGATCCCAGGATTGACCGCATCTATATGGACCGTATAGTCAGTCGTGACCAGAGGCGGGTTCGGGTTCGTGCCGAAGTAAACATCGTATTTATGAGCATAGCGCCCGCCTTCCCATTTCAAGAGCATGTTGGTGGTCGGCTGCGCCGACGCGCCGTCGACCGGGGTCCGAATGATGGGAACGTCCGGAGGCAGGGGCGTAAAAGGCTCGTTCTCCGTCTCCGAGTTCCACTTCCTCTCGAAGTGATTGACGAACCAATCGAAGAACCACGTCTTGTGCGTGAAATAATTATGCTCTTCCTGGGAATTTGAAGACGGCGATGTCCAGTTGGATGACCCGAAGATGGTCAGGCCCTGCCCGTAAAGCATCACAACCTTCTCGTGGTTGAGGCCGAGCCGCGACTGCTTGCGCCATTTGATCTCGATGCCCGCCGCATACAGACGGTCCACGTTCCACGAGACCCACAATCTATCCGGATTGCGATACTCGAACGGCTCGGTCAGCAGGCGAACGGGGATGCCCCGGTTCTTGGCCGCGATCATCGCGTCGGTATGCCGCCGGTCCGTGATGCGGTACATGATTACGTCGATCTTCTGCGCCTCCGCGTTATAGGCGGCAACGGCTCGGTTGGCGTACTCCTCGCCTCCCGACCTGGGCGGGAAGTCGAGTTCCGGGTCGATCGGGAAGACCGAGTACCTGCGCGTGAGAGGCCCGGTTATGTTGGCATAGGTGGCATACTGAGCCGTGTTGGTCCACAGGTCGTCGTACTTGGTCCTGAAGCTGTTGACGATTGACGGATCTGAAGTAAAGTAGATGGCTTCGTCTACGTAGTTGGTGAAGGGCTGGGTCGGCGTGAAGAAGTGCGCCGAGTAATTCGCCCCGCTGAATTCGACGGTGTTCTGTCCGGCGAACAGCATCATCTTCCAGTGCAGTATGCCCCCGGCGACATTCTTGCGCATGGGGATGCCTGCCGCCGCAAGCTGATTCAGTATCGCCTCGTTACCGGAGTAGGTCGGGTTCGCGCGCGGGTCGACAAGGATTCGGACTGGCACCCCGGCGTTGTGCCTCGCTATGATCTTGTTGGCGAAAGATGTGTCCTGCATGAACCAGAAGGCCACGTCCAGCCCAACCGTCTCCTGATCGATGAGCCGCCATAGAGGCTCGCGGCAGTCCTCGAATGAGGTGTCACACAATCGTTCCTGGGCGGATACAGGCTGCGATACGAGGAGGAGGAATCCCATCAGGAATGAAGTGAGGCAAGCAAATCTTTTCATTATTGTCGTTACTGTCATTGGTCTATATCCTTAAACCGTTCCATCTCTGAGTTATTCACTTCAGGCGCTTCTCGTGCCTATCACCATACATACGAAACTGGCCCCGATCGACACATGCGACCCCTGTGCCAGCGGTACAAAACCTTCAACTTATATGACGCGCTTGAGTAAACAATCTATTTACGGGTCTGACTAATATCCCGTTATTCTTTTGCGGCCTGCTACAGGCTGTGAGTGAAAGCTGTCAGGCTCTGAGTCGCGCTGGGCTCAGGAAGAAGTTAAACATTTCTCGCGCGAGACTTGCGGAGATGAATCAACTTTATACCAGATTCGTACAGCGCCAAAGAAATCCATACATTCACCTTTCCCTGTGACCGACTCCTTATTTTCACCAAGGTAGAGGCCTGAACCCGAAATTTGCCTAAAAGGCGAGATAAGGGTCAATCGACCTCACACAGACTTCAATACGACGAATCGACTTTAAGTTTTAATAAAATGTGGGAAAGCCTTCTTTGTGGGGATCGCGCCCGAGGGCTTCCGGCAGTTGCCCGGGGTCGAGCTACCGGCCTTGAATCTTTTCGAGAGAGCACCTCAGGCGGTCGGCCAGCACGTCGGCGTGGCGGGTGATACAGGTTAGATGCTTGCCTGCAATAGGGTATACTTCGACCTCGCGCGCTACACGCCCCCAGCCCATACTCGGATCGCCGGCAGGCTCCGGGTCCGCTTCATCCGGCCAGAAGAGCGTTACCCGGCCTCCGTACTCTCCCGGCATATAAGTTTCCATCATCCTGTTATAGGTGTCGGTGATCTTCCTCCGGGAGAAGTCGCGCGGGCCGTCGCTTGTATCCGCGACCTGCTCGCCCGGCCCGAGCCTCGGCCCTTCGCGAGCCTGCGGCGTATTCGCCCCTGTCGTGCCCGAAGCGATGAGGCTGAGCCGCCTCTTCGCCTGCCTGCCGATGAAGCCGGCCTGTTCTCGAAATCCCGCGCGAGATATTTCAAGCAAGCGAGTCGAGTAGTATCTCGTCTTCTGCTCCACTGTCCGCGCCCGCCCGCGCAGTTTCAGGAACGTCTCCGCCTCTTCGGCAGGCCCGAGCGCCCGCATCCGACAGATCGTGCGGGAGAGGCTATCGAGGGTCCTGTACCTGGCGTTCGCCGCCGAAGCGTAGATCAGGACGAGAAGATCGACGGCTTCGCCCTGTGCCTCCAGCTTGCGGGCCATCTCGTAAGCCACGAGCGCGCCGTTGCAGAAGCCGCCCAGCAGATAAGGCCCTTTCGGCTGAAAGGCCCGCAGAGTCTCAAGGTGCAGGGCGGCCATCTCTTCGAACGTTCGAGGGATCGGGCTTCCGTCGGTGCCGTGCGGAGGCAGAGCGTAAAAGGGCTGCTCTTTGCCGAGAAGCCGCGCGATATTCATGCAGTAGAAGCCTCCCCCGTTGAAATCTCCGTGCAGGTAGATGAACGGGCGAAGATTGCCTCCGGCCTGAATCTCGACTATCGGCGATTGCAGAGCGCGGGCTTCCTGTTGCAGGAGCCGGCCGGCCAGGTACTCTACCGTCGCGCCTTTATGAAGCAGGTCCGGGGTGAGCTTTTTGCCGAAGGCCCGCTCGATCTCGTCCATCATGCGGGCGGCGAGCAGCGAATGGCCTCCGAGGTCGAAGAAGCTGTCGCGCACGCCTATCGGGCGCGCGTCGAAAAGCCCCTCCCAAATCTGCACAAGCTGATGCTCCAGCGGATCGCGCGGCGCGAGGAATCCTCCCTGCGCCTGATCCGCCCAGTCGTTCGAGGTTTCGCCGGGAGCGGGCAGGGCATTGCGGTCGACCTTGCCGTTCGGGGTCAGCGGCAGAGCCTCGAGCTCGATGAAAGCCGAAGGCACCATGTATTCGGGCAGCGTCTCTCCGGCGAATTCGCGCAACTGCCTCCACATCGCGCGAGGGCTCGCGAAGGCCCGGGCGGACTCGGGGACCAGGTAAGCCACCAGGCGGCTCTCTCCTCGCGCGTCCTCCCTGGCCGCGACCGCCGCTTCCCTGACGAGAGGATGGCGCGCAAGCAGGCTCTCGATCTCTCCGATTTCGATGCGAAAGCCGCGAACCTTAACCTGCTGGTCTATGCGCCCCAGGCATTCGATCCGCCCGTCGGGCATGTAGCGCGCGAGGTCGCCCGTCCTGTAGAGCCGCGCGCCCGGCTCTTTGCCGAATGGGTCGGGGATGAACTTTTCAGAGGCGAGCTCGGCCCGGTTGAGATAGCCGCGCGCGACCCCGTCTCCGCCGATGTGGAGCTCGCCCGCCTCGCCCACCGGCACCGGGTTCATGGCTTCGTCGAGCAGGTAGATCTGCGTGTTGGCAATCGGGCGGCCGATGGATATTCTCTCGTCTTGCGGGCAGACCCTGTGAACGCTCGACCAGATAGTCGTCTCTGTCGGGCCGTAGAGGTTCCACAGCTCCGCCCCCCGGTCGAGCAGTTGCTCGGCCAGCTCGGGGCGCAAGGCCTCTCCGCCGCAAAAGATTCGCAGCCTCTTATCGCCCGCCCACCTGGCGGCGGCGAGCAGCCTCCAGGTCGCGGGCGTGGCCTGGAGGACCGTGGCTTTCGAGCGAGCCAGCTCCGCGATCAGGCGCCGTCCGTTAGACGCGACTTCCCGGCTCGCGAGCACGAGCCGCGCCCCCGTGGTGAGCGGCAGAAATATCTCGAGCGCCGCGATGTCGAAAGAGATCGTCGTGACCGACAGTAAAACGTCTTCGGGCGCGAGGCCCGGCCGCTCGCGCATTGAGGTGAGGAAGTTGACCACCGCCCGATGGGAGACCTGCACCCCCTTCGGCTTCCCCGTGGATCCCGACGTGTAGATGACGTAGCAGAGATTTTCCGGAAAGGCGAGATTTTCGGGGTTGCTCGCGCTTTCATTCGAGATCGCATCCGAGTCCCTGTCGAGGCAGATGCTCCGCGTATCTTCGTTCGCGAGCGCGCCCGCGAGGCGATCTTCGGAGACGAGCGCCTTTATCCCCGCGTCTTCGAGCATGAAGCTCAGGCGATCTTTCGGGTATGAAGGATCGAGCGGCACGTAAGCGCCACCGGCTTTGAGTATGCCGAGCAGGCCGACGATCATATCGAGAGAGCGCTCGATGAAGAGCCCGACGCGCGCCTCCGGTCCGACGCCCATTCGCCGCAGGTAGTGAGCCAGCCGGTTAGCGCGCTCGTTCAGCTCCGCGTACGTCAACCGCCCGTCTTCGAAAACGGCGGCGACGCGGCCGGGACTCGTCTCGGCCAGGGCCTCGAACAGCTGGTGTATCAGGAGGCTTCGAGGATACTCCGTTCGCGTGTCGTTCCACTCGGCGGGAACGACCGCCGGCCGGTCTTCTTTCAGCGCAGAGGCCGTCTCGACTACGGCGACGGTCCTTTTTACGGACGGTATCGAATTGAGCGTGCCGGCAATCTTCATATAGAAGTTCTCACCGACGCAGGGTCGAGCTCAAGCACTTCGTAAAGTTCGCGCACGGCCCGGCACGTGGCCGTTCCAGGCTCATAGAAAAGCTCTGACGCGACCTGCTTCCGCGTGGCGGACCGGCTCGCGGGCTCAGATAGCTCGCGCTCGACCGCTTCGACGGCCTCGCAGGCGGTGCGCGCGCTCCTGGAAGCCGACGCGAGAAGCTCAACGTAGTCGGGGTGGATGTCGGTTTGCGCGATCAGCTCGGGCATTTCGATGCGGACGACGGGGCGGTCGAGCAAGAGGTACTCGAAGCCGACCGAGCTGTGATCCGTGATCAGCAGGTCGGCCGCGGCCATGTATGGGCACGCGTCGCTTCCGGTTGCGAACATGCCGCTACAGGAGCTTAGCATGGGCTCGAGGCGAGCGATCCAATCCACTCCGCCGGAGTGAACGAATTCCGGGTCACGCGAGCGATCGTGCAGCTTGACGATCACGCAGTAGCCGCGCTCCGTGAGCCGCGCGACCAGTTCTTCTCCCATCGCGTTGAGCGAAGAGTAAGGCGACCAGGTGGGCGCGTAGAGCACGGTCCGGCGCGCGGGGTCGAGCCCGAGCGCGGAGAGCACCGAGTCGCGTTCGAGGGAGCCGTCGAGGAGGCAGTCGAGCTTGGGCATGCCGACCAGGCGGGCGGCGCGGCTATCGGGATCTATCGCGCCCGCGGCGATGAAATTTTTCATCCTCTTCCGGTTGATGAAGAAGAGGCGGTCCCACGCGCGCATGGAGCGATCCGGCCTGTCGTAAACGCGGCCGTACTTGCCCGCGACTCCGTGAAACATCTGGATGCGCGGGGTCCCGCGCGGGAGCATGGCCCAGAGCAAGTCGGCCGCGAGGTAGGCGTCGAACTTCATCGTCGCGGCCCGGCGCGGATTCAAGGACTCGGCTTCGGGTGCTTCGCGATATATCTCGTGCGTTCTCTCGGGGCTTTCGCTCGCCATGTAGTAGAACTTTACGCGAGGGTCTTTCTCCATCGCCCTGTGGATGGGAGCCATAACCGCATAGTTCATAGGAGTGCGCGCGTTCAGGAGCACGGCCCGCGACTCGGGATCGCGCCATCTCTGAAATCGCGTGTCCGCCCTCTGCGCCAGCTCAACTATGCGACCGAATCCCATAAGTTTTCTCTGAATATAAAGAGCAACAACCGATTAATCAATCGGCTCTAATCCCCGCTCGTCGCGGCGGCCACTATCGGCTCTCCTTCCGCCGCGAGTCTCGGCAGAATTTCGGCCACGGCCCTCGAATAATCCTCGGGGAAATCTATCTCGATCCAGGGGAGCCCGCGCGTAGAGACCGCGTGGAGCGGCTGTTTCAAAGCGAACTCGCCAAACGCGCGCGGAGCCCAGTGGCGCAGGTAGCCCGAGGCCACCAGCGCGTCCATCTCTTCGACGAGAAGGCGCGAGCCCTCGGGGCCGAACTTCGCGATGCCGACGTTTTCGCCGTCACAGGAGGCCGGATCGATCTCCTTGCTTATCTCTATGACCCGACCTTCGCGCACGCGGACCTTC
>DATLMR010000216.1:0-10904 GCA_035537555.1 Blastocatellia bacterium
AGAGGAGGGTAGACTTGCCGCAGCCGGAAGGGCCGGCAATGGAGACGTACTCTCCCTTGTTGATGTTCATATGGATTCCTGCCAGCGCGTGTGTCTCGACTTCGTCGGTGAAGAAGACCTTCGTGACGCCTTCGAGGCGGAGCAGGGATTGATTGCTTGTGGTCATCTCTTTTCTCCTCACAAGTAGGTGTGGCTCTTATTTCAATCTGATTCGCTCTGAACTATCCCATTGCGACGTGTCGGAAAGAATGACCTTGTCGCCTTCCTTGAGACCATCCAGAATCTCGACCGCGTTGACGGAGCTCCGGCCGAGCCGGACCGTGACGCGGACCGCTTCCTGCCCATCGGGCTCAATGCGGAAAATGCCGATCTGACTGTTCTCCTGGCCGTGAACCGGCCGTCCCATGTAGAGGACCGACTCGAGCCGCTCCAGCTCGATCGTTCCGTCGACGCTCAGGTCAGGGCGCGCGCCTTTCGGAAGCTCGCCCGTCAGGGCCACGTCCACCGTGACCGTGCCGTTTTGCACGGCCGGGTCTATGCGGGAAACGCTGCCCTGAATGACGCCGTTTCTGGTGTCGACAGTGACCGGCTGGCCGATCAGGATATCTTTCGCCTGGGTCTCCGCAATCCTCAGCTCGGCCTTGAGCGCGTCGGGATTGGCCACGCGGGCGAGGTTGGTGCCGGGCGTTACCTGCTGTCCTTCCTGGACCTGCATAAGCTGGAGGACTCCGTTGATGCCGGCGCGGACGCTCAGCTCGTTGACCTGCTTGCGCCTGAGTCCGGCGAGGGCGCGAAGCTCCTCGACCCTCGACTGCTGGACCGCGAGCTGGGCTTTGACCGCTTCGCGCGAGATGTTCAGGCGTTTCTCCTCGATGTCATTTCGAATGGAAAGCTCTTCGGCGCGAACCTTCGAGACCTTCCGATTCAGGTCCGCGATCAGCCCTTGCTTGGCAAGCTCCTCGTTCACCTCGGCCTGTAGCTTCGCCTCGCTGAAGTTGGCGCGCACGGTGGCGGCGGCGGCCTTTTGATCGAGAGTCTGGCTCTCGAGGCGGACCCGCAGACTCGTGTATTCCGCGAGGGCTCCTTGAAGCTGCGACTCCGCTTCGAGCGCATTCTGCTCGAGCTGCGGATTGCTGAGCTCCAATAACACCGTGCCGGCCGTCACGGTAGCTCCGGGCCTGACCAGAATACGCTCTACGCGACCTTCGGAGAGGGCCGGTATCAGGCGAATCTCTTCCGGTACGAGCGTGCCGAGGCCGCGCACCTGACGAAGCATGGAGCCCCGCTTGACCGTGTCGGGGTAGAGTATGTTCGCCTCGACGCTGGGCGCCGCGGGCTTGAGCCGAGATACGAAGGCCGTGATAAGGGCGAGGGCGGCAACCGCACTCACAACGTATAATATCCGGCGTATCTGGCGACTTCGACCGGCGGATTTGCGTGGTATATCCATTTCTTCCTCCGAGATGTACTAGGAAAGTTTCGTGCCACTCCCCGATTAGATTTAACCCGTTTGAATGCTGCCGTTACACTTCTCTGAGATCCGCCTGCCGCGCCTGTCGTCATCGGTTCTGGGATTGAATTGTCCAGAAACGGACACCGGGCCGCCCGGCGCTTCACTGAACAACCCAGCCGTCGCGGAGGTTGATGATGCGGCTGCCGTAGGAGGCATTCTCCTCCGAATGCGTAACCTGAATTATCGTGGTCCCGCCGTCGTTCAACTTTTTGAACATATCCATGATCTCTCTCCCCTGATCGGAGTGCAGGTTGCCGGTCGGCTCGTCGGCGAGGATGAGCTTGGGGTTCGCGACGACGGCGCGCGCTATGCCGACGAGCTGCTGCTGCCCGCCCGATAGCTGGTGCGGGTAGAGCCCTTTTTTACCGACGATCTGGAACCGGTCGAGCACGTCGCAGACTATACTCTCCCTCTCGGATTTTTTTATGTTCCTGTATGAGAGCGGAATGTCGAGGTTTTCATACACCGTGAGATGATCGAGGAGGTGGTAGCTTTGAAAGACGAAGCCTATGTTCCGGTTCCGGAGGTCGGCCCGATCTCTCGTGTTCATCTTGTGAACGGGGTTATCGAGAAAGTAGTACTCGCCGGTCCACGCGCTGTCGTGCATCCCGATCATATGAAGCAGAGTCGATTTTCCCGCGCCTGAAGGCCCCATAATGGAAACGAACTCTCCTCCTTTGATCTCGACGCTCACCCTCCGCAGCACGTAGGTCTTTACGACACCCGTCTCGTAACATTTTTCGACATTGTGAAGCCTGATCATCGCTTGCCTCCTGAAAATCTCTATAGTGATCCTCTTCTGTGCTTGCCAAATCTATGCCGCGAGCCCTCCGCTTATTAAATGAACGGGTAAAGAGAGTTATTCACCCGGGCTCGCTCGTTTCAGGCCGCCGGTTTCGCGCTTATGGGACTGGCCTGTCCACTTGCGAACAACTAAACGCGCTCGCCCGGTTAAGCGACAGGCGTGCAAGCGATCTTCAGCCTCGAAAGTCTTACGGATACACCCGGAGAGAGGTTAAAATTACGGAAGAGAAAAAGCAAGGCTGCTCGCGCCGCTTGGTGCGAGCAGCCTTGCTCGGGTTCGAGTAACCTCTAGCCGCCCGAGCCGGTGGAGAGAACGTCCTCGTAGTAATTCAACATCACCTTCTTGGGCTTCTTCGGGAGCGGCACCCTGAACTCTTCCGTCGCGCTGTTGCCGAAGAGCGAGAGCACCCCGAGCCGTCTGATCTTGCCGTCGATGTCAACGTAGACCGGGACGCGCATCTTGAACGCGTCATCGACGTTGCTCTGGGTCACCTTGCCGACGAGCACGGCCTTGCCCTCGGCTTCATCGATCCGGTAGTCGAGCTTGTATTCGGGGATACTCGTGCCGAATACATACTCCTGAAAGAACCAGTTCATCTTCCCGTTGCCGTCGAGGTCCATGTCCTTGGTCATATGCTTCTCGACGGCCCTCTGGAAGTCCTGCGTCGAGATGTCCTTATTGTAATGCGACTGGACGAAGTCCCTCATCATCATAACGAAGCGCTGGTCCTTGGTCTGGGGGTCCCACATCATCATCCTGATCATGTGAAGAATGAATCCGCCCTTCGGGTAGATCATCGCGCGGGTTACGTTGCCGGTTTTCGCGGTGTTCAGCCTGTAGCCCATGTAGACCGAGCCGACCTCCGACGGCCGCTTGCCCAGACGGTTCTTTTCGTTGATCAGCTCACGCTGCTCCTTCCAGAACTCGATGAACTTGGCGTCCTTGTAAACGACCTGCGCGAAGAGTGAAGCCGAAAACTCCGCGAACCCTTCGCTCATCCACTGATCGCGGTAAGAGTTCCAGCCGAGGAGATGGCCCCACCACTGGTGCGCCACTTCGTGCGCGCCGACGAACTTGAAGAAGTTCGCGGCCCCCGTCATCCCGAGCTGGTGGCGGTGCGTGCCGTCGAGAAACGCCGTCAGGGGCATATAGACCAGCATCGGCCAGGCCTGGCCGAAGTTGGGGAACGGCTGCTGGGTCATCGCTATGCGCCCGTAGGGAAGCGCGCCGAATACGTCCGTGTATAACTGCACGGAGACCTGCGCCTCGGCCCTCGCTTTGTCCATCAGGCCGGTCGTGTTCAGGGATTGAAGGGTCGTCTCCGTGGTAGCGCCCTGAGACTCGGCCATGTTGATCCTGCTTTGAAGGTCTTTCAGGTCGTCGGGCAGCTCCTTGTTCGCGTAGGTCTCGAAGGCGAACTTGAGCTTTTCGTCCTGAACCGCGCCCTTCTTGAACCGGCCGAAGTTGAACCCGGCCACCTGTAGGGGGACATCGCTCTTCCACTTCGTGATGGTGAACTCGCCCTCCGTCGCCTCGCCCAGCGGCTGGCCGGTCGCGACCATCACGAGCCCTTTGGCCGTCCTGAGAGTGATGTCGAAGGTGGACCTGTCGCCGAACGACGTTATGGCGTTATTGGGGTACCAGGTGCTTCGGGCTCCTGGATTAAGGGCGAAGTTTCCGCCCCCGGCATCGAGCACCACGTCTTCTCCGCTGTAATTGAAGGTGAGCGTAAATTCCTGCCCCAGTTTCAACCTCTCGCCCAGGATGACGTAGAAGTCCGGGTCCTCGTTCTTCTTTTCCTGAACGAACTTCACTTCGTGCCCGGCCTCGTCGGTCACCTTGCCGACGCGAAGGGTCCTGAAGAGGTCAAGCGGGAGAACCCTGACTCCGTCGACCAGGCACTTGAATTTTGTCTGCACGGTTGCTTCGAGCTTCTTGCCCGTTATCCTGGCGTCTATGTTCTGATGAAGAATGTCGAAGAGCCTGTGGTCTTCCTCCGACCATTTCGGGCTGCGGTAATGCTGGTTGATATGAAACGCGCTCCAGATGCCGCCGTTGCCGTCCGAAGTATTTATCAAGATCACCTCTTCGGGCGTGACGAATGGAGCTCCGAGCGCGTCTATGGCGAAGAGCCAGTTGCCGTATTTCTTCCCATTGAAGTAGGCATGAAACAGCCCCCCGGGCGACGGCATCGAAAGGTCCGTAAATATTCGCGCCTCGAGATTGTAGCCGGTCGCCTTGCGGAGCCTGGTACGCACGTCGTCGAGAGCGCCTTGCGCGGAGGAATCGACCGGGCCCGTCGCGAGCGTGCCCTGCTTCTTCAGCTCTTCATAGGTGCCGTCGGTGAACCTGAGTATGACTTTCGAGAATTGCTCGGAGAGCTTGGGGCCGGAGGTCAGGTTGGCGAGGTGCTTCTTCTCTATTTCGAGAGGGGGCGTGAGCTCGAATTCGCCGTCCCCGACGAAGACCGCTCCCGTCACTCTCCCTTCGACCGGAGCGAGAAAATGGATCACCCCGTCCTTTAAAGTGATGATCCCGGCGTCGCGCCTCAAGATGACGTTCTTCAGGGCGACCGATTCGCCGCTCAGCTTCACCTGCCGCAGGCCGACGTAAATCGGGTCCGTGCTCGATACCTCGATCTTCTCGCTTATCGAAGCTATCTCGAGCTTCAGGCTGAGCGTCTGGGTCGCGCCCTTCTTCACTTCGATGTTAGGGCGATCGGGAAGAGCGAAGCCCTCGGCCTCGACCCGCACCGTGTAGGGGCCCGGCGCGACATCCGCGAAAGAGAAGCGGCCCTGCGCGTCGGTCCTTGTCTCCGCGATCACGGCGCCCGTTAAATCGAGCAACGCCACGCGAGCATTCGCCACTTTCGCGCCCGCCGGGTCGGAAACCGTGCCTTCCACTCTTCCGGCCTGGAACGTAGAGCTTCCCGGCGAAACCGCCGCGCCCGGCTCGCCGGTCGAGATTTCATACGCGCCCGCGAAAGCCGTCTGAACCAGGAACACACCGAGGGCCAATGCCAGGATCTTCTTACTCATACTCATACTCCCTTGAAAATATTCGGCTTAATATGTCTATGAGGGTATATCCGTCTATACGCCAGAAAGATTAACATCGAGGAAATCAAACGTTCAATGATTTTCCCCATTTATGGTGCAATATTACAAAATCACAAGCTCCGGGACGGAGCATTTGAAGGCCAAGTTTCTAAAACGAAAAAAGAAGGCTCAGGGTTACATTTTTTCCCGCCGCCCGGCAGGCCGCCGCGAGGTTGCCGAACGCGAGCGCGTCAGACAGAATCTCTCCCTGGAGATCATCTATGAACGAACACATTTTTAGAGAATACGACATCCGAGGGGTTGTGGGAGAAGACCTGACGGACGAGACCGTATACGACCTCGCCCGCGCAATCGGGACTTTTTACAGGGCGAACGGAGTAAAACGCGTGAGCATCGGCCGCGATGCGCGCGAAAGCTCTCCCGGCTTTCGCGATTTGATGATACGAGGGCTGAACGAAACCGGGTGCGACATCGTGGACGTGGGCATGGTGCCGACCCCGGTGCTGTACTTCACGCTGTTCAACCTGGATGTTGACGCCGGGGTGATGATAACGGGAAGCCATAATCCCGCCGATAACAACGGCTTCAAGATATGCCTGAACAAGAGCACGATCTTCGGCGAACAGATAAGCGAGATCAAGAGGCTCGCCCTCACGCGCGCTTTCGCGTCGGGGGAAGGTGAGCGCGAAGAACACGACATAGTTCCCGAATATCGCGAGTTCATCAGATCTAACGTGAAGCTCGGGCCACGGCGCCTCAAGGTCGTCATCGACGCGGGCAACGGCATGGGCGGATTCATCGCGGCCCCCCTGTATCGCGACCTGGGATGCGAAGTGGTCGAGCTCTTCTGCGAGCCCGACAGCCGCTTTCCGAATCATCACCCGGACCCCACGGTGCTCGAGAATATGAGGTTCGCCATCGACGCGGTGGCCGAGCATCACGCCGATATAGTGGTCGCGTTCGACGGGGACGCGGACCGGATAGGCGTCGTCGACGAGAAGGGGAAGATCATCTGGGGCGACCAGCTCCTGATCATCTTCTCCCGGGCGATATTGAAGGAGCTGCCGGGCGCTACGTTCATCGCCGAAGTCAAATGCTCCCAGACCCTCTTCGACGACATACGCCGGCACGGCGGGAACCCCATAATGTGGAAGGTCGGCCATTCTCTCATAAAGTCGAAGATGAAGAGCTCGCATGCGGCACTCGCGGGCGAGATGAGCGGCCATATCTTCTTCGCCGACCGGTTCTTCGGATTCGACGACGCGATCTATTCGGGGGCGCGGCTGCTGGAGATTCTGTCGAATTCGGACGGGCCTGTTTCGAGCCTGCTCTCAGGGATCAAGGAGACCGTGGTCACGCCCGAAATACGGGTCGATTGCCCCGACGAAATGAAATTCGAAGTGGTCGGTAAATTGACCGAAGGGTTCAAGAAGACGCACGAGGTGATCGACCTCGACGGCGCCCGGATCACGTTCGAAAAAGGGTGGGGGTTGATTCGGGCATCGAATACGCAGCCGGCCCTCGTGATGAGATTCGAAGCCGAGACCGAAGCCGACCTGATTGCGAACCGGGAAGTCGTCGAATCGAGGCTGCGGGAATTGATCGGCGGATAGACTCAAAGCGCGGGAGCGGCGCGCCCGGCGAAAGCTGGCGCGCCGCTCCCGCGCTCTCGCTACGAAAAGGCCTCCAGGTACTTAAGGCCCGAGCCGGTGTTGAAGAGAACCACCCTCTCCTCGGGCTTCACTTCTCCCCGTTCGAGCAAAAGGCGGAGCGCGGGCAGGCACGCGCCCCCTTCGGGCGCCGCGAATATTCCCTCGGACGACCCGATCTCCCTCACGCCCTCAAGCAGCTCTTCGTCCGTCACCGCGATTGCCGTGCCTCCACTCTTGCGCAATATATCGAGCATGATGAAATCGCCGATGGCGCGCGGGACTCTGAGCCCCGAAGCTACCGTGTGAGCGTCCGGAATCTCGGCTCCCGAGCTCGCCCCGGCCGCGAACCCCTGGACTATCGGAGCGCAGCCTTCCGCCTGGACCGACACCATGCGCGGCCTGTGCTCCGTAAGCCAGCCCATCCGCTCCATCTCGTCGAAAGCCTTCCACATTCCGATGAGCCCCGTGCCCCCTCCGGTCGGGTAGAGGATCACGTCGGGCAGGTCCCAGTTGAACTGCTCGGCCAGCTCGTAGCCCATCGTCTTCTTGCCTTCGACCCTGTACGGCTCCTTCAACGTCGAGACGTCGAACCACCCCTCGGCTTCCTTGCGCTCGCCCACGATTCTTCCGCAATCGGTTATCAGCCCATCGACTAGCGTGACCGTCGCCCCGGTCTGCTCGCACTCGACGATGTTTGCCTTTGGAGTGTCTCGCGGCATGAAGATAAAGGCTTCCAGGCCCGCCTTCGCGGCGTAGGCTGCAAGCGCGCCCGCGGCGTTCCCGGCCGAGGGCACCGCGAGCTTCTTCACCCCGAGCTCTTTCGCCATGGAGACCGCCACCGCCATCCCGCGAGCCTTGAAAGAGGCCGTGGGATTAAGCGACTCGTCTTTTATATATACCTCGGGCATCCCGAGGCGCGCTCCGAGATTATAGGCCCGGATCAAGGGGGTCATGCCCTCGCCGAGCGTCAGACGATTGGCCGCGTCGACTACGGGCAATACTTCCCTGTACCGCCATAGATTCGGCTCGCGCGTGGCGAGCGCGTCTTGCGTGAGAGTCTCCCTCACGCGTTCCAGGTCGTACGCGACCAGTAGAGGCTTTCCGCATTCGCAGAGGTTGTAAAGCCTGCGCGGCTCGCGCTTCGTTCCGCACGAAGAGCAATAGAGGTGTGTGACATACATTCGGGTTCCTCGCGTTTCTCACTCGGCTGATCTCGTCAAAAGGCGAGCAGTATAGCTGCGCCTCGCGGTCTAAGCAACTTGAACGGCTTCGACCGGGAGTGCTACATTTCTCGTTTATCAATAGAGGAAAGGAGAAAGTCATGGCAAATCGAAACGCTATTATTGAAACCGACAAGGGGTCGATTACTATCGAGCTGTTCGAAGACAAGGCCCCGATCACCGCGGGCAACTTCATCGACCTTGTAGAGAAGGGCTTTTACGACGGGCTGAAGTTCCACCGATATGAGCCCGGGTTCGTGATTCAGGGCGGCGACCCTCGGGGCAACGGCACGGGCGGCTATACCGACCCCGCCACGGGAGGGGAGCGGAGGATTCAGCTTGAAGTGAGCCCCGAGCTTAAACACGGGGAGGCGGGCGCGGTAGCGATGGCGCGGTCGTCGGACCCCAACAGCGCCTCGTGCCAGTTTTACATCACGCTCGGCCCCGCCGCATTTCTCGATATGAATTACGCGGTGTTCGGAAGGGTCACCGACGGACTCGATACCGTGCAGAAGCTTCGCGCCGGCGATTCGATGAAATCGGTCAAGCTGTCGGAGTAGCTGGAACGGACAAGCCCTGCCGCACCGGGTGATCTCACGTGCGGCAGGGTCATCGAAAAGTAAGGACAAGTCTGCCGGTAATTTGCGCGCGGCGCATCTGGTCGAAGACTTCGTTGATCTGGTCCAGCGTTCGGGTCTCGATCTCGCATCTGACCTTTCCGCGAGCGGCGAGGTCGAGCACTTCCCTCAAATCCTCCCGCGTGCCGACCGACGAAGCGATTATCCTGACTTCTACCGAAGACATCGCGTTCGGGTTGAAGGTCAGGTCATCGGCCGGCAGTCCCACGACTACCAGAGTCCCCCTCGGCCTCAGGGATCGGAAGGCCGTATCGTAAGCGGCCTTGGCCGCCGCGGTCACGATCGCATAGTGCGCCCCTCCCATCTCTCGAATCTTCTTGACCGCGTTTGTGCTGGCGCTGTTGATCGTGTGGTCGGCTCCGTGCCTTCGGGCAAGCTCCAGCTTCTCTCCCGTGATGTCGACCGCGGTCACTTCGGCGCCGAAGGCCTTGGCGATTTGAACCGCGAGGTGGCCGAGCCCTCCCACTCCGAAGATGGCCACGCGCTGCCCGGGTTCGATCATCGAGTTTTTTATGGCCCTGTAGACAGTCACTCCCGCGCAGAACAGCGGGGCGGCCTCCTCGGACGAGAGGCCCTCGGGGACCTTGATCGCGTGGGAAGCCTTCGCCTTAATGTACTCGGCGTAGCCTCCGTGTACGGTTACGCCCGTGATCGTCTGCGCGGGACAGAGGTTCTCCAGCCCTTCCCTGCAAACCTCGCACTCGCCGCACGTCCAGTGGACCCACGCCACGCCCGCGCGGTCGCCGAGGTCGAGTTCCCGGACCTGCTCGCCCTTCTTCACGACGCGGCCTACCACCTCGTGCCCCATGATCAAGGGCAGCCTGGCTATCTTCATTAACCTCGGCCAATCGCCGTTGGCGAGGTGCAAATCGGAATGGCACACGCCGCTCGCTTCCACTTTTAACAGCACTTCATCCGGTCCCGGCTCGGGGATCTCCATCTCTTCAATCTGGAGCGGCTCCATCGTCTGTTTTACAAAGGCTGCTTTCATAAATTAACCCGGCTCTTTCTCGAATAAGCCTCCTGACCAGGACGGCGCGCGGCCGCGCTCGATTATAAGCAAGCGGCATGGATTTGCAAACCGATTTGCAAACCGATTTCCAAAGCTTGAAATGTTACGTAAAGCCTGCCGATTCGGATGAGCCGCTCGCGTGATCCGTGTGAGGCAAGGCGTCGGCCGCGCGGAGCTTTCTGAAGTGGGAGCAGGCGCGTGACGTGAGCGGTTTCGACCTTGGAACATGGTCGTGTACAATTAGTCGGTAATGCTGGTTCTTGGAATAGAAAGCTCTTGTGACGAGACCGCGGCCGCCGTTATCGAAGACGGCCGGTCGATAAAATCGAGCATAATCGCCTCTCAAGTCGAGACGCACGCGCCCTTCGGAGGCGTTGTGCCTGAGCTTGCGTCTCGGGCGCATCTGGACCGAATCGCTCCTGTCGTGGATTCGGCCTTGAGCGAGGCCGGTGTCTCGATAGACCTGCTCGACGGGATTGCGGTGACGAAAGGCCCCGGATTGATCGGGGCTCTCCTCGTGGGCATCAGCTTTGCAAAGTCGATCGCCTACGTCGCGGGCAAGCCCGTGGTTGGAGTGAATCACATCGAAGGCCACATCTATTCCGTGGCCTTCGAGAATCCCCCCGTCAAATACCCGGCGCTCGCCCTTATCGTCTCGGGCGGCCACACGACCCTCTTTCTGATCCCGGAGGAAGGGAAGTATGCGGTGCTCGGCCGCACTCGCGATGACGCGGCCGGAGAGGCATACGACAAAGTTGCGAAGCTCCTCGGGCTCGGCTACCCGGGAGGCCCTTTCGTCGATCTGCTCGCGGCCGGAGGAAACCCGGCGGCGGCTGATCTAGTCTTCACTCTCCCGCGCATGAACACGCCGAACCTCGACTTCAGCTTCAGTGGATTGAAGACGGCGGTCCTTCGATTCGTGCGAGAGAAGGGAATCGATCCGGTTGCGGCGGGAGCCGAGCCGGACCAGATCATCAAAGATCTTGCGGCCAGCTTCCAGGATAA